>CAYNTZ010000011.1:0-22191 GCA_964400365.1 uncultured Planctomycetales bacterium | reverse complement strand
TTGGAGCGGCGCCTGAAAGGTTTTGGTCATGAGGTAGTAGAGGTTGCCGGGCATGATAGGGTGCAGCTGCAGGATGTGTTGGGCCTAAGGTTTCGCGTACCGACGATTATTATGGCCAAAACACAGGTCGAACAGCTTCCCTTTTTACGTGGCCTTGATGCGCATTATTATGTGATGAATGAAGCAGACTACAACCAAGCGATGGGGATGTTGCGGATATGACAAATGAACCGGTGATTAAAATGCGCCGTTGTTTTGCGGACTTGTTGCACGCGCAGATGGCGCGTAATGAGGATATCTGGGTCATTACCGCTGATTTAGGGTATAAGATGTGGGATCAAATCCGTGCTGATTACCCTAAAAGGTTTATGAATGTAGGGGCAGCGGAGCAGGCCATGATGGGTATGGCGGTGGGGTTAGCTTTGGAAGGTAAGGTGCCTGTGGTGTATTCAATTACTCCGTTTTTGCTGTACCGACCATTTGAAACAATCCGCAATTATATCCACCAAGAACAGATTCCTGTTAAGATGGTGGGTGCTGGGCGGGGCGAAGATTATACGCATGATGGTTTTTCCCATTGGGCCAATGAAGATGTCAAGATGATGGGGATTTTAAGCCATATCCAAGCCCATTGGCCGGCGGATAATAGCGCATTGCCCTTGATTGTCGAGCAGATGTGTAATGACAAAAAACCGTATTATGTGAATTTAAGGAAATAACACAAGGCATTAAGATGAAGAAAATTTCCGCGATTATTGCCTGTTACCGTGATGAACCAGCCATTCCCATCATGCACGCGCGCTTAGTCAAGACCTTTGAGAAGATCGGGGTTGACTATGAAATTATTTTTGTGAATGACGGCAGCCCTGATAATACAGAGGCTGTGCTGCGTGAACTTGTTGATAAGGATCCGCATGTGGTTGCGGTGAACCATTCTAGGAATTTTTCTTCCCAGATGGCTTTTACCAGCGGGATGGACATTGCCACAGGTGACGCGGTGGTGCTCTTAGATGGAGACCTGCAAGACCCTCCGGAGTTGATTGAGCAGTTTTATCATAAGTGGCAGGAAGGGTATGAGGTTGTCTTTGGTGTTCGCACCAAGCGTGAAACATCGGCGGTGATGCAGTTCTTTTATAAAGCCTTTTACGTTATTTTTCACCGACTTTCCTATGTGCGCATCCCCTTGCATGCGGGGGATTTTTCTTTGATAGACCGTGTCGTTGTTGATTTCTTAAAACAATTCCCGGAACGTGACCGTTTTGTGCGGGGCTTGCGGGCGTGGGTTGGTTTTCGCCAGGTGGGGATCCCTTATGTGCGGCCCGAGCGGATGTTTGGCAAGAGCACCAATGATTTGGTCAAGAATTTTAATTGGGCACTTAAGGGTATTTTCTCTTTTTCCTATGTACCGCTTGAATTCATTACCTTTATCGCCTTGATTACGTTTTTCATATCGGTGGTCGGGATTGTGGTGCAGATTGCGTTACGCTTGATGATGCCCGAGACCCCTCGGGGGATCACGACGGTCTTGGTTGTCATGATGTTCTTGGGTTCTGTCCAGCTGTTATCAATTAGCATTATCGGCCAATATGTTGGTAAGATTTTTGAAGAGGTTAAGCAAAGGCCTAAATATATTGTTAAGAATATCCTAAAGAAGAAATAAATCTTCCTGATTCTTCAATTTAATTATATTCATTTAAGAAAATAGGTTTACGATGGCGGTTTTTGTTAGGGGTTTAATCTTATTTTGTTTGATAGGCGCCATGGTGTTATTGCCAAGGCAAGCGGCGGCAGATGATCCGGCGCGCCGAGGCCTTTTTGTATCGGTCTTAGACCACAAACCAGTATTGTCCAGCCGTGAAGATATGCTGGCCTTGGTTCGTTTTGCCAAGCAGGCCGGTGTTAAGCTGCTTTTTGTGCAGGTCTATCGGGGGAATAAGACATGGTTTCCCTCCAAGGTCGGCGATGCCTCGCCCTATCAGGCTTGTTTAACAGCATTAGGCCAAGATCCGCTGGCATTTTTGATTAAGGAAGCTCATCGTGAAGGAATTCAGGTGCATGCCTGGCTTAATCTATTGAGTTTGAGCAAGAATGCAGATGCCAAGATGCTGAAAAAATACGGCCCGGGTATTTTGACCCGCAATAATAAGCCTAAGAAATTGTTGAACGATTACCTCATAGATAACCAATATTTTTTAGAGCCGGGTGATGCTAGGGTTCGCCGGGAATTGCTTAATTTGGTAGGCGAGCTTGTGCAGGCGTACCCGACACTTGATGGTATCCAGTTTGATTATATCCGCTATCCTGATGTGAAACCCTATTATGGGCATGGGGAGGCTAAGCGTTTTAGGCGTGAGAGCGGTGTTGGGAAAATCACTGAAGATAATCCACGTTGGCGCCAATGGAAACGCGATCAAGTGACGGATTTAGTTAAGATGTTGACCCAGGAAGCGCGCCGTTTAAATCCGGCCATGCAGGTGTCAACAACAGGCTGTGTCTCCTATGTACGGGCGAGGGAAGAGGCTTTCCAGGATTGGCCGGTATGGGTTAATGCGCGGTTGGTTGATTTTGTTACGATTATGAGTTATCCGCCGGATTTAGTGACCTTTAAGAAGAATGTGGCGGATGCGCTTAAACGGGTGGAGGATCCTTTAAAGCTTAATTTTGCGATTGGCGCGTATAAATTCATCAATGACGCGCAAGCTTATCAGGGGCAGTTTGATTGGTGCAAGGAAACCAAGGCAGGGGGCTGCAGTGTTTTCCATTACGACAGCCTGCGCGCCAGCCCAGCCTTGGCGCAAATAACAATAGACGAGGGAAAATGAGAACCATATTTATTCTAATCAGTATATTATTAGTAGCGTTACCGGTGCAGGCCAAGGAAGGGCGTTTGGCAAAAGATGTTCAACAGTTGACGCCGTCGGATATTGAATTATTAAAAGAAGCCAAGGCCTTGGTCGGCAATGTTGACCGCAAGACCTTATCGCAAACCATTGCTGAAATTGAACGGACCAAGTACCCAGCAGTTAATGTGCAGATGCGCCAGGCCATGGCGCGTGCCTATGCGGACATTATTAAGGAACATAATATTGAAGGCCAAAAGAAACGGGAGTGGTTGTACAGCATGATTAATTTAAACATGGCGTATTTGCAGTTTGGGGGGTCCAAGGATGCGGCTGGCCAATTAAATAAACTTATTCTACGCAAGCTTAATGAGTACCTGCCCCGTGAGATCCTTAAACATCCCGGGTTTCATTGCGCCTTGGGCTAGGCAAATTAAAGGTTGACAAGTGAGGTTTGGTAGTGCATACTATCCAACGAATCAAAGGGTGCATCGTGATCTAAAGCCGTAAGGTGGAAGGTAAATGCCTTGCGGTTTTTTATTTAGGTCACGGCACGGATTCAAATTTTCGTAAAAGGAGGATTCAAAGATTATGGTTAAAGGTAAAGTAAAGTGGTTCAATGATCAAAAAGGTTTTGGTTTCATCACCCCTGAAAATGGTAAGGATGTATTCGTTCACCACAGCGTTATTCAAGGTGAAGGCTACAAGTCTTTGAGCGAAGGTCAAGATGTTCAATTTGAAATCGTTCAAGGTCCTAAAGGCGAACAAGCCCAAAACGTGGTGAAAATATAAGAAGTTGATTCTTGTACACCTTAAACCCTCCGCAGCGTAATTGTTGCGGAGGGTTTTTTATTTTACGTTGAAGATGGTATAGAAGCCGTTGTCATTGTAGACTTCTTTGGCCCAGGACTGTTGGCGCAGGTAATCAATGCCGGATTTATCACCGATGGGGTTAAGGATGACATAGCGGATTTTTCCCTCCTGCATCATGCGCTGGCGGATCGAAGGGTCGGTAACATTAAACCACATTAAGGAAGTCCCCACGCGGCCTGTCATTACTGCTACCGTACGCGGTTCCCAGGTCATGTAGTGTTCGTCCTCTTTAATATTTTCGTTGATCCAGCTAAACAGCGCGTGATTGGAGCGGTAATTAACCACTTCATCATCATTAAAATTAAAAAGCATCCCGATGTTGATTAAGTTTAATCCAAGCAGGGTGATGATAAAATACTTTGCCCAAGTTGCTTTCTTGAAATGGTTGGCGCTTTGTATTAGGAACATCAGGATTAGCCCGATTAAGGGTAGGGTGTATCGGGCGAAGTTTTGTGGCGAATCACCATTTGATGCCCAGATAAGAAGCATACCAGTATAAATAAAACAAAAGGACTCAATTAGCGTAAGGCTTTTGTTTAAGCATTTGCGGACAAATAAATAGCCAAGCCCCAGGTAGGTGATTGGCGATAAGATAATGAGAAGACCCTCAAGGGCTGTAAACGCCATTGATGTCAGCGGTGTTTCCCCAGGCAGCAAGACCCAGGCGATGCTTTGCCAGACGGTTGAGGCATTTTGGGCTAGGTGGACTAAGGTGTCCTTAGGGTGGCTGATGAGTTTATGCCAGAATCCAGGGTGGACTTCCTGCAAAATAAGCGTTTGGGCGGCGATAGCGGCCAGGGTTGCGCAACATAACCCTAAGGCCATGCGCCAATTGCGCTGGATAAAGATAAAGTAGATAAGCCCAGCAATGCTTAGGGCTGTTCCTGCTGAACGGGTCAGGATGGCGGCAAAAATCAACAGCATTGAGGGCACCAGCAGTTTGAATTCAAGCGCCCAGAGGGCAGCGATGATAAAAAGCGTAAAGGGGATATCGGAGAGGATGTTTTGTTTAAACACAAAAAAGAAGGAAGATGAGCTTAAGAATAAGGCGCAGGCGATGGCCTGCCCCTGGGTGATATAACGCTTTAAGAGAAAGAATAGCGCCAAGATAGATAAATACCAGGCGGCAATATTAAGGCATTTAAGCGCCTTGAATTGCAGCCCAAAGGTTTTAAGCAAGGGAGCTATTAATAACGGAAAGCCCGGCGGATAAACCACGGCTTTTTCCAGCATAATGCCGTGGTTGTAGGGTTTGCCGGAAATTAGATTTTGCGCGTGGATGATATATTGCCCCCAATCCCCACCCCAGTTATGGCCGTCTTTGAGAGTGAAGATGTTGATAGCAATTAGGAAGATGAAAAGAAATGGCAGTTGTTTGATAGACATATCTTAAGAGGCATGATAAGCTTGTCCGTGCGAAATTTCAATAATAAACCTAAGTTTCAGCAGCATCGGCCGTCGATGCGTCCAGCCGCCATGCGTGTTCCTGATGAGGCTGAACGCCGTTTTTTGAGCGGTACCCCCATAGATCCTTCCCCGCGCATTCAATTGGAAAAGGGGTCCAAAGAATTAACCATGCGGGCCCTGGATTTGATTTGCCCCATTGGTATGGGCCAGCGCGGGTTGATTGTGGCGCCTCCGGGTTCTGGTAAGACAACCTTCTTAAAACATATTTGCCAAGCAGTGGCTAAAGGGTATCCGGACATAAAATTATATGTCTTATTGATCGATGAGCGTCCTGAAGAGGTGACGGAGTTTACCCGGGCAGTACCAGGGGTTGTTTTTTCGTCATCGTCTGACCAAAGTTATGAGCATCATATTGAGACGGCGGATAAATTAATGAAGCAGGCATTTAAAGACGCGGCGGATGGGGCTAATGTGATGGTGGTGATTGATTCACTGACACGGCTTTCTCGTGTGCATAATGCCCAGCGCCCCAGCGGCGGACGCACCATGTCAGGTGGGGTAGACACCCGGGCCATGGAGATTCCCCGCCGGATTTTTGGTTCCGCGCGCAAGATTGAAAATGGTGGTTCTTTGTCAATCCTGGCTACCATCTTAGTTGAAACCGGAAGCCGCATGGATGAAGTTATCTTTGAAGAGTTTAAGGGTACAGGTAATATGGAAGTGGTACTTTCCCGTGAAATCGCCAATCACCGCATCTTTCCTGCCATTGACATTAAGAAAAGCGCCACCCGTAAGCAGGAGCTTTTATTGGGCGTTGATGAATTAAAGCGTGTTGATAATTTACGCCGCGGCTTAGCTGAGATGAATAGCGTCGAGGCAGCCCAAGCCTTGTTAAAACGGTTGACGGCTAATCCCACCAATAAAGAGTTGTTGGCCACGATTTCTGCAGGTTAATCATTTTTTAATATTGATTTTATTGGCGTTGGAGTGTCTGTGGGTCAAAACGCAGGCGGCGCAGCTGTGGGGCAAGCAGGGCTGTTAAGCCGACAATTAAAAAGGTTAATCCGCCGCCTACCGCAACGCAGGGCACGGCGCCTATCCATGCGGCGAGCAGTCCACTTTGAAAGGCGCCCAATTCATTTGATGAGCATACAAAGATCCAGCTGACCGATGAAATGCGTCCGCGCATTTCATCGGGTGAAAGCAAACGCACCATGGAGCGGCGGATCACCATGCTTACTCCGTCGAAAAGCCCGCTAAAGACTAGCGCCGCCATGGATAGGTAGAAGTTTTTGGAGAAGGCAAACACCAGGATGCTTGCCCCGAATCCTAAGACGGCCCATAATAGGTTGCGCCCGGCGTGATGAATGGGGGGGTGTTTAGTCGCGTATAACATCATAGCAAGGGCTCCCACCGATGGGGCTGCGTTAAGTAAGCCAAGGCCACCAGCCCCCACGTGTAAAACATCTTGTGCAAAAATAGGCAAGAGGGCCATCGCCCCACCAAAAAGTACGGCAAACAAATCCAAAGCCATTGCCGCCAGTAAGGGTTGATGCCCAAAAACAAATGTCCAACCCATCTTAATGCTTTTAAGCATAGGTTCCTTGTCCTTAGGCATAACTTGGGCTTGTGGTTTGATTAAGCAGGTGCAAATTAAGGAAAGTAAGAACCAGGCGCTGATTAATATGTAGGAACCCACCGCCCCAAAAGCATCATAAACAAAACCGATAATGGCAGGCCCAATAATGGAGCAGGCAATCCAGGTGCTGCCGATCCATGAGGAGCCGTTTACGGTTAAGCTTTTAGGGACAACCTGGGCCTCAAAGGCGCTGTTAGCCGGGTCCGCGAAACCGCGGGCAATGCCTGCTAGGAAGATGACAATGTAAAGGCTAATCACTGATGAGGCTTGATGGTGCCAGGAAAGCAACACCAAGGCCAAGGCGCAAAGCACGGAAACGGCGCGGGTGATTAATAAAATACGTTGGCGGTTATAATGGTCGGCGACATAGCCTCCAATAAGAATTAAGGAAAGTGCGGGGATGGCTTCAATTAACCCTAGAATACCCAGCGCCAGGGCAGAATGGGTGAGTTGGTAAATTTGAAAACCAATGACAACAACCAATGCCCGGCTGGCCAAGGTAAAGAATCCAACCGAAGCCAAGAATAAGCGCACATCGGCAATTGTTAAGGCATTCTGACTAGGAGGCGGCACTTGCGGATTATTCATATTGATTTATGCTGTTGTTGAATTTAAGATAAGTTATCATTATACATTCAAGGAGAATTTATGCCTAATGCAAATCTTATCAGTTTTGCGGGGATTTTTGTTTTAGCGGCGATTGCTTGGGGTTTATCAGCCAACCGTCGGCAGATAAATTGGCGGGCGGTGTGGGTGGGCATTGCCTTGCAGGTAACGATAGCCATTTTTATTTTTCAAGTTCCTGCAGGTACAAAATTATTCTCCATGCTTAATGATGCTGTGGTGCGTCTAATGGATTGCGCTACCGCAGGTTCACGGTTTCTTTTTGGGGTTTTGTCCATTCCGCCGGGTGCTACAGGGGCAAGCGGTGAACCATCCTTGGGGTTTATTTTAGTTTTTCAAGCGTTTCCCACCATCATCTTTTTCTCCAGTTTAATTGCCGTTCTCTATTTTCTTAATATCATGCCTTTAATTATCAATGGGTTGGCTAAGGTCTTTACCAAGTTGATGCGTATTTCCGGGGTGGAAGCCTTGCTTGCCGCGTCCAATATTTTTGTTGGGGTAGAATCGGCGCTTACTGTTAAGCCGTATTTGTCGCAGATGTCCGCGTCCCAACTATGCGTGTTATTAACCACAGGCATGGCTACGGTGTCGTCTAATATCCTTGCCTTATATATTTTTTCTTTGCATGACTATTTTCCCCAGATTGCCGGGCATTTGATTTCCGCATCGCTGTTATCCGCGCCGGCTGCCATTGTCATGGCTAAATTATTGCTTCCGGATGAGGGCAGCGAATTAAACCAGGGGGCGGTGGCTGCGCACCATGAGAAAGATAGTAGTCTTTTTGAGGCGGTGATTAATGGGGCTAATGCCGGGGTCAAGATGATTGTCGGCATATCCGCGCTTTTAATGGCGGTATTAGGCTTGATTGCCTTGATTGATTTATTATTAGGTTTTATCGGTTCCTATGTGAATGAGTGGATGCATTGGCACTTTGCTTGGGGGCTAAAAGATATATGCGGATATTTATTTTATCCGGTTACTTTCTTGTTGGGGATTAACCCACAAGATGCACCGCTTGCGGCCCGTTTGATTGGTGAGCGCCTGATTGTTACCGAGGTGGTGGCGTATCAGGATTTAGCTATAGCATTAAAACAAGGGTTGGTGCATGATCCGCGATCGACCGTGATTATCAGCTATGCCTTATGCGGTTTTGCCCATATCGCATCAATGGCGATTTTTGTAGGAGGGGCGGCAGCCTTGGCGCCCAACCAAACAAAAGTGTTAACCCAGGTGGCAGGTCGTGCCTTGTTGGCGGCAACCCTGGCCTGTTTGATGACAGCCGCGGTAGCGGGTGCTTTTTATTGGTGATCTTTATCAATGGTGTGCAGGAAGAAGGTGCATCCGGCAATTGCTAAGATGGAGATGGCAAAGTAGAGCATTTCCAGCGGTGTCTGGAAGGAAGCGCTTAAGACGGTCTTAAAGAAGGTAACAATCAAGGCCATGACAATGACCTTCATTAATTTGCTTTTTAACTCTTCCAATGAGGTGATTTCAAGTATATTGTGTTCTGAACTGCCATCCCGGGCGATATCAATCTTGGAAATAAACAGTTCATAAATACCGAACGCGAAAATAAGTAAGACAATACCGATCAGATAAAGGTCAACCGCTCCGATAATGCCGGCCAATAGTTTGGCGTAATCTAACTCATGGCCATCCTTAGGCAAGGCGTGTAGGATGGATTCAAAGATTTCATAGGAGCCGGCTAAAAACAAGGCGGTAGCGGCAATAACGGAAAAGATAACGGCAATGAGGATAATTAGCCGCGATTTCCATAAAAGTTTTTCGAAGATGAGTTCAAGTCTTTTTAACATAGGTTTCAAGTAGTTAGTATCCATAATTAACCTTAGTTTGTCAAGTTAGGAGAAAAAATGGTTAAGATGAACGTTGTTTACGAAGGTCAACTGCATTGCAAGCTCACCCATGAACAGTCGGGTTCTGTGATTCACACCGACGCACCTAAGGATAATAATGGTAAGGGCGAGGCATTTTCCCCAACAGATTTAGTGGCCGCGGCGCTAGGTTCCTGTTTAATTACTGTCATGGGTATTGTGGCTGGGCGCCATCAGCTTGATTTAACTGGTACCACCGCAGATGTTAGCAAGGAAATGATCACTGCGCCTGAGCGGCGCATTGGCAAGATTAGTGTGACGCTTAAGATGGCCCGGGGGATTCCTGCAGATAAACGCGCCCTATTGGAAACCGCCGCCCATGCTTGTCCCGTACATAAGAGCCTGCATCCAGACATGCAAACGCCCATTGTTTTTATTTATCCTGATTAAGCGCTTTTAGGATTTCAATCTCACCGCGGTGGGCTTCTGCGTTGAGTGGGTCGATAGCCAGCAATTGCCGGATGGATTGGAGAGCTTTTTTGTATTGGCCTAAGCGGTAATAGAGGTTGGCTATCTTTAGTCGGGCAATGGTGTCTTCTTTGTTGATGCTGATGGCTCTTTTGAAATCAGCCAGGGCTTTTTGTGTTTCTCCAAGTGTTACATAAATATCTCCGCGGGTGATGAGGCTCTTATAAGGGGCATAGTTTAATCGGATGCTCATTGAATAATCTTGAAGTGCTAAATCATGGCGGCCTAGCTGAAGATAAATTAATCCCCTGTTGTTGTATGGTTTAGGCGCATCAAGGTCTAGTTCGATGACCTTGTTAAAGGCCTTCATGGCATTTTCCCACTGGTGTTCCTGGATGTAGGCAACCCCTAATTCATTATAGCTATCCGTATCCCACGGGTTAATGCGCAAGGCTTGGGTGAAGGCCTTGATGGCCTCTTGATTTTGCCGCAGCAGGGATGTGCATAACCCGTATTCATAATAAAAATCGCGGTTAGTTGCGTTTAAGCTAATGGCCTTGTTGAAATCAGCGCAGGCTTGGGCGGTTTGTTGGGTTTGCCGTAGCAACAATCCCCGTCGGTAATAACCTTCATCAAGCTGGGGGTTAAGGGTTAGGGCCTGGTTAAATAAAGTCATGGCTTCATCCAGCCTGTTTATTTTGGCTAATGTAATGCCTTTATTAAGGCGGTGTAGGGCTTGCTTGGGGGCTAGTTTAATTGCGTGGTCGAAATCTTTTAAGGCCTTTTTATATTCTTTCTTTAATTGGTATAAGCCGCC
This sequence comes from uncultured Planctomycetales bacterium, assembly GCA_964400365.1. Classification (GTDB taxonomy): domain Bacteria; phylum Omnitrophota; class Gorgyraeia; order Zapsychrales; family Fredricksoniimonadaceae; genus CAYNTZ01. The sequence goes on along the minus strand of CAYNTZ010000011.1, from coordinate 11,691 downwards.
GCGGTTGCCGTAGGCGGTATCGTTGAGCGGGTTTAAGGCAATGGCCTTATTAAAATCCCAAAGGGCGATGGTGAGGTTATTGTTTTTAAGGAAGAAGATGCCGCGTTCATTAAGGCCAGCGGTGTCCGAGGGTTCCTTGATTAATGCAGGAGTAAGGGCTTGCAGTTGGCTGGCGGCCGTCGGATTATAGGGAGCCAGCGCCCGTTTTTTACGTGCGGTGCTATTGTGCGGCTCATGGTTGATGGTCCATTGCCAAAGGCTTAAGCCATTTTGCCAAATACGGCATTGTAGAAAGGTTAAGGTGCCAAGCGTTAATAATAATGCGCCTAAGATAAGCGCAATAGGTTTTTTGTAGCGTGTTTGGGATTGCCATTGGCTAAATAGATGGCCTAAGAATAAGCAAAAGCCAAGTGAAGGTAGGTACATAAAACGGTCAGCGACAATATTGAGGTCTTTAAAATCAAAACGCCAGAAAAAGAAATTAGAGCCAACAAAAAAGAGGCAGGCAAAAATCCATAGGCGGTTGCGTTGATGCCGGATAAATAGGCCGATAAAAATGATGCTGGTGATAATGGCGCCTGCATAGGCCGGATGGGCCAACTGTACGGGTTCCGGCGGGGTATAAAGCGGCAATAACGGGTAGGGCCAAATAAATTTCTGCAGGTAAAAGCTTGCGCTCCAGGTTAAGACCAAGAATGATTCAGGAAAAGCTAATTTAGGATGAGGAGCAAGTGATAAGAAGGTGATTGAGGCGATGGGAAGGATGGTTAAGGCAAAGGGAATTTTGTCGATAAAGGCGGCTTTGTTAAATCGGCGGCCTTTGTAAAAATCCAGCAATAATAAGATCCAGGGCAGGCTGACTGCCATAGGTTTTGACAGGATGCTTAATAGCCCAAAGCCAACCGCGCACCAAAAAGGTTTGCGTAAGCCAGTTTCTAAGTATTTCCAATATTGAATTAAAGCTAACAGGTAGAAGCAAGCATAGAGCACGTCCTTGCGTTCCGTGGCCCAGGCCACTGATTCAACGTGCATGGGGTGAAGGCTAAAAAAAGCGCTTGCCGCCCAAGCGGCAATTTGGCTTAATCCAAGACGTAAACCTAACTGGTAAATAAGGATAGCAACAAGGCTATGCAGTAAGACATTATTTAAGTGTACGACGACTGGCGAGAGCCCAAAGATGTGGTATTCTATATTATAGGTGAGTACGGTGAGTGGAATATAGGTTTGGTTGATGGTTTGAGCAAATATCCGCAGCAGGTTCTGCGGAGAAAAGGTATAGATAAGCGGATTGGTGACAAGGTGATTGCCATCATCCCAACGCAGGAATTCGGCGTTTAGGCAAGGGCTAAAGGCCAAGAAGGTCAGGACAAACAGAGAGAGGGGGAACAATATTTTTTTCACGCGATTAAGTCTAAGCTAAATGGTATTATCCTGTCAAATTATTCCTAAAGCTTAATTGCTACGCGAAGAAAATATCGTTAGAATACTTATCGATGCGGATCAATCAAAAACAAGGGGTTTCCCCCGGGTTTACCTTGCCTGAAGTATTAATGACCGTGGCTATTTTAGCCTATAGCCTCTCCATGGTCTTGGCTTCTTTCATGGGCAGTGTTGCCCTTAATGAAGCTAGCCGTAATTTGACAATAGCCACTGGTCACGCGCAGTTTGCCATGGAAAGTATCCGTAACACCTCCTTTGCCAGTATTCCAACGGCGATCAATGCTTATAATTTTACTTGGAATGCTTCAGGGATAACAGCCCAAGGTTTAACGCCCCTTAAAGGTGAAACAGTAACGACCACCTATTCAGGGACAACATTATTGGATATTACAGTGACGGTCAGTTGGACAGAGAACAATGGTCGGGCACGGAGCAAGGTATTAAGGACCTTGGTGAGCGCATGAGAAAACAAGGATTTAGCTTAGTTGAGTTGTTAATAGCGATGAGCATCTTTATCTTTATGCTCTTGGTGGCCTATGGTGTTTTAAAGACGGGCAATACGATTTATACCACGGATACGATTTATTTGGATATGCAGCAGCAGGCGCGTAATGGTTTAGAAAGGATTATTCGGGAGGTGAGGGAATCATCGACCCAGGCCATCACCACCTTAGACGCTAATAATGACCGTATTACCTTTACCACCCCCAACGAAACCGGCATCCAGTATTACCGTAGCGGTACAAATTTGGTGCGCGAGTATCCTTCAGGGACGGTCAAGATTGTGGCCAGCAATATCGCTTATTTGAAATTTAGTTTGTCGGGATCACTGTTGCAGATTAGTGTCAGGGCGGATAAGGCTTATAGTAGCAGGACCATCAGTTTCTTGTTGGTGGAGAAGGTGAGGCTGCGTAATGTTTAACAATTGTCGAGGATCCTTAATTTTTGCGTATTTATTGATTGTGGTCTTAACAGCCCTGGCTGCAGGTATTTTGATGCGTTCAGCTAATGAGGCCAAGGTGGCCCAACGCCAGGCGAATTCAACGTCAGCTTTTTGGTTGGCAGATGCCGGCATTCAAAAGATCCAGTATGAAATCAATACGAATAATTGCACGGGCATGGTGCGCCAGGATACAGGTGTGGCCTGCACGGATTGCACTTGTGGTGCTGCGGCTAAGCTTTATCAGGCAAGTTTTAGTGGTATTGGGGATGTTGATGCAACACTAGATGCGGCCAATGCCTTAATTATTTCAACAGGGTCAGTGCCTAACCGTACGGCAGCCAATAAGATGACACGTTCCTTGCAGGTTACTGTTGGTGGCGCGCCATTATTTTCCTATGCGGCTTTTGCAGAGGGCAGCATTGAAATTTCAAATAATGCGACGATTGATAGTTATGATTCCACCGATGGTAGTTATGGGGGATCCAACATTGCAAGTAATGGGGACATTGGTAGTAATGGGACAAGTGAAGGGGTTATTCACATCGATAACAACGCCACAGTGAAAGGCGATGTGTCCACAGGGTCAGGTGGTTCGGTTACGGTTGACAATGGGGCATCTGTGACGGGGAGCACAACGAGTAGTAATAACCGCACCTTAACTCCGGTTACTGTGCCAAGCGATTTAACTAGCTTATCCAATGAGGGTGCGTATTCTCTTGGTATTAATGCGACAGCAACGTTAAATTCCGATCATCAGTATTCGTCGATTAGTTTAGGCAATGGTTCAATCTTGAATATCTCAGGTGATGTAAGTTTATATTTAAGTGATACGACGACCGCGTTTACCACGGGTAATAATATTACGATTAATGTGCCTAGCGGTTCAAGTCTGACGATTTACGGTAAAGGGGCCATGACCTTTGATAATAATGCGGTGATTAATAATAATGCGGCGGATCCCTCCAAGTTTATTGTCTATAGCACGTCGACCCAGCCGGTGACTGTTGAGAATAATGGTGCTTTTTATGGGGCTATTTATGCGCCCAGTGCGGATGTTGAGATCAGCAATAATGCTGGTTTTTATGGGGCGGTGGTGGGCAGCACGATTGCCCAGGAAAATAATGGCGGGATTCATTACGATGAGAATCTAATGAATTTAGCCAATCCTTTTGGCGGGACAGCTTTTAGTGATTGGCAGGAGATATGAGATTCTTTTGTGGGAACAAGTCTGGTTCAATTATCTTTGCGTTCATGTTGGTCTTGGTATTAACGTCCATGTCAGCAGGGATTTTGATGCGAAGCAGTAACGAGGCCAAGCTAGCTAAGCGTTATGCGGATTCATCATCTACCCTGTGGTTGGCTGAAGCAGGCATGCAGCGTGTTAAATATGAAAAGAATACCAATAATTGCACTGGCATGGTGCGTCAGGATACTGGTGTGGCCTGTACGGATTGCACCTGCGGCAATGTGACTAAGATTTACCAGGCAAGCTTTAGCGGTCTTGGCGATATTGATGCCACGTTAAACAGCACGAATACAACAATCACAGCTACTGGCTCTGTGCCCAGCCGTTCAGCAACGGGTAAGGTGACGCGCAACTTACAGGGGACCTTTGCTTCCAGTGGCTTATTTAATGGGGCTGTTTATGCTAAGGGCACTATTCAGTTTTCTAACTCAGCAATGACCAATAGTTATAATTCTACGACAGGCGCATATAATGTTAATGGCAATATCGGCAGCAATGGCCATGTGGGAACAAACGCCACCTCTGCTGGGGCAATTACGATGAGCAATTCTTCCACCATTAATGGAAATGCGTCGACCGGAACAGGAGGAACCATTGTGCAGAATAATTCATCCACCGTCACAGGCACAAAGACATATACAAATAATGTTACCTTGCCCAATGTGGTGGTGCCGGCAAGTCTTACAGCATTGCCCTTGATAGGGCATATTCATAATTCTAACGGCTATGCCCAAACTATTACAACCGGGAATTATAAATATACAACCTGGACCTTATCTAACAGCGCGGTTATTACGATCAATGGTGACGTAACGGTGTATTTAACATCTGGTGGACAGGCCATTAATTTAGATAATTCCAGCCGTATCGATATTACTAATGGAAGTAGTTTAACTATTTATACGGATGGCTATTTTGGATTATCAAATAGCTCTACGTTTAACAATGTGGCTCAAGCCCCATCCAAGCTGCAAATTTACAGCACCTATGCCGGCACCAGCAGTGGCATGACATTGTCTAATAACACCGTCATGTATGGCGCGGTGTATATGCCTAATGCGCCCGTTACCAATAGCAATTCCACGGAGCTTTATGGGGCTGTGGTGGCTAAGTCAGTGAATTTCTCCAATTCCACCATGGTTCATTATGATGAAGCCTTAGCTAATTTAGCTAATCCTTTTGGTGGAACCTCATCAAGCACAATTAGTAATTGGCAGGAATATTAAGGGGGTTAACGGTGATAAAACAAATTTTATTAGCTGCGTTATTTATTAGTGCCGGTTTTGGGGTACAGGCAGAAGAGAAAATATTGCCACTTGGCTACGGGGCAAAAACCGCAGGTTTTTGGATTAGCCGTCATCCCTCACCAGATAGCTTGATTTTGACCCAGGCAGGCATTGCTAAGTTTAATCAAGCCATCCAAAACGACCTTAAGCTTACCAAGGATATTTTTAGCGTAACGCAGGATTTAAAGACAGAGACCTTGCTTGTTGATTTGGAAAAGATCGCGGCAGATTTTATCGATAAGGGTTACTTTTCGAAGGAAGGGGTGCGTGATGACAAGGATTTCTTAGGCAAGGTCAAACGCAATATGCATTTAAGCGGGGTGGTGATGGGGGTGGTGCCGCGTTATGGGGTGGTGTTGCGCTTCACTGACCAGCGGTTATTGCCGACGGATGAACCTTTGTATGCGCAGAAGGATGACGTGGAATTTGATGAGGTGCAAAACAGCGGCTTGGACATGGGCACGCCGGTGGCGGTGGTGCATGTTTCTGCGGATAAGAAATGGTATTATGTGTTCACTGATATTTCCGATGGGTGGGTGAAAGCCCAGGATGTGGCCTTAGGGAGCGTGGAGGAAGTAAAGCTGTTTGCCCAAGAGCAAAATATGGCTGTGGTGATTGCGCCTAAGGCGGATATTTTTTTAAATGAAGCCATGCGTGATTTTGCAGGTTACATTCGTATGGGGACGCGTTTGCCCATGGCGGGTGTTGATGAGGGCAAGGTGAGGGTGACCATTCCTGCTAAGGATAAGGAAGGCGGGCTTGTTTTAAAAGAAGCGTTTGTTAATGAGGCAGATATTTCGTTTGGGTATTTGCCCTATACTGCGCGGCATATTTATAGTCGAGCCTTTGCCATGTTAAATCAACCCTATGGTTGGGGGGACATGAACGGTGAGCAGGATTGCTCTAGGTTCTTGCAGATGGTGTATGCCACCGTCGGCATTCATTTGCCGCGTAATTCCAAAGAACAATCCCAAGTTGGTATTCAGGCTGAACTTTTCGATGAAAAGACCACTCGTGACGTCAAGTTAGCCGCGTTAACTCAAGCCTTGGGCGCCCAAACGATTTTGCCAATGAAGGGGCATATTATGATGTATTTAGGATCTATCGACGGGGTTCCCTATGCTATCCATGAAACTTCAGGCTATAAGCAGGTGGTGGGGGATAAGGAAATAACCCATAAGGTTAACCGGGTGATTGTGTCTGACCTGTCTTTAGGGGAAGGTTCCCTGAAGGGATCCTTGCTTAAACGTTTAAATAAGATTGTGGTGTTAAAAAACAATGAATAATAATTTTATTATTAAGGGTTATGTGGTCAGCTCTTTAAAGGCCAAGCTTAATCAGCCGTTTCGTATTGCCACCGGCCAGCATGACAGTTTGGACAATGTGCTTTTTACCCTTGAGTTAGCAGGCAAGCTTAAAGGTTATGGTGAAGCCGCAGTGGCCACCCATATCACCGGCGAGACCATTCCCCAAACAATGAAGAATTTAAATGCCATAGGCCAAGGCCTGATTGGCCGTGAGGTGAGCGATTACATGGCCATCAGCGGTTTATTGCATGAGCGTTTAAGCAATAATAAATCAGCACTCGCTGCGGTGGAAATGGCTTTATTTGATGCCTTAACGCGTTCCTTGCGCATGCCGTTGTGGCGATTATGGACAGATAAACCTAAACAATTGCGCAGTGATATTACCATCGTGGTTGCTTCGCTTGAGGAGACAATTGCCAAGACACAAGAATTTTATGCCCAGGGTTTTCGGGCATTTAAGATTAAGGTGGGGCGTGATTTTGATTTAGATGTTAAGCGGGTGCTTGCGATAAATCAAATTGTTAAGAAGTCACAACTTATCCTCGATGCCAATCAGGGCTTTAATGCCAAACAGACCTTAAGTTTTTTAAAAGAGTTAGGCCAGGCCCGCGTGGTGCCGGATTTAATTGAACAGCCGGTGCCCAAGGGTGATTGGGAGGGTCTGCGTCAGGTGACGCGGTCAACCAAGGTTTGCGTCTGCGCGGATGAAAGCGCCTCGAGTGTCGCTGATGCCTTGCGCATCATTAAGGATAAATCTGCCGGGGCGATTAATATCAAATTAATGAAGACGGGCATTGTGCATGCCGTATGCATTGCTCGGTGGGCCAAGGCTAATAATATTAAGCTGATGATCGGTGGTATGATGGAAAGTAATTTAGCTATGACAGCGTCGGCACATTTGGCGGCAGGCCTTGGCTGTTTTGACTTTATTGATCTCGACACCCCATTCTTCATCAAAGGCGCAGTAGCCCGCAATCCCTATTTAAGTAGCAATGGTGTTTACGATCTAAGCAAGGCCAAGGCAGGGATAATAAAAACCGGGACTTTCTAGTTGCGTAGGCGGAGTTGGCAAATGGTACGAATGCCTTTAGATGTCCCATTACAGCCTTCTATGTTTACTTCTGAAATTAGGGAAGGCTGTACGGGCATCTCTTGGCTGAGTACTATTTGCCAATGCCGCCTATCACTAATAAATAAATCCGGAATACATTCTATAAGATGATTAATAACCCCATCCATATCCTAATTGTTATTCTATGCGTTCAGATCTTTTGGTTAAAGATTAGCCGCGTAAAATATTTTGAGAAGTTCTTCGATATTATTCCCGTCATCTGCTGGCTTTTTGTTTCCGGCATGGTTTTAGCGAACGTCGGGGTGATTGAACGCAGCAGTACGGTTTATCAGCAGGCGATTGATATTTTATTGCCGGCAGCGTTATTTTTGATGTTAGTTACTGTTGATGTGCGTTCGATATTGCATTTGGGGCCGGTGGCCTTGACGGTGTTTTTTGGCGGTATGTTTGGCGTGATGGTGGGGATGGTGGTTGGTTTTGCAGCGGTCAAAGGAATTATCGGGGCGAAATTTGCCGATGGCTTTGGGGCTTTAACTGGTTCATGGACCGGCGGTTCAGCCAATATGATTGCGGTCAAGGAAGCGTTGAGTGTTCCCGATGATGTCTTTACCCTCATGCTTTTGTTAGACAGCACCATCCCCTATATATGGATGGGCTTCTTAATTTATTTACAGCCAAAACAGCATCAAATTAATCATTGGTTAGGTGCGCACAAGTTTAAAGCGCATGAAGATGTTAAAAAATTGCCTACCCAGGTGAGGTGGTCGGTGCTTTTGCCAATGCTAGCTGCAGCGCTTGCGTTAAGTCTAATTCTTAATTATGTGACAGATTTTTTGCCCGTGATTAAAGGCGTACTAACACCTTTTGTGTGGACAATTATTATTGTTACAGCCTTGGCTTTATCCTTGGGGGTAAGCCGCATTGGCCATTGGGCGCAAAGCGGGATTGGGCCCTGGGGCCAATGGGTGTTGTTCTTTGTCTTGATTTGTATTGGGACTAAGGGCGATCTATCACGACTAAGTTCCGCCCCATGGTTATTTTTAGCGGGTTTGATTGCTATTAGTTGCCATGCCGTTATTCTCTTAGGTGTAGCCCGGCTGGTTAAGGCCCCGCTTTTTCTGATAGCCACTGCATCCCAGGCTAATCTAGGCGGGGTAGCTTCCGCTTCCATGTTGGCAGAGATTTATAAGCCTGGCATGGCTGGTGTTGGCCTGTTATTAGCCATCCTAGGTAATATTGTCGGCACCTACGGGGGCATTTTAGTCGGCCAAATCTGCCGCCTGCTGCCATAAGATCCTTAACAATAGTATTTGATATAAATACACTCTAACTATATAATAGCCATTCATTTATAACCCAAACGAAAGGAATCACCATGGGTGCATTACATTTTACGGCAAGTAATTTTGAGGCTGAAGTGCTAAAAGCACAAGGCCCTGTTTTAGTTGATTTTTGGGCTGAGTGGTGCGGGCCTTGCAAGGCTATCGGCCCAATCATTGACCAATTAGCGGTTGAATTACAAGGCAAGATCAAGATTGGCAAGGTGAATGTGGATGAATCAGGTGAATTAGCCGGCCAGTTTAATGTCATGTCTATACCGACGCTGTTGATTTTCAAGAACGGCGTGCCAGTAGATCAGATTGTCGGGGCTATGCCAAAGGATCGGTTATTAGCTAAATTAACTCCTCATATGTAAAGTTAAGGAAATCCATGTTTATTGAAGTTTTAAAATCAAAAATAGGGCATGCCACGGTTACTCAGGCGGAATTAAAATATGAAGGCAGCATCACCATTGATACGGATTTGATCAAAGGGGCAGGCTTAATCCCCGGTGAAAAGGTGCATGTCTTAAATGAAAATACCGGCACGCGTTTGGAAACCTATGTGATTGCAGGCAAGCCTGGCTCTGGTGAGATTTGCCTCAACGGCCCGGCGGCTCGGCTTGGCTATGTGGGGGATAGGCTAATCATCTTATCGTATGCCCTGGCAGAGGCCGATGAAGCCCGACACATTACCCCAAAGATTATTTACCTTGATAGCCACAATAAGATCAAGCATTCGAAATAATTATGTCAACAGGTCTGTTAAAGGTGAGATTATTAGGCGACCCGTGTTTGCGTGCGAAGGCAAAGCCTGTTGCTGCCGTAGGTGTTGTGGAACGGATGTTGATCGGCGCGATGTTTGAGACGATGGAATCGCATAAAGGGATTGGTTTAGCTGCCCCGCAAGTAGGCATTAATCAGCAGATATTCGTGGTTGATACAGGCAAGGAAGCTTTTGCCGCGATTAACCCTAAGATAGTCAAGGCGGTGGGCGGGGATGTGATGGAAGAGGGGTGTTTAAGCATCCCTAACTTGCAAGTTAATGTGAAACGCGCCAAAACAATTTGGGTGGAATTTACTGACGAGCATAACCGTTTAGTTAGCGCTGAGATCAGTGGGCTGACAGCCAAGGTTTTTCAACATGAATATGACCATTTAAATGGCAAATTAATTATAGATTATTTACCCCCGGCATTACAAAAGAAGGTTTTAGAGCAAATTAAGGACGGGGTTTATATTCCCCTTAAGAGTGAGAAAAATAATGACGCACGATAGATTGCCAGCCTGGTTTAAGCAAGAATTGCCGGACATGACTAAGATCAATGCGATGAAGCAGATGTTTCGTTCTTCACGTTTGCATACGGTCTGTGAAAGTGCCAAATGCCCTAATATGGGCCAATGTTGGGGAGAAGGGGTGGCCACCTTTATGATTTTAGGAGGCACCTGCACGCGCGCCTGTCGTTTTTGTGCGGTGCCCGCGGGTAGACCGGAATTAATTGATGCCGAAGAGCCATATAACGTGGCGCTTTCCGTCAAGGAATTAGGTTTACGTTATGTGGTGGTGACCTCGGTGGCCCGTGATGATGTGGAAGATGAGGGCGCTGGGCATTTTGTGCGCACTATTGAGGCCATCCGCGCTATGACCCCGGGCGTCAAAATAGAAGTGTTGATTCCGGATTTTTCTGCCAAGGAAGAGTCGCTCAAGAAATTAAGCGATGCCGCACCGGAAGTGGTCAGCCATAACATTGAATGCGTGCGCCGTCTCTCTCAAACAATGCGGCCGCAAGCGGACCATGACCGTTCCTTGCAGGTGCTGCGCCGTTTCCGTCAATTAAATCCAAATATATTTGTAAAATCATCCTTCATGGTTGGTGTGGGCGAACGCGATGAAGAGGTTGTTGAATTAATGCGTGAATTATTTGACGCTGGTTGTCAGATTTTAACCATCGGCCAATACCTGGCCCCCACCCAATTGAAGCGCCATTTGCCGGTGCACAACTATGTTACCCCGGCGCAATTTGATGCCTGGCGCAAGCTTGGGTTAGATATGGGTTTTAAATACGTCGAGAGCGGCCCCTTGGTGCGTTCGTCCTATATTGCGGAAAAAGGGTTTAATGCGGCTATGTCAGCGATGGGAGCGGTGATTTCATGAAAGATAAATTAAAGAATATGGGTTCCTTGTTACTTCGTTTTGGTTTAAGCGGTGCGCTACTCTACTGGTTATTTTCCAGGATTGATTACAAGCATACCTGGGAAGCGGTTAAGGGTGCGGATATTGGCTATATGGTGGCGGCTTTTTTGGTTTATGTTGCCATTAACTTTATCATCCTTTGGCGCTGGCGTATTTTAATGGGGGCTGTTGGCTTGAAGACTGGCCGCTTAAGCGCGGTGCGCTGGTTTTTTATCGGGCTTTTTTGCAATCTATTTCTGCCATCGTCGGTTGGTGGTGACGTGGTTAAGGGTTTAGGGTTGGCTAAGGAAACCGGCAATAAGCCTAAAGTTTTTGCCTCGATTGTGTTGGACCGCCTCTCTGGATTTGCAGGCATTGCCATTATTGCTTCAGTGGCGTTCTTTTTTGGGCGCAATTTGGTTAACGACCATTCAATTGTTTTAGCGATTGTTTCTATTTCATTGATTTCAGTGGTGATGGCGGCTGTATTATTCAGCCACCGTATTTTTTCAACCGCGTGTTCGCTGTTTACCCGCTGGCCTAGATTAAAGACAGGTTTGATGAATTTGCATTATGACGTGGTTTTGCTTAAAGGCCGCCAGCGCCAAGGGTGGGAGTCTATTGTGATTTCAGTAGCAGCGCAGTTAATCCTGGCTTTTGAATTTTATTTAACAGCCAAAGGCATGCACCAGGACATCCCCTTGGTTTATTTCATCATTTTTTCGCCCATTGTCTGTGTGGTGACGGCTTTGCCTTCGATTGGCGGCTTAGGGGTACGTGAGATAGGATGGGTCTACCTGCTTTCTAAGGTGGGGGTTCCCCAAGGGGTTGCGCTTGGTTTGAGTTTGATTAATTTTGGGTTCATGGTGCTTTTAGGGCTTTTAGGCGGGCTTTTATATGTCACG
>CAYNTZ010000010.1:0-22492 GCA_964400365.1 uncultured Planctomycetales bacterium | reverse complement strand
TCATTGGCATCATTTTCTTTTTGGGAATGATGCCTTTGGTTTTTGCTGATATTTACATTAATGTGATGGCTGTTAATGGTTCTGACGCGTCAAAGACAACGCCGGTTAAATTTAATCTGCCGGGAGAGCTAAGTGCCCAAGATATCCTTGATACAAATGATTTGCAACTTGACTATAACATTAATGATGCTAATTATTATGTGCATGGTACGGTTACCCTGGATCCTAAGGAATCGCGTACTTTTAAGATTAAGGTAAGGGATGTTTGGCAGGTTACGGCTGAACAAGTTGAAGCTATTAAAAAACAGGTTGATGAGGGCTATGACCGTTTAGGCAAGGTTAGTGATGAGAAAAATGCAGATGAATTAAAGAAGCAAATCCTTAATAAATTAGATTATATTGTTGACCTGCAAAACACTAAAGCAGATACCATTGAAAAGCGTATCGATTCTTACCGTAGTTATGCAAAAGAAATTAAGCGAATTCAAAATGATGCCTTATCTGTGGAATATTGGCGTTCAAAACCTGGTGAAACCGATAAGCGCAAGATTATCCGCATGATGTTAGAGGTGGAAAATCCTCCTAAAAATCCTAAAAAAATGACTAAGCAAAAGCATTTTTTACCTGGAGAAGTTAAGCCTGAACATGTTGTTGAGGCTGAAGGATTTGAAGTTCGCTATGACCAGCAACGGCAGGAATCTTTCTTGTTTAAAGAGGAGGAATTGGAGTCTGGTCAAAAAAAGAAATACAGTATTGGAATTTTGGATGTTTGGTATATAGAACAAAAATCCATTGATTATTTGCGTTCGCGTTCAGATTATGCGTATGATTTTTTAAAGAACTCAAGGTTTGCGGCTAGTGCTAAGTTTTTACTTGACCGGATCACGCTTTATTTAAGTGAAATTGAAGCGTCCCAGTCTCAAAATTTGCCAATAGTCGAGCATATTGGAGCTTTTAGAGTCAATAATAAGACTTTTACTAGCGCTAAAGACGATGTTGAGGCGTTAGAAAAACTCCTTGCTGTTTACCGTGAGAATTTAGAAAAATCTAAGGTGGATAATGTCTTAAAGAAGGTGAAATCGTTAAAAGATATTTCAAGTTTGTCAGATTCTGTTTTAAATAAGAAATTTGAAGTAGACACCGCTTGGAAATATATTGGTTGGGTGTTGTTGTTTGTAGGCTTTATTACAGGGGTTGCCTATATTGTTTGGATTATTAGGTCAAAAGACAAGAAGATTGCTGAGGATAAAAAATCAGAACCGGTAAAGGATCAAGCTAACGCTAAGGCTTAATTAGGCTTAAGGAAAATGGAACGAGTATGAAACAGCTGCAATATACAGAAATAGGCGTCGTTAAATCCATCCGCGGATGTATTATTATTGTTAATGGTTTTAAAAATTGCATTAATGGGCAGCTGATTAAATTCGGTTACGGTACTATTGGGATGGTTGTGGGGTTTAATGAAACTGAGGCGCAGGTCTTGTTGATTAAGGAATCAGATAGGATTAAGACGGGGGATAAGGCGGTTGCCTCCATTGAACCTTTTGAAATGCCTGTAGGCGAGAAATTAATCGGCCGGATTTTTAATCCACTAGCCGAGCCTTTGGATGGATTGGGACCTATAGAGCATGATAAGATGTACCCTATTTTTGCTGAAGCACCTCCGATCTTAGTCAGGCAACCCTTAAAAAAGACCTTAGAGACGGGGATTAAGGTATTGGATGCAATGATCCCCATTGGTTTGGGGCAACGTGAATTGATTTTAGGTGATAAGGCGACAGGAAAGACAACCTTTGTTACGGATACGATATTAAACCAAAAAGACACTAATGTTATTTGTATATATTGTGCTGTTGGTAAGCCGCGTTCAGCGATGGCCAAGGTTGTCCAGTTGTTTAAAGACCATGAATGTTTTAAATATAGCCTAATTGTTACGGCAGGGGCTTCAGCGCCTCCGGGACAGCAATATTTGGCGCCTTATGTGGCTTGTTCTGTTGCTGAATATTTTTTGCATCAAGGTAAGAATGTATTTATTGGTTTTGATGATTTTACCAAGCATGCTTGGGCGTATCGTGAGATTTCCTTGCTTTTGGGGCGTCCTCCTGGCCGTGATTCTTATCCTGGCGATATTTTTTACCTTCATTCAAAGATGATCGAGCGTGCCTGTTATTTAGATGAAAAACATGGCGGTGGGTCAATCACCTTTTTTCCTATTGTTGAAATCTTGGAAGGGGATTTAACGGCGTTTGTTCCTTCAAATCTTGTTTCCATGACCGATGGCCAGATCTTATTAAGTGCTGCGCTTTTTGGTGAAGGCCAAAAACCAGCCTTGGATCTTGGGTTGTCTGTTTCTCGCGTTGGATCAAAAGTTCAATGGCACGCGATTAAAACTTTATCAGGGCCATTACGTTTGGAATACTTACAGTACCGTGAGCTTTTAAGGATTTCTAAGTTAAAGACATCAGGGCATTCTGATGAGACGCTGGAGAAATTAAAGCGCGGGGCTATCTTGACAGAAATCTTAAGGCAGGATAAGGATCATCCTGTGTCCCAAGAAATCCAAGTGATGATTTTTTACGCCTTTAATAAGAAATTGATGAATGATTTGTTGATTCCAGAAGTGCGTGTTTTTCAGGATGAAATTTTTGAATATACCAAGAAAAATAACCCAGATCTGTTAAAATTAATCCGTGAGAAGAGAAAACTAGAGCCTGAAGTTGAAAAGGGCATTACGGATACGGTTACGTTATTTGTTAAAAGCATTATCGATCGCCGCCCTAAGGCGAGTTCTGATAAATTTGATGATTATGAAGATACGGCAGAGGCTGCCGCGTCAAAGAAATAATGGTGTCTTATGGCGCGTAATGTAAGTAATTTTCGTTGCATTATCTTAAGCCCAAAGAATGTTATATTTGAAAGCGATGTAAGCAGTTTGTTTATCGCCGGGGATCGCAGTGAGTATGAGATACTGGCCTATCATTACCCGTTGATAGGTTTGGTGAAAAAAGGCGATTTGATTATTGATTGGAAGCGCCGAATTCCGATACGTTCAGGCATATTGCGTTTTTTTGCAAATGAGTGCACTATTTTAATTGAAGAGACGGATAAGACCTACGCGGCGGCTCAAAAGCCAAAAGATGAGGCGATCAAACATTAAGGGAAGGGATATCAGATGTTAGCTGAAACGTTTATTATTTTGACGGTCATGTTTATCGCGGTAATGGGTCCGTCTATTGTTATTGCTATTTTAGGTTATGCGGTTATTAAGGCATTAAGCCGCAACCCTTCTGCTGCGTCAAAAATATTTATTGGTATGGCGATTATGTTGGCTTTTGTGGAAGCTATTGCGATTATGGCTATTTTGGTTATATTCCAGTTGTTTTCAAATAAGCCGGGGGCATAGATGGGGGCAAAGTTTTCGGCTGAGAGCCTTATATTTGTTTCATTATTCGCGTTCATAGTAGCTGTTCCATGTATTTTTGTTTCTGTGCTAGGTTCGCGCATGGTGAATGATATGGGGAATTCTCCCTCTAGCAGTGCCCATATCGGTGTCAATGCGTGTTGGAAGGTCTTGTTGGCGGAATTATTTTCTTTTGTATTATTTGCGTTATTTTTTCATATTTTTAAATAATAAAAGGAGCTGTTTATGAGTTGGAATTTAATTCTTCAATTTTTAGCCTTGACCATAGTCGTCTCCGTAGCGATTATTGGGGCGCTTTATTTGGTCTTGATAAAAACGGTAGATGGTGCTAAACAGCGTTTAGATCGTGATGCAGAAGCTGCGCGTCAGCGTGAAGGGGAGTTAAATCAGAAAATTAAGGAAGCTGATGCTGAACTTCAGCGCCGCACCAAGGAATTGGATGTGATGGAGCGTAAAATGCGCCAAGAATTAGAAGAGCAGGCTAGTAAGCAAAAGGAAGAAATTATCACAAAAGCACGTACCGAGGCTGAAGAGATTATTACAAAGGCCCAGAACGCAAGAGAACAGATTCGTCGTGAAATAGAAAAAACGATGGAATTGAGGATTATTGATTATTCATTGAAGATAATGTCGGAAGTTTTTACGACAAAAATCAAGGAAAGTGTTGATAAGGAATTGGTTCTTGAATTTGCCGAGAAGTTAAAAGCAGTTGATATGAGCCGTATTGGTACTCAGGTTAAGTCCGTTGAGGTAGTAACGGCTAATGCGATTCCGGATGCGCTGCTTGGTGAATTGCGTAAGGTGTTGAAGGATAAGTTAGGGCGGGAGATTGCCTTAAATGCAAAATCAGACAAGAATGTTATTGGCGGCGTTATGCTGCAATTTGATAGTCTATTGCTGGATGGTAGTTTACAGAATGCGATCAAGGAATCAGCGTTTTCCTTGAAGCAGCAAATTGAAAAACAATATAGCGCGTAATTAAAGAGGGCCTTATGGGCAAGGCAAGCAAGGTTAAAGCGGAGTTGATGGATGTGCGAGAGCTGGTCGACCTTGTCCAAGTGTTAAAAGATGTTGCGGATATGAAGTATCATGCGATGTCTCAGCAAAGGGTCAAATTTAACCGTTTTAATGAGTCGTTTGTTGAATTCTTTAGTTTAGTCAGTTTTTCTCAAGTCGCGCATCCCCTTGTTAATAATACAAACCCTAGAACTGCTATTGTCGTTATTTCGTCAGAGCGGGGATTTGTCGGTGATTTAAATAGCCGGGTAGTTGGCCGGGCCATGGAAGAAAAGGAAAAGAATGCCGATTCTTTTTTTGTTACAGTCGGTAAAAAGGGTGTTTTAAAACTGGATAGCATGGGGCAAAAAAGTTTAAAGGTTTGGGAAGATGTGGAAGAGCGTGGTTTGTATGAAGTGTCTTTAGAGGTTAAGGATTATTTAGTTAAAGAAGTGATGGAGGGTCGGATAGGGAAGGTTCAGCTGGTATACCCATGGCCTAAGGATTATACGACCATCAAGCCGCGTGCGATTAAGTTGCTTCCATGTGAAGATTTATTGCCTCAGCAGTCTCAGACGGTGGAAAAGTTTAAGCAGGTTATTGAAGAGTCAGACCCCTTGGATATGACCGGGTATTTAGCGGATCTTTGGTTGTCGTCAAAAATATTTGAAATCTTTTTTGATACAAATTTAGCTGCGGCTTGTGCCCAAACACAACAATTAGATAATAGCTTAGGCAAGATGCGCAAAGAGCGTGATTTGACAAAATTACGTTGGCGTAAGGCCCGCCGCGGGGATATTGATAAGAGTTTACGTGAAGTCTTTTCAGCGCGTATGATGGCGCAGAAACAATAGGATAAGAGGGAGTTTTGCTCATGAACGATCATAAAGGTTTACAGAATACGAGTGAAGCGGCAACAGTCTATTCAGCGGATGTTATTGAAAATACTGGTCGAGTTGCCGCTGTTCAGGGGCCTGTTGTCGATGTGCGTTTCCCTGAGGATGAAGAGGCGCCTGCGGTGTATGACTGTATTATTACACGTTCTTTTGATGGCAAAAAGATAACCTTGCAAACAGCTGAACACATCGGCCCTGGGCTGGTCCGTTGCATTTCTTTTACCGACACTTTAAATTTGCAGTTAGGGGCTCCTTGCACCAATACAAAACGGCCGACAGCTATTCCTATTGGCGATGGGTGTTTCGGTCGTGTTATGGATGCCTCTGGCCGACCCTTGGATAATGCGGGTCCATACGATTGCCCAACCACGGTGCCGATCCGCGTGCAGGCCAAGCAGCTGCCTTTTGACTTAAAGAAAAAGGGCCGTGAAATTCCAGAGCTGTTGGAAACCGGGATTAAATATATTGATTTGCTCTACCCCATGATTAAGGGAAGTAAGACCGGGGTTCTTGGGGGTGCTGGTTGCGGGAAGACGGTTGTTATCTTGGAACTTATCCATAACATCGTTAAGGCCCACGGTGGTGCGTGCGTGTTTACCGGTATCGGTGAACGCATCCGTGAAGGTAATGAGCTCTTTTATGAATTGGAAGAAAGCCATTTATTGCCTAAGGTTATGTTGGCTTTTGGTCAGATGGATCAGCCGCCAGGTGCGCGTGCTGAAGTGGTGAACGCGGGTTTGACCATGGCCGAGTACCTTTTAGCGAAGAACAAGGACGTGCTCTTGTTTATGGATAATCTTTACCGTTTTATTCAGGGTGGGCAGGAAGTTTCCACCTTATTAGGTCGGGTTCCCGCGGAAACTGGTTATCAGCCGACCTTAGCTTCTGAAGTTAACATGGTTCAGGAGCGCATCCGTTCAGTTGAAGGGGGCGGTTCCATTACGGCGATGCAAGCTGTTTATGTGCCTGCCGACGATATGACCGACCCTGCGGTCGTTTCTATTTTCGCAACGCTCGACGGGGTTATTGTGCTTTCGCGTGACTTGGTTCAGCGTGGTATGTACCCGGCGATTGACCCTTTGCAAAGTTCTTGTACCAACTTGGATACCAACGTGGTTGGGCGCCGTCACTATGAAGTGTCTCAGCAGGTTATCCAGCATTTTAACAAGCACAATGGGTTAAAGCGTATTGTGGCGGTTATCGGTTTGGAAGAATTGAGTAAGGAAGATCAGAAAACGTATAAGCGCGCGGAGAAATTATATAATTTTATGACCCAGCCTTTTGCCGTGTCGGAAGTTTTTACAGGCAAAAAGGGTGAGTATGTTAAATTGGAAGATACCATTGCAGGTTGTGAACGTATTTTGCGAGGTGATTACGATCATATAGAAGCTCAAGATTTTTATATGATTGGTAAGGCTCCAAGGATCTAGCGATGTATAAGCCGGTAGCCAATAAGATATTGGTGGATGTGTTGGTTAAAACCGGTCTCCTGACAGAGGATGAGTCGGCCAATTATACTGAATTAGCCAAGCAAGAGCGGGTAAATTTAAATACCTACTTAATCAGGCATGCAATCTTAACTGACCGCGAGATTATTGATGCCTTGTCCAAAGAATTAAACCTTCCTTTAATAGATATTAAGTCCATTGAAATCCCCCAATCGGTAATTGATGTTGTCCCGGTAAAATTCACTTCATTTTATAAGTTCATGCCCATTGCTATTGAAGGTAACGTCTTAAAGATTGCGCTTGCCTCTCCGTTGGATGTGCGCATGGAGGATGATATCCGGGTGCATTTGGGGTATGAACCTAAAGCTGTTTTGGCGCTTAAAAGCGATATTAATGAAGCGTTAAAAAAATATTATGGCTTAGCATCAGACACCATTGATAAGATCCTGACAAAGGAGCCTCATAAGCGTAAGGCTGAGTCTGCCCAAGATGCTTGGGTGGAAGATATTGAAAAAAAGAGCGAGGACCCATCCGTCGCTAAACTGGTTAATCAGATTATCTTGGAAGCTTACCAACAGCGGGCAACCGATATCCATATTGAACCTTACCGCAATAAGATGCGTTTGCGGTATCGTATTGATGGGGTATTGGTTGATGCTAATTTACCTCCGGAAGCCAAGCATTTCCTTTTGCCGATGCTTTCGCGCATTAAGATTATGTCTAATTTAAGTATTACCGAGAAACGCCTGCCCCAGGATGGGTCAACAGTGGTCCGCACCAAGGAACAAGATTTGGATTTAAGAATTTCAACTATCCCGACATTGCGTGGCGAGAGCATGGTGATTCGTCTGCTGCCAACGCAGAATATGCGTAATAATCTTGAGAGTTTGGGTTTAAATGCGCATAACGCGGCTAAATTCCGCCAATTAATTCACAAGCCTCATGCTATAATTTTTGTTACTGGGCCCACAGGAAGCGGTAAGACAACAACACTTTATGCATGCCTGCATGAATTAAACCGTGATGACCATAAAATTGTCACCATTGAAGACCCTGTTGAGTATGAGATGGAGGGTGTGACCCAGATACAGGTTAACCCAAAGCTGTCTTTTGGTTTTGCTCAAGGGTTGAGGAGTGTGTTGCGTCATGATCCGGATATCATCATGGTTGGTGAGGTGCGTGATTTAGAAACAGCAGAGATTGCCATCCGCACCGCATTGACGGGCCATTTGGTTTTTTCTACCTTGCATACCAATGATGCCTGCAGTGGCATTACGCGTTTGATTGATATGGGCGTTGAGCCATATTTAGTGGCGTCATCCGTCGAAGCGTTTGTTGCGCAGCGCCTGGTTCGTTTAATTTGCCCGCACTGCAAGGAAGAGGATCTTAAGGCTACGGCTGAGGTTAAGGTTGAGATTGCCCGTTCCTTGGGCGTAGAGGAAGCAAAGGTTAAGATTTATAAAGGTCAGGGATGTGACCAATGTAACCGGACGGGTTATTTTGGGCGTACGGCTATTTATGAAATATTGGAAATGAATGAACATATCCGTGCCATGTTAAATGGAAAGCCGCGCACCGAGCATATCAAGCAGTCGGCGGTTAAGAATGGCATGGTCACCTTGCGTCAGAATGGGTGGCAATATGTGGTGGCGGGGTTAACCACCCCTGAAGAAGTGATGTATATTACCGCTAAGGATGATTGGAGCCTTTCGCTGGCGCATTAATACGTTGAGTTTATTATGCCTTCCTATTTTTATAAAGCTAAAAATGATTCAGCCATGACGATTTCTGGCCAACTCGAAGCGGCCAATGAAGAAGACGCTCTGGAGATGATCCATCAGTTGGGATTGATCCCTGTTTCTATTCAAGAGCAGGACGGCCAAGGTGGGGTGCTGGTTGATGCGGCCGATGTGCGGATTAAGTCTAAGGAAGTTTATTTGTTTGTGAAGCAATTAGCGTCGCTGATTAAGTCGGGGGTTTCCCTATTAAGGTCGCTGGAGGTGGTCAGTGCTCAATCAAGGAATCCCCATTTAGCGCGTGTCGTTATGGATATAGCCGTGGGTGTCAAAAGTGGGCGGTCTTTTTCTGCGTCACTGAGTGATTATCCAAAGGTGTTTACGCCGTTGTTGATTGCCATGGTTCGTGCGGGTGAAGAGATGGGGCGTTTGCGTGAGATGTTAAGTTCAGTGGCGGATTATTTAAAGAAACAGCAAGAATTCTCGGCTAAGGTTCGAGGGGCGTTAGTTTATCCAGCCTTAATGTTTGTGGTGGGCGTCTTAACGGTTGTTTTTATTTTAACCTTTGTGATGCCAAAGATGGCGGTTATTTTTACAGATTCGCGCCAACAGTTGCCGTTGCCCACGATTATTGTCATGGCTGTCAGCCAATTTTTTCAACGATTCTGGATTCCTGTCGCTTTTCTTGCTGCGGTGGGATTGGTGACCTTTGGCCGTTGGCGTAAGACGCCTCAGGGGTCATGGGCTATAGGAGGGGTGTTGCTTAAGATAGCCTTTGTGCGTGAGTTGGTTATTAAGGCTGATTTAGCCAGGTTTACTAATACCATGGGTTTGTTGCTTAATGGCGGCTTGCCTATCATCCGTGCTATTGAAGTAGCGACGCCAACCGTACATAATCCGCAATTGCGGGTTGACCTGTTAAATTGTGCCCAAGATTTAGCGGCGGGTGAGAATTTGGGGCAAGCGTTAAGCAAATCGTCATTGATGCCGGTGATGATGGTTCAATCCATTGCCGTAGGGGAAGAGGCGGGTTCCCTAACTGAGGCGTTGGGTGATGTTGCGGAAAGTTATGAAGCGGATATTGATGAGGCGACGCGGATGATTACCACTATCTTAGAGCCGTTAATGATACTCGGTGTTGGGTTGGTTGTTGGGTTAATTGTTTTTGCAATGTTGTTGCCGATATTTTCAATGGATATTATGGCGCGTTAAGGTGAAACAGCTAAGCATATTCCTTTTTCTTCTGTTTATTCCATTCCCTTTGGTTGCCTCTGATATTATTGCCCTTGCGTCATCTTGGCCTCATTTGCAAGAGAAGCATTTTATTATTTATTATTCAAATCCCGATGATGAGCCGCAGGCGCGTGCGATTTTAATGCAGGCGGAAAATTATTACCATGCTATTTCTGATAATTTGGGATATACCCGTTATGGGAATTTCTGGACGTGGGATGAGCGGGTTAAGATTATTCTTTTTGACGGCCAGCCAAGTTTTATGGCGGGGACTGGCCAGCCGGCGTGGTCGCAAGGTTTTGCGTTGCCGCATACGGGGCTGTATAAATCACGTTTAATTGTCAGCTTTGCGAATCAGCCTGGCTTTGTTGATGAAATCCTCCCGCATGAAATAAGTCACCTGGTGCTGCATGATTTAATTGGTTTTGATAAGCCTATTCCATTGTTTTTTGATGAAGGGGTTGCTCAATTGGTGGGCAAGCGTGATGAGGCTGTTCAGTTGCCTATTTTAGCGCGCTTGTTGGCTAATGGGGCGTTGATTCCTGTTACAGAATTGTTAACTTATTCCCTGCGTGGCCAAGAGGACTCTAGGGAGGTGTCGATGTTTTATGTAGAAAGTCTTTACATTGTTGATTTTTTGATTAAAACTTATGGTAAGGAAAAATTTAAGGAATTATGCCGTTATTTGCGTGATGGGAGGGGTTTTGAAGAGGCGTTAAAGGGGGCGTATTATCCCATTTTGATGTCAATGGAGGATTTGCAGGCGGCATGGGTCAAATATGTAATACAAAGGATGTGACAATGAAAAATATTAGCATAGCGCGTGGTTTTACTCTAGTTGAGATTATGTTGGTGGTGATTATTATTGGGGCTTTGGCTGCGATGATTATCCCTCGGCTTTCTGGGCGAGGGGAGCAGGCTAAGGTTAGGGTGGCGCGTACCGATATTGATGCTAATGTGGCAACGGCGCTTAAACTGTATGAATTAGATAATGCCTCCTTTCCGTCCACGGCGCAGGGTTTGGATGCGCTGCGCGTGAGGCCGGTGACTCATCCGTTGCCTCAAAATTGGAATGGCCCATATGTTGAAAAAGAACCCATCGATCCATGGGGCCGGCCGTATGTTTATGTGTCGCCAGGTCTGCGCCGTTCAGATTACGACCTCTCCTCGAAAGGAAAGGATGAAGCTTCCGACAAGGATGACATCGTCAACTGGTAATAATAAGAGGGGCTTTACCTTTATTGAGGTAATGATTGCCTTGGTGGTATTATCAACCGGTATTGTCTTGGTTTATAAATCTTTCTTCCTGTGTGTTGATTATTTAAATAATCTCTCCACGCGTGTTTACGCTACGCATCTCTTGGATAGTCGTATAGCAGAGATAAACCGTTCCTTAGCAAAAGGTACGGGCGGGTCGCTTCACTTGGGGCCATTATCGGAGACGGTGCCGATCAACCGGCGTCAGGTTAAATATGATTTTGATATGAGGCTTGATCAGTTAGGTGCGGGCAGTTTATATAAGCTAACAATTGATTTAACCTGGTTTGATGGGCGGCGCAAGATGCGTGAGGGTCGGGCGGCGTATTTAATGCGATGAGGCGTAAAAAGCAAGGCTTCACATTAATGGAAATACTTTTAGTCGCTATTTTAATGGCGGTGATTGGTATTGCTACGGCCAATGTGTTTGCCAATGGGTTAAAGTTATGGGCTAAGAGTGCGCAGGTGATCCGCGAAGCTGATGTTATTGTTTTTTTTGACAAGTTTGGGGCTGACCTGCGGTCGAGCTATGTTATTGATGGCATTGCTTTTAAAGGGTTGGGGATGGAGATTTCATGGCCGGGGATTATTTTTACGGATGCTGATGAGAATTCTGTGCGAGCCCATGAAGTCATGGTTGATCAGTTGGGTACGGTGCAGTACCGTTTTGATCCGGCTGATAAAAAGATTTACCGTCGACAGGCTAATTATAGCCAGGCCTTGAAGGGGCGGTGGGGCCGCGAAGTTGTCGTCGCGTCGCATATTGAAGAGGTTTCTTTTCAATATTTCTTTCCCGCGGACCAGGGGCTGCATGTTAAATCAATGGTTGATGGTGAGGTTCCTTTAGGGGTGTCGATTGATATCCGTTTCGAAGGCGATGATTACGAGCGCCGGCTGCATCGTTTCTTCCCTATTATGATAGGGGGAGGATTATGATGGTAAGGGTTTTTGGTCGTCAAGGCGGGGCGGTCTTGATTTTTGCGTTATGGGTCTTATCTTTCTTAACTGTTTTGGCGGTTAGTGTTGCTGCTGGAATTCGGCAAAAAATGGTTTTAGTGAAAAGGATTGATGAGCGCAGCCGCATGGCCTATGTGACCCAAGCGGGTATCAAGCAGGCGGTAACCCACATACGTCAACATATGGCAGATAACGGCAATGTGTATACGCCAGCACTGAAGGCTGCCCTGCATAATAACCCAAGCCTATTAAGCAACATTGATCTTAATGGTGACCATGTCGATGTTTCCATCGTTGATGAAGGGGCTAAGATTAATTTAAATACCGTTACTAAGCCTGTTTTGACGGCATTGATTGTGCGCGTTCTTTCCCTAAGGGATGATGAGGCGGCCAATCTTGCAGAAAGCCTGTTGGATTGGCGGCAGTATGGCGAGGGGAGTCAAAAAGGCTTTTTTAGCGACGACTATTACGCTAATCTCCAGTACCCGTACCCTAAGAAGGATGCGGCCTATCAAACGGCAGATGAAATGCTATTGGTTAAGGGGATGACAAAGGAAAGATTTATCCGGTTAAGGCCATTTGTGACTATTTACGGTGAGGGACGGGTGAATATAAACACAGCGCCTAAAGAAGTGCTGGCAGCCTTAGGCCTTGATGAGCCCCTCCTTACGTATATCTTGGATGTCCGACGGGGAAAAGATGGGGCAGAGGCAACGGGTGATGACCATGTTTTTACTAAGTCATTTGATATTGCGGTAGAGGTTAATGCATTTGTTAAATTAGATCCGGAACAA
Source organism: uncultured Planctomycetales bacterium (assembly GCA_964400365.1). Classification (GTDB taxonomy): domain Bacteria; phylum Omnitrophota; class Gorgyraeia; order Zapsychrales; family Fredricksoniimonadaceae; genus CAYNTZ01. The sequence continues at coordinate 9,754 of CAYNTZ010000010.1, read as the reverse complement.
ATTAAATCAATTGACCTTTTAAATGCGCAAGGGTTATTGGATGTTAATTCATTTTATTTTCTTGTTGAGGCAATTGGGCGGGTTTCATCGCAATCATCGACGGTGGTGGTGGATGCTGTGTTTAGTTTGCATGAAAACAAGATTTTGTCTTGGCGGGAAAAATAATTCTTTTTCTGGTGGTGTCGTTGCGGAAAATAGTTATAATACATTTAAACCTAAGGGGAAGACATGTTCGGATCTAATAAACGATACTTAAGCATTTCAATAAACGAAGCAACGATTAAGTTGGCGCAGGTTAAGTGTGACGGTTCTGTTGAAAAGGTGGCGCGTGCAACGGCCCTTGATGCAACCGTTGAGCAGTTGACTAAAACGCTTAAGGCATTGTTAAATGGTTTTGACCGCAAGGCGCCGGTGGCGTGCATCATACCAGCCAGCGCAGCAACAGCTAAAAACATAGAAGTTCCCTCGATTGACCCTGAAGAAATAAAATCAATCATCAATCTGCAAGCCAGCAGGCATACGCCGTATTCCCGTGAAGAGATTTTAATCAGCTATATTAATTTAGGGCTAGGCGCGTCTAATAATACTAAGGTGAATTTAGTGATTGTTCACCGCAATGTTGTTAAGGATCGTGTGGCGGTGTTGGAAAATGCGGGTTTAAATGTTGATAAGATATTGTTTGCCCCGGAAGCTATCGCGCGTTTCTATGTAAAGGCGTTGAATTTAAAGAAGGATGTAGGGTTAACGGGTGTTTTAGATATTGCTTTAAACGCGTCAAATTATGTTATTGTCTGGCGGGGATCCTTAGGTTTTGTACGGCATATTCCAATAGGTATCAAATCATTATTAGAGTCGCCGGAATCTGCTGCCAAGTTAGTTGAGGAATTTAAGAAAAGTGTTACTGCTTTTGTTAATGAAGATATTGATATGCCTCCTGAGGTCTATCAAGTAACAACAAACCGGGATACCGTTAAGAATTCATTGCCTTCATTACAGGAATCCTTAGGTGTTCAGCTGCAGATTAATAATTTTTCAAAATTCATTAAAGGTGCTACATCAATAAAAAATAAGATTGATAAGGATTTTGGCGATGATTCCTTCCTTGATGTTATCGCACCTGCCGTAATCCTTAATAAGGCTGAAATTAATTTAATGCCTGAAGAAATGATTTTAAAGAAGAAGGTTGAGCGTCAAAGCCGTGAAGCGAGTGTGGCTGGCGTTGCTGTTGTGGTGCTGATGGTCTTGGTCGGCGCTATTATCATGAGTAAGATTTATTTTAAAGACACCTTCTTAAACAAGAATTTACGTGAACAATATGCCGCAGAGCGCAAGGAAGTCCAAGCCTTGCAGGCTAAAATGGCAAAAATGAGTGTGGTTAGCACATACTTGCAGGATCGTTCGGTGAGTTTGGATGTTATTCATGAGCTCTACGCCATTACCCCAACAGCAGTTTACTTAAATAGCATTAACATGGATGATGAAGGTAATGTGCTTATTGTGGGTATTTCAGATTCGATGTCACAGGTCTTTTCCTATGTAAAAGCGTTGGATGATTCCAAGATGTTTACTGGGGTTAAGACAAAATCAACGGCGACTAAAAAAGAACGCGGTAAGGATGTAGCCGCTTTTGAAATTACCTTTAAAATAGAATAAGTGTTAGATTAACTAGGAGTATACATTGATTGGAAAATTTATAGCTGGGTTAACTGATCTCCAAAAAAAGCTATTAATCGTGGCGGGAATCCTATTGGTGATTGTTCTTTTTGATCGTTTATTGATTAATCCAACCATGTCTAAATTATCTTCCATTGACCAAGAAATTATTTCTGAAGAGGTGGCCATTAAGCGTGATTTGAATTTGCTTAAGCATAAGAATGAATTGTTAAAAGACAGCAAGGCACTTGAAGCGTACATTGCTAAGAATGTTTTGGCTGAAGAAGAAATGATTGCCTCGTTCTTAAAGAAAATTGAAAGCTTAGCCAACCAAGCTAAGGTTAGCTTGGTTAAGGTAACGCCAGCTGCTGGAGAACAAGAAAAAGAACTGCTCAAATACAGGGCTGATTTAGAGTGTAATGGCTTATTGAAGGATGTTGTTGCATTTATGCATCTGATTAATTCATCAGATGATTTATTAAAGGTGGTTAAGTTTAATTTAGGCGGTAAAAAATCTGATACGGATGAAATAAAGGCTACCATGTCTATTTTGAAAATAGTTGTTCCCGCTAAGCCGTTGGCTGAAAAACAGGCAGGAGATGCTAAATCAGTGACAGTATCGGCTTCCATGACTGATAAAGATCCTGCCACTAAGCAATAACGCTCATGCGTTTAATTATTCTTACTGCCGTTCTCTTTTCTTTTTTATTTTCAAACACCATTCTCCATGCCCAATCTGTTAAAGATACCTATGAGCAGGCTGTAGATGCCTACAATAAGGGTCAATTTAAGCAGGCGGCTGAATTATACGGTCAGATTATCCAGGTTTTACCTACCTTTGCCCCAGCCTATAATGGCCTAGGGCTAGCTGTTAAGTCAGATACGGGTGATGATGAGAAGGCTATTGAATATTTTAAATTAGCTATCCACTACGATGCAGGATATGCGCAGAGCTATGATAATTTAGGGCGAATTTATTATGCGCGCCAAGACTTTGATTTAGCGCAGGCTAATTTTGAGAAAGCATTAAAAATTGACCCCAATCTTCTTTCCAGCAGGTCAAGTCTGGCGTGGATTTACTTATTGGTTAAAATTAACCCTGCCAAAGCGGTTATCCAATTTAAGAAGGCTCTTGAATTAGATAAGAATCCAAACACCTACCTAGGCTTAGGCTTGGCATATTTTTCTAATAATCAGCGGTCCCAAGCGTTAGAGATTGTTACTAAATTGCGGGGGATGGGCCAAGAAAACTTAGCGCTACAGTTAGAGGGGGCTATTCGCGAGAATAAACATGTGGCTATTGAAGCTAATGCCGTTAAATTAGGTGATAAGGCAGAAGGTGAAGATTCTTCAGGAACTAATCTCCCTATAGGTGTTAAGGTCCGCTTGCGTGGCAAATTAGCAGATCTGCCGTAGAGTCCTCTAATAATTATTTAATCATTCCAGATGACTTGGAATGTCTTTATCTTGGTGCGGCCTGTTAAGTCCTGAGATTGGTTAAAAGGTTTAAAAAATTCTAGCCCTTCTCCGTCGAAAAAGAAAAGCTTAATGATTAGTGAATTAGCTAATGAGCGGTCCATCAGCCGTGCGGTGTAATGCCCGTCAACCTGATAGAGAACCACCGAATAGTTAAGTTTTCCACCATTGACCATATGTTCCTTGATTTGGCCGTTTTCAAGGTAAACAACGCTTAAAGGCTTCCCATTCCCAAATTTGTTTGACTCAATCACGGCATCCTTAGTCAGTAGGTCGATGCTAAGCCGTTGGTCAAAGAGTAAATAATTCCCTTGTTGGCCTAGGGAAGGCAATGCTTCACTGTATTTGCTTGGCCCTCCAGCGATATCCCATAAGAAATCAATATACCCAGGGCTGTTGCGTTTGGGTGCTTGTTTAAGCGGGGAAGGGGTATTGTTTAGTGACTCAATTTTTGAGAAAGACCACCCACCGGTAAATTTCAATATTAAATTATCATCCACCAATTCATTGTATATTAAAAGGTAACTATGCGGATGCCCTGCGTGGGTCAACATGAGCAGGTGATTGATCTGTTCCGGGCTAAGGAAGGGTTTAAGTAACAACCTGGCTTGAGGCACCTGCCTTGGCGCAATGGCGTGGATGAGGGCAGAGGCTTGGGAAAGTTTAAGGCCGCAAACAGTGGTTAAATAGTCAGCTGCGCGATTGCCGCTTAAATTAAGCATGCGCAATAATCCTTGAGCATGGGCTTCATCCGTAGAGAGGAGGATATTAGATATCCAATATCCAACAGCTCCTTCGTCTAGGCTTGCACCATCAAAGGGAACCCGTCGATTTGCAATGCCTTTGATGAAATGGCCTGGCGGCCACCAGGTGTTAATAATGCTATCTACCGGCGTCTTGGTTTTTATGGCGGTTAATGCGGCATCCCAGGTGCTGTTATAAATGGGCGTAATGACAACCGCGATATCGGCAGCTCCTTTAGTGGTGCTTAGCGAGATGAGGATGGCAAGAGCGACCCTATAGATTATAGGGGGCAGGCGGGTTGAGAGCGCCTGCAAACTTAGCGCAGCAAAGACGCTTAAAGGGACTAGGGTAAAAAGGGAAAAACGCTGCGCGCCGATGGTGACTAAGAGAGTTGCTCCCAGGAATGAGGCCAATAGTAGGCGGTTTTTTACTTGTTCCTGGTGTGGATTTTTTAAGCTTTGAATGGCAGCATGGATAAATCCACCAAGTCCTAAGCACAGGATAATTAATCCGCCGATATCGCCTAAAAAATCTTTAGCGGTATTTCTCTTAAGTTCGCCGACGCCAATAAAAAGATTAGGCCATAAATCTAAGCCTTGGGTCGTAAATTTATGTAATTCCCCTAAGGCTTCAGCGATAAGGATAAAAAATTCGTTGAATCCAAAGGCAAGTCCGATGCTAAATAATGCCGTGCATAAGGTGGTGCTAAGGATAATTAAGCAATTGTTGCGCAGCAGGTGGTCTTTGCTTATGAATTGTGCGTAAACAGCGACGGTGGTGATGCTGGCTAAGGTGACAAAGAAAATAAAAGCCCAGCCTTGCCAGATTAGGGCATAAAGGCAGATGCTTAATCCAGATAATACGCCCGTTATTAATGAGCGTGTATGCGCGCGCAGTCCCCAGGTGATAAGCCCAAGCAATAGCAAGGGAAAGAAGAGATTGTAGGGGTCGGTGTCATACCAGCCAAAAGCGCTTCGTTTTAGGTAGATAGGAGCAAGTGTAAAGATAATGGCCGCTGTTAAGCTTGCGCCCCATCCACAAGACAGTAGCCGGCAAAGCCACAGGAAAGGGATTAAGGTTAATACGCTAATGATAAGTGGGGTTAAGGCAACGGCATGCAGGAGGCTGATGCCAGGTGAAAAAAATGAAGATAGTTGGTAAACCATGGCGCCGATGTAGGGGTGTAGGCTGCGCGGCTGCCAATCACCAAAAGGGGCGCACATTAGTGGGTTAAAGTATTTGCTAGCGTTAATAGTTTCAGCCATGCGTCCGGTATTAATGATGTTTTGTGTTAAATTATAAAAGTAAAAAGGATCTGATTCTAATAGGTAGATTGGTTGCGGGGTGGCGGATGTCTTGGTTAACTGGTTGTTTATTTTTTCGATAGTGGCGCGGACATCATTGGCTTTTGAATGCAGGGTTTCATTAAAACGTTCTTGGGTTAATCGTTCTGCCATGTCACGGGATATCCCAGGTGATTGGCGCAGGATGTCTTGTAAGAGTTGCTGGCGGATATTATAGACGGCGAGCAGGGATGCTTGTTCACGGCTAGGCGACCAAATGTTAGCGCGTAACGGGTAAAGCCGTACATAAACAGCTATCGAAGCAGCGATGAGGAATACGGTTGCCCAGAGGAGTTTAGGTTTCATGCAAGGCATTATGGCAGTTTTCGTTTGTATTGCAAATACTGTTCCCTGATTTTATTTGAGGCGATGGCCAAGCTTACCCGTTGTTGTGATTTGCGGTTAGCCATGATAATGCCAAGGAGTTGGCCATTGCTGTTAAAGATGGGGTCACCGCTGTCGCCGTGATAGAGGTTTAAGTCGGTTTCAATGAATTCATTGTTTGCGGTTGATTTACTTTGCAGGAAGCTGGTGATTTGGCCGGAGAGGATGGATTGGTTGTTATAGATGGAGTTGCCGATGCCGATAACCCTCTCGCCTAGGTTGGCCTTGTCTGAGTCTGCCCAAGGGGCTGCCTGTAATTTCTTGTTTGCGTTAATTTTAAGGAAACTAAAATCATGGCTGGGGGATACATAGGCCACTTGGGCAGGGAGCTTCTCGCCAGTTGATAGGATGACAAAGATAAAAGGGGCATTGATGATGGTGTGTGTATTGGTGACAATAAGCCCAGAGCTGTCAATAATGACGCCGGCGCCGGAGCGTTGGAAGGTGGCTTGGCGCATGACTCCTTCGCTGTCTGATTTTGTGCGTAGGACCTTGGTTAATTCTGTTTTTATTTCAACAATGCTTTCCTGGGCTTGCTGCATGCGTTCAATGACGGATATTGCCGCAAAGGCAGGGCGGTCTGTCAATAATAGGTAAAAGCAAGCGGCCAGCAGGGGTCGTAAGTGCATAGATAAGGATTTTACCCATGAATAGCGGGCAATGCAAGAAGGCTTATTTATTTAAAGATTAAGGTCTTGACGTGCCATGCATAAGCTTATAGTATTTTAAAATCCATGCTAAATGTTAAGGTAGAAATCAGGCCGTACCAGCCGCAGGACAGGGAGGCGCTGCGTCAGATTTGCTGTGATGTGGCAGATCGAGGCGAGCCCATTGAGCTTCTTTTTTCTGACCGTGTAATGGCGGCTGACTTGTTGACGGCGTATTATACGGATTATGAACCGCAATCAAGTCTTGTTGCCCAAGTTGATGGGCAGGTGGTTGGGTATATTAATGGTTGTTTGGATAACCGCCGTTGGGGATTGGTGATGTTTTTTTTGTTAATCCCGCGATTATTGGTTAAGGGGTTTAAGCGCGGGGTCTTCTTCCGTCGAGAGTTTTGGTGTCTTTGTCAGGCTGCTGTGTTGAATTGGCGTCGGTTGTTTTATTGGCGTAAACACGAGTTTCATAGCCACCAAGGGCATATGCATATTGGGATTGCTAAAGCTTTCAGGCATCAGCATATTGGGGAGTTATTAGTTGGTGAGTTTTGTAGTTACGCCAAGTTAAGGGGGGTGGGTCAATTGGCTGCATCACTCCATGAGGGCAATGTGACGGCTTGCCGGTTTTTTGAAGGACTTGGTTTTAATATTAATGAGAGATTTCCTATGATAGGGATTCGCCTTGGTGTGTTGGAGCCGTATCAAGCCTTAGTCTATGTTAAATCCCTTAATTAAAATAACGCTGGTTGTTGCTTGTTTAGGGTTGCGTCTTGCTTTAGCTGAAGATGAACCCCCTGTTATTGGTACCTTAGCTTTATCGCCGCAGGACCGAATCTTGGTTTTAGCGCCTCATCCAGATGATGAGGTGTTGGGGGTAGGTGGTGTTTTACAGCGGGCGGTGAGCCTGAAGTTGCCGATCAAGGTTGTTTTCTTAACCAATGGCGATAGTAATCAGTGGTCCTTTATGGTGTACCGTAAGCATCCGGTGGTTATGCCTAAGGCGGTGCAACAAATGGGTCTAATCCGTCGGGATGAAGCGTTGGCTGCCGCGGATGTGTTAGGTGTTGGCAGGTCAAATTTAGTTTTCTTAGGGTATCCGGATTTTGGCACATTAAACATGTGGAATGCCCATTGGCATCATCGTCCACCGTACCGCAGCTTATTGACGAGGGTTAGAAAGGTTCCTTATCAGGGGGCTTTGAGGCCGGGGGCTTTTCATAAGGGTGAGGATGTTGTTGCGGATTTAAGGACGGTGTTGAGGGAGTTTAAGCCTACAAAGGTATTTGTTTCTCATCCCGCTGACCATAATGGGGATCATTTGTCCGCGTATTTGTTTTTACGGGTGGCCCTATGGGATGAACAGATGGATGTCGGGGTTCGGATCTTTCCGTATTTAATTCATTATTTGGGGTGGCCTAAGCCCCAAGGGTTTCATCCAGATAAGCCGTTAACGCCGCCTAAGGCCTTGGCGCGGATGGCCCCGTGGGTGCAATTTCACCTGACTGAGGAGGAGTTTGACCGGAAGAAGGACGCATTAAAAGCGCATAAAAGCCAATATGGTTCGACGCCCAAATACCTATTGTCCTTTATCCGCCACAATGAATTGTTTGGTGATTTTCCACTTATCCATTTGCATCCCAAGGAAGATTCTTCGGTTTTTTCGTTGAAACATAAGGTGATTTCAAGGGCTGAGTTGCCAGATGAGTTTAATGATCGGGAAAAAAGTTCTTTTATTGGGGTGGAATGGAAATTTGTGCGTTGGGAAGATGATCGTTTGATTGTATCAATAGAATTATCCAAGCCATTAGCTCAAGATGTGGAAGCCTCGATGTATTTTTTTGGGTACAAAAAAACCGTGCCTTTTGAACAAATGCCTAAGATTAGCGTGAAGCTTGGGGTTTTAAGTTATACGGTATATGATCAAAATAAACGGATTGCTCAGGAGTCTGTGATGGTCAACAGAGCGCCTAAGGAAATTACTATTTCCGTACCCTTGGGACTCTTGGGTCATCCAGGGAAAATTCTAACTAGCGCGCGCACCTATTTAGGAAATGTCCCTTTGGATAGTGCCGCTTGGGTAGCGCTTGAGCTGGTTGATTAATAGGTAAAACTTTTAAGTCATGTTGTTTGTCTAAAGAGGGGTATATGGATATCTTTCAAGCAGTTATTTTAGGTGTGGTGGAAGGGGTGACGGAATTCCTGCCGGTTTCTTCCACCGGGCATATGGTGATCGCGGCGCATTTATTAAAGATGCCTCATACGGAATTCTTGAAGACTTTTGAGATTGCCATTCAATTGGGGGCAATCATGGCAGTAGCCGGCATGTATTGGCGTACGTTTTTATTGGATTGGGATATTGGTTTAAGGGTGTTGGCTGCTTTTGTGCCAACCGCTGTGATTGGTTTACTGTTGTATAAGGTGATTAAGCAATATTTATTAGGGAATATGTTGGTGGTGGTCTGGTCATTGTTTATCGGTGGGGCCTTATTAATCTTGTTTGAAATGTATTTCCGCCCAAAGCAGGAGCCTGTGGAGAAACTGGAGAAGATTACTTATAAGCAGGCCATTATTATTGGGTTATGCCAGGCCTTGGCGGTTATTCCCGGTGTTTCTAGGTCAGCGGCAACCATTGTAGGCGGGATGTTCTTGGGAATAAGCCGTCGGACTATTGTAGAATTTTCTTTTCTTTTAGCAGTGCCGACGATGTTGGCGGCAACCCTTTTGGATGTAGCTAAGACAGATGCTGTATTAAGTGCTGACGAGTGGGGTGTCTTGGGTGTTGGTTTTATTGTTGCCTTTATCGTGGCTTGGTTTTCAGTGAAGTTCCTGCTGCGGTATATTACAAGGTATAACTTTACGCCTTTTGGTGTTTATCGGGTTTTATTAGCGCTGGTGCTGTTATCTTTAGTGGTTAATTAAGGTAAACTGTTATGTTTAGGATATGCATGGTGTTTGCTGTGGCTCTTCTTGCTTTGTCATCGTGGGTGCAAGCGAATGAGCCTTTAACATTAGCCCAATGTTATGAACTGGCGCTTAAACAAAGCGAGCAGATAGCCATTAAGCAATCTTCCATTAAAGAAGCGGAAGGGCGTTTTCTTCAATCATTAAGCGGGGCTTTGCCAACAATTGATTTTAATTACACGCACACCTATGAACAGGGGGCGCTGCGCAGTGATGAAAGCCGCTTTACTTTTAGCCAACCATTATTTACAGGGTTTAAGGAGTTTGCGGCTATCGCTGGCAGTAAGGCTCAACAGATGGCTCGTCAACAGGAGCTGCTGCGTGCCCAGCAATTGCTTTTTATTGATGTGGCGGACGCGTTTTATTATTACCAGTTGTACCAGGAAAATCTGGATTCCATGAAGGATGTTGTCGCGGCGTTGACAAGTCGTGTGGAAGAATTAAAAAAGAGGGTTGATTTAGGCCGTTCTCGAGCTTCGGAATTAGCTGTAGCCCAGGCGCGGTTAAGCCGTCAGGAAGCGGATCAAGAGCAAG
>CAYNTZ010000009.1:0-23286 GCA_964400365.1 uncultured Planctomycetales bacterium | reverse complement strand
GATGGGGCCAGCCTTTGCCTGGCATATGGGGCAGATGCTTTTTGTTGATTCGTTCTCGACCTATGGCTTTGGCATGCCGTTAATTGTTGCCCGATTGGCGGAGACCTTTGGGGGGTTTGGTGATTTAACCGTTTTTAAATTAATTGTTTTACTCTGCGTGTTTTCCTATATCAGTTACTATTTATTCCTGCGCTATTGGCTGGGAAGCATTATATTAAGTTTAGCGGCCATCTTCATGGGCATCAAGTGGCAGATGTTCTACACCTTGGCCTATCCCATGACCTTTACCTATGCTAATTCAACGGCCCTGCGTTTTGGGACAGATGCGTTTTTTCTACTAATGATAACCCTGCACATCAGCTCGCACCTAAAACGTTACCTGTATGGGGCAGCCATATGCGCGGGTTTTGCCGCGTTTTTTATTTTATCGACGGGAACGGATTTAATCCTTTCTTTTTGGGCCTATCTGACCGTGCACCTGTTGGTAGCGCGTTACCGTGTCTATGTGATTGATCATTTAAGCCAATGGCCCAAATTGCTTTTCCTTTATGCCTTGCCTTTGATAGCGGGATTTTCTTTTTATGCGTTCGTTGCCCGTGAGCATGCTTTTACCGCGATGTTTTGGCATAATCTATCAGAGGCGCATCGTTTATTCCTTGACGGCATTGTCTTTAGCGCATATTTAAGCGGTTGGAAGAATGGGGAATATTTTAACGTGTGGATGGGATTTGTGCTTCCCTTAGTGGAGTTGTTCACCGTCGTATTTATCTTTATCAGGGCGTTAACAGGCCGCGGCCAATATAAGGAAATGTTTATCCTGGTGATGGCGGTGTATGGGTATAGCATGTACGCGCATTTTGCCGCCCTGGCTGTTGGGAATAACTATTACATGCGCGCCCTGCCCTATACCTTTGTGCTTTTCTATTGGATTAAGCGGGCGATCGAATGCCTAAAACCATCGGCTAGGTTAGCGGCGTCCTTGGCGGTGTTAAGCCTGAGCGCCTTTGCCTTGTTTACGAACCACAACTACATTAGCCATCCGAATGTGTTTTGCCTGTCCCGCAACCCCATGGTTGACCCCCTGGTTGCTGCGCCATTACCGGATGGGCGGCCGTATTTCTTCCACCAAGAAGCTTTTATTAATGAGTCTTTTTTACGTCCGGTGAATTCTGCAGGAGAAAAGGATCAAGGTTTTGTTTTTGAATATCAATTTTCCGATGATGAAAGCTTAAAGCGGTATTACCGGCAAGAAAGTGATTTCTCGGCTATTGGCCAGTTCATCGCTTCGTTGACCCAACCAGAAGAGAAGGTAGCATTAATTTCTTCGTGGGACATCCGTATTTTGCTGGCCGCTGACCGTAAGCCTTTCTTTTATGCTATCCCCATTTTTGGTTCGCGCCCATTAAAGGTGCGGTCGTTTACCGATACCACCATGTACCACAAGGATTTCTTGAACAGGGAGATTGAGCGTATCAAGGAGCGTAAGCCGCGTTATATTTTCGTCCAGCGCATGTACCTTGATCCCACGATCCCGCGCAAATATTATTATGATACGAATACGGAAGGGCTGATGTTCCTGCTTGACCATATTATTAGTGAATATGTGCCTTATAAGGAAGGCCCTTATATTACCGCGATGATTCGTAAAGACCTTTATGACAAATAAGAACTTAAACCATTTTGTTGTTTTAGCGTGGGTGCTTTCCTTGAGCCTGCAGGCAGGCTTGGCTATAGGCGCGCTATTGTCTTGGATTCCAGTGACAGGGGCGGGAAAAGCGGATATTCTTCCTGATTGGCAGGATATTTTCCGGTTTAAATGGGATTTAACTATTTATGCGACCGTACTTATCACGGCAGTTTTCTTGACGCTGTTAACCTACCAGCGGCGTTTGGCGTTATTGGAAGATGAGAGCCGCGGCCTAAAGCTGCGTTGGCAGGTCATCATTGACGTTTTATTGACACTGATGTTATTGGCTGCTGCGTTTAAGATGATGATTTATGATAATAGTCCCTATTTGGCGCAGCGGGCTTTTATGGTGCTGGGTATATTGGCCGTGCTGCATAAATTATTTTTTGAAGAGGCCGTGGCCGCAGCTGTTGCTTTAAAAAATAAGATTTTAGTGCGCTACCCATGGTTAGCTAGGGAGCATTTTGGGTTAGGGTTTTGCCTGGTGCTGATGGTTAGCTTAATCTATGTTCCTGATCTAGAACGGGTATTGGCCTTATCGGTTATCGGGGAGCAGGCGCATCATTTGGATTTTTTTGTAATGTCCTCTGGGTTAGCGGCCCTGTGGGGAAAATTACCTTATGCCGAGGTGATGAGCCAATATGGCTTAGGGGTGCCCTTACTATTGCCGAAATTAGCACAATGGGTGGGCGGTTTTGATTACCTGCCCATTTTGCAGGTGGTGATGTGGTGGGTGATTGTTTATTTTGGTTTAAGTTTTATGTTGATGCGCTGGTATTTTAAGGATATGGTCTGGGCCTTAGTTGGGGTGCTGTGGTTTTTTAAATTACAGATGTTCCATTTTGGGGTCAGCCCGTTGGTGTGGATTTATCCGTCCACAACCCCCATTCGCTATGGGATGGATATTCTATGGATGATGGCGCTGTACCTGTTCTTATTAAAAGGGCATCGGGGCCTGCTTTATGCGGCGGCTGTATATAGCGGGGTTGCGGTTTTCTTTATGAGTTCTTCCGGGCTTTGCCTGATGCTTTCTTTTTATGCGTTTGTGGCGATAGCGATTCTTGTGCCATCTGCGCGGGAAGAGATAAAACTATCGGTTAAAGAAATATTTTTGTGCGCATTACTTCCCCTTGTAAGCCTTGCCCTGTGTTTAGGTATTGCTGGAGCAGGCAAGATAACTCAGCCTATTTTTTGGAAACACTTAATTGAGTATATGGAATTTTTTGGGCATGGCCATCCCGGTGGTGTTTTGCCCATGTTTGAAAGCCTTAAATACCGCAATACAGGATACGCCTTGATGGGTTTTCTGTTACCGGTTTTTTATTTAGGCGCGGTGATGGGCTTAAGTTTATTATTGGCGGCACGGAAGATTAGCAGCCGGCATTGGATTAGCGTCATTATAGGCATTTACGCCTTGCTGAATTACCAGTATTATATTGTACGTTCCGCGCAGACAAGTTTCTTGGTGCATAGCTTGCCCTTGGTGTGGATTTTAGGCAGCTGCATTGTTGAATGGGCCAGCCGGCATACGCCAGTACAGCAGCGTTACTTAAAGACGATGGCTGTGCTTGTGAGCGCGTATGCATTAATGACAACGCATAACTATATCAGCTATCCGAATATGTTTAATCTTTCGCCTAACCCTATGGTTGACATCACGGTGGCGCAGCGTTTTCCGGACCGGCAGGGGTATTTCAACCATTTGGTCAAGAATATTAAAGAGGCGGATAAGCTGCCGGTCAATTCATTGGGCGATCAAGAGGAAGATATCAGGACGGAAGATAGTTTTAAAGATGATGCGACGCTTAAATCATATGTTAAGGGCATATTTGATTTTACCGTCGATGCAGCCATGATTCAAGCGTTAACAAGGCCTGACGAAGCGGTTGCCCTGCTGTCGAGTTTTGAGACGCGCATCCTGATTCAGGCTAAGCGTAAGCCCTATTTTTATCATATCCCCATGATTAGTTCACAACCGATGCGCATGCGCAGCTACCCTGCGGATGCCGCCCATTCACCGCGTTTTCTAGAAGAGAGCCTGGCTCAATTAAGGGAAAGTCCTCCACGCATTATTTTCATGCAGCGAGTTTTCCTGCAGGAGCGGGTGCCAGCCTCTTATGCGCAGGGCAATGCATCAATCGTTTCCTTAGTTAAGTACATTAAAACGCATTATGTTCCGGCGCAATCAGGGCGTTATTTGGTTACCATGACCCGCAAGATAGAGGTGCCGCAATGACGGTCCTTCCTATTGTGTTAACGTCATTGATTAGCATTGCCTTTGCGTTCCAGCTAACGGTTGGGCTGGCGTTTATTTTTAGTTTTATACCGATAGCTGTTCCGGCGTATGTGCATGAATTATTTGCAAGGCATCAACCATTGGTTTTACCGGAGCGGGAGATGTTGTTTTACCGTTTCTTTATTTTGTCTGCACTTGTTAGTCAGGTCTTATTCATTTGGAAGATGCGTAGCCAAGCATGGGTTAATGCGGTTGTTCAATTATTATTGCCGCGGATGATGATAGAAGGCGGCTGGGCCTTATTAATGGGATTTGCTGGTTTTAAGGTACTGATGAATCCGCAGGTTTTTTATTTTAAAGTTTTTTTTGCCTGCGTCATGTTGAGCAATGTCTTGCGGTTGATCTTTGCCCAGGAGATTGGGCAAGGCCTGCGTCGGCTTGAGACGGCATGGGGTAGAGTGCCGGGCCAAGCGCGCATCATTGATGCCTTAGCGGTCTTGTTTATTATCAATGCTGTTGCGGTTAAGGACATTCATTTGTCCTTAGGGCAGATGTTTATGGTCGACCATTGGCATCATTTGGATACGATGATCACGTCGCCTGCATGGGCATTCTTAAAAGGCGGGGTGCTTAATGTGGATCAGTTTAGCCACTACGCCATCGGCTTGCCGGTGGTGTTGGGGTTCTTGACAACATTAACGGGCAGCTTTAGCTATCCGCATTTATTAGGGGTTATGATTGCCTTAACCATCGCGTATTATGTGGTTTTTTATGCGTTGGTGAATAAATGGTTAGGTTCTCGGGCCGTTGCCTTGGCCGCCGTGGTGTTACTGATTAAATGGCAAATGTATCATCCAGGTGTCGTGCCCTTTGTTTTTAACTACCCCTCAGCAACACCTTTGCGTTTTGGCCTTGACCTATTGGTGCTCGGGTTTTTGTTAATGCACCTGCGCTCCATGCGCCGCGTGTGGTTATGGGCGGCAGCTGCGTCGGTTGGCTTTAATTTATTTTATATGATTGATACCGGGCTTTATTTAATGGTGGCCTTTATCAGTTATTTAGGGTGTTATTATGTTAGGCAATTACAAGATAAGCAGCTGGCCTGGCAGCGGGCGGCCTTGTTGTTTTTGGGGTTAATAGGTTTTGCGGTTCTTGTTTGTGCGGCCAGCCTTTATGGGGTTCAAGGCAAGGCCCTGCTAAGCATTGAATTTTGGCAGAACATGGCGGAACGTACGCAGATTTTCTTATCCGGCCACGGGAATTTACCGGTATATAAGAGCTTGATGGAGGGGCGTCCGGTTGAATTTTTAGGAGGCCTTCTTATCCCGTTGATGTATACCCTTGCCTTGATAGTGATTGGCTCAATGTTTTTTTTGCGCAGGATCGCAATGACTCATGCGTTGAGCGTTGCCGTGATTGTTTATGGGCTTTGCCTTTATCATTATTATATCCTTCGTTCGGCGGATACCAGTTATGACGTGGTGATCATGCCCTTGGTAATTTTATTAGCGATCACCATACAGGCAGCATGTGGGCGCTGGCCTGGTTACGCGTTAAGGATTAAGCGCGGCGCTGTAGTCATTGCTTTTTTTGCGCTGCTGACCAATCATTATTATTTAAATTACCCGCATTGGTTGAACTTCAATAAGGATGCCTACACCCGTCCATGGGTTCCGATGACCATGAATGATGGGTCTAGTTTCTTAAACCATCATCACCATGCGTGGAACCCAGGGATGAAGCTGGATTTTAATTCCTTGGGGGAAACAGATGAGGGGCTTAAGACGGAAAAAGATTTTGCCAGCGATGCGGCCTTTGCCCAGTTTGTCTTGCCGGAGATGGATTTTGCTAAAGACGCCCAATTAATCAGCCGTAAGACTGCCCCTACAGCGAAGGTAGCGTTAATTTCAAGTTTTGAGACCAAGATATTAATGCAGGCTGACCGGGCGCCATTCTTTTATTATTTTCCCTTGGTTGATTCAAGGCCGATGCGCATGCGGATGTGGGATATGACCGCCTTGTGGACTAAGGCACGGCTGGAGCGTACCTTAAAACAGCTGCAGGAAGAAAAGCCTGATTTTATTTTTATGGAGAAGGTTTTTTTAGCGGCACAGGTGCCACAAGCCTACCAGTTTCTTTGCCCAGATTTATTGGTATTAGTTGAGTATATCCGAAGATACTATCAGCCTCAAGAGGAGGGGCGATATTTAGTGGCGATGCAGCGCAAGCAATAGCCTACCATTTAAAAGCAACGCCGGTGCGTTGGCATTGTTTGCAGATAGGCATGGCGCTGCGCCCTTGGGTGGTCATGGTGCGGCGGGTGGCCATGGCTGCAGGCCCATTCCAAATATCTTTAACCTTGGTTTCTCCCACCTTATAGGTGGTGTAGGGTTTCATCTTGCTCCAGATAACCCCCTCGCAGCATTGTAGGACATCACCATTAAAATTAACCTGCATGGCCTTCCACAACCAATCGCAGGACATGTTTAAGGTGTCGGTGGGCAGGGGCGTTTCCTTATCTTCTAACCCTCCCCGGGGATTTCCGGCGCGGGAATTTAATAATAAGCCATTATCTTTGCAGAATTTCCGGATTAAGGGGAATTGGTGAAAATTATAATTATAAGAAATCCAATCGATTAAGATGACGGTACTTGACCCGAGCTCTTTTTTAATACGATTGACCATTTGAATATTTGTTTTTAATTTCTCCACATCGCCATAACGGATTTGGACAGAGTAAATATCCTGGGTGAACCCGCTTAATTGGATTTTAATAAAATCAATGCCCGCGCCTAAGATGTCCCGGGCAATTGCCTCGGTGAACAAGAGGCCATTGGTGGATATCATGGTCATGAGCTTACGTTGTGAAGCGAATTTAATGACAGGGGCGAGGTCTTTATATAAAAGTGGTTCCCCGTTGGTGTATAGGACGGCGATTAAGGCATCTTCCTTGACCTGGTCGATGATATCCATGGCCATTTCAGGGGGCATTTTCCCCTTAGAGATGCTGCCGATAGGGTCTGCCTCAGGGTTGATATTGTAAATGCGCCCTTTAGCATCGCGGCAAAACAAGCATCCGGCATTGCATTCATTCCAAAGCTCAAGGCTTAAGACAAAGGGTGCGGCGGCTGATTTATCCCATTTAAGCAGGTAGGCGGTGGAACAGATAAATACATTCCATAGTTTACGCAAGGTAACCTTGCCCACCAGTAAGGCGGTGATGAATAGTTTAAATTTGAGGAAATAATAATTATTATGCTTAGGTGTTTTCTTGTTGGAAACCATAGGTGGAGCTAACGATATAGTTAGGCCTCATTTTGCCTTGTTCATGGACAGAGTTTAAGTATAGGCCAATCATCCCGATGCAGAATAATTGCACCCCGCCGATAAACAGGATGGCGATCATCAGAGCTGACCATCCGGGAACCGCATGGTTGGTTGCTTTTTGATAGAGGGTATGGATAACCAGCAAGACATCAATCAAGATGGCGGCTAACCCGCAATAAGAGGCGATTTGCAAGGGAACGGATGAGAAGTTGACTACGGCCGCATTGAGGAAATTACTGACGGCCTTACGCCCTAGGATGAAGAATTTGCTTTTTCCTGCAAAGCGCGCCTCCCGGTCATAAGGCACGAAAATTTGTTTAAAGCCCACCCAGGAGACTAAGCCCCGCATGAAGGGCTTATTTTCTTTTAAGGTGAGCAGGTGGTCAACAACGCGGCGTGACAACAGCTTAAAATCACCGGCTTCTTGAGGAATGGGGACGTTGGAGTAGCGGTTAAGGATTAAGTAGCCAATCCGGGTTAAGAACATTTTAAAGGCAGATTCACCTTGGCGTGAGCGGCGTGTGGTGTGGACAATATCAGCATCGCTGTCTTGCTGCCAGGCCTGGATCATTGCCGGTATTGTTTCCGGTGGGTCTTGCAGGTCCGCATCCATGTAAATGACGATAGCACCTTTTGTGTAGCTTAAGCCGGCCATGACGCAGGGGGCAACGCCAAAGGTGCGGGACATATTGATAATCTTAATATCATTATTATTAAGGGCCAATTGATGCAGGATGTTTAATGAGTTGTCATTGGAGGCGTCATTTACAAAAATGAGCTCATAAGCGCTGAGCGTCTGTTGCTCTAGAAGCTTGCCCATCACCGCACGGGTGCGGCGGACTAATTCCACAAGCACATCTTCTTCATTGCGGAAGGAGAATACAATTGATAAGAGGGGGACTCTTTTCATATGGCGTATTCTAGGTAGTTTTAGATTTTAGTGCAAGCAGGAAATTAACGCGATAAGCCTAATGGATTGAAAAATAGTCTTTCCTAAAGGGGGATAATTGATTATATTAAACATCAATTAATGCGTGGGTGATGATTATTCTAAAAGAAAGGGTAGATAATGAACGTTCCTCAAGAAAAGCCATTAACCCAAGTGCCGGTTACGGCTGTTGAGCCTAAGGTGCAGATTGATGATTTTAAGAAGTTTAAGTTAGTGGTCGCCCAGATCAAGGAAGTCAAGCTGCATCCTAATGCGGATAAATTATATGTGATGCAGGTGGATACGGGGAAGGATGTCCGTCAAATTGTCGCGGGTATTCGCCAGGCCTATACGCCGGATCAATTAGTGGGCCGTCGGGTGATCTTGATAGCAAACTTAGAGCCTGCGGTTATCCGTGGCGAAGCATCTAACGGGATGTTATTAGCCGCGTCAGATGATAGTGGCACCTGCCTGCTTAGCCTAGAGCGTGATTTAGCATTAGGAAGTATTATCAAGTAAAGATGCCAATAAATACTGCTAAGCCATTATTATCCGTCGTTATTCCTGCCTTTAATGAAGCGGGTGTGATTGGTGGAAATTTGGCAATAGTTGACCGATATTTGCAGGGACTTGGGGTTGATTATGAAATTGTCGTCGTTAATGATGGGTCAACAGATGCCACTTTAACAGAAATCACACAAGTTATGCTTGGATGCGTAAAAGTTTTTAGTTATGACATTAATCGTGGCAAAGGTTTTGCGGTTCATGAGGGGATGCGGATAGCCAAGGGGCAGTACAGGCTTTTTATGGATGTGGACTTGTCGACTGATTTAAATGAAATCAAGGTTTTTTTAGAGCGCATAGCCTTGGGAAAAAGTGATGTGTTAATTGGTGACCGTAACAGCTGTTCTTTATTTCAACAAGAGAGGCCTTGGTATCGCGCTTTATTTGGTTATTGTTTTGCTTCTTTATCATCCATGATATTGGGTTGTCGGTTAACAGATTTTACCTGTGGTTTTAAGATGTATACTGACAAAGCTACACAAGAGATTTTTTTGCGACAACGCACTTTTGGTTGGGCTTTTGATGCAGAGCTTATTTTGATTGCGGCCAGGCGCAATTTATTCGTTGAAAGCATTCCAGTTAGGTGGCAGCATCGAGGGAATTCTAAGGTAAGGATTTTGAATGCTGTTATTGTTTCGTTTGGTGACTTGCTAAGGATTCGTTATAACGATTTAATGGGGAGATATCGGTGAGCCGCACGGTGATTATTTTATCAATCAGCTCCGGCATAGGCGCTTATCTTGCGCAGGCATATTTGCGTCAGGGTTGCCGTGTGATTGGGACCTATAGGAGCTCCCCGCCGAGGGGTATTAGCGCATCAGCCAATTGCCGTTTGTATGCCCTTGATGTTCACGCCCCGCAGAGCGTTAAACGGTTTATTAACCAATTAAAGAAACAAGGTGTTGTTTGGGATACGGTTATTTCTTGCGTGGGAGAACCGCGGCCATTGCAAGCATTTTTTAAGGCGGATATTGACCAATGGTCCCAATCGGTTGGTATTAACAGCATAGACCAGTTAGCGTTAATCCATGGCCTTTATCCGCTGCGGGCCACAACAAGTAATGTGGTTTTCTTCGCAGCTGGCGGGACCAATAATGCGGTGGTTGATTTTTCTGCCTATACCATTGGCAAGATGGTCTTGATAAAAATGTGTGAGTTTCTCGACGCAGAAAATCCTGACATGAACATCTTTATCGCGGGGCCGGGCTGGACAAGGACAAAGATACATAAGACGATTGCCCAAGACCCTAAGGTAGGCAAGGCAAAGAAAAGAGAAACCCTAGCGCGGTTAAAGGCAGATGATGGGACCCCGCTTGAGGATATTTTTGCCTACATCGAATGGCTTTGTCTTCAAGGCAAGCTGGTTGCAGGGGGGAGAAATTTTTCCGTCGTTCATGATCCTTGGAAAAAATCCAAAGGGTTGCCCTTAAAGAAAGCATTGTTGAAGGATAATGGCATGTATAAGTTAAAACGTCATGGGAATGCTTTTGGTTTATCAGGGAAGGGCGCCCATGCTTGATTTAATCTTGGCTGTTGTTATATTCTTATCAGTGGTGTTTTGTCATCTTGTTATTTGCCGATACCGTGATAGGGAAAAGCTTTATGTGCGTGAGTTCTTAATGCTTGCGCTCTTCGGTTTGGCTGTAAGCATCGCCGGTTCCATCTACTTGCCTAAGGCCATCGTGATAGGTCCTCGACTCATTATCACTTCAGTGATTTTTTATATTTTATTAATTCCAACCTATCTATGTTTCTACGTGTTGACACTTCTAGTTAGCCCATCAAAAAAGATCTTAAGTGTTTTAGCAAGAGGCCCTTTAACTAAGGCTGATATTCATGGCGAGCTGGAAGTTGAGCAATTTGTACAAAGCCGTTTAGCTGATTTATTAAGTTCGGGTTTGGTCACAGATCACCAAGGGCGGTTGCAGTTGACAGCTCAGGGCAAGGCCTATTGTTTTATTGCCCAATTATTTCAGTCATTTATTGGTCGAGGACAGGGTGGATAAATGAATATTGATTTGGGTGTGCTTATTTCAGCTTTTGGTGGTTTATGTGCTGTTCTTCTGTATCAGGCTATTATGTTTCGTCAAGTTAAGGATGGGGCGTTATTTAAAGTGCTGACGGCGAGCATTGTTATTGGGTTATTGGTTGCGGCTGGTATAGGAGCATACATAGGTTTAATTTCAGGGATAGCGTTGATGGATGCTGTTGTGTTGGTAGGCGGCGCATTGCTGATCACCGGTTTAGTTGGCTTTGTCTATATTCTTTGTCTTTTTGGGCCATGTACAACATCTGTCCGCATCCGCTTGTTAAGGGAAATTGGCAGCAGTGAGGCAGGTGTGACTATCAAGGAATTAGAAGGGCGTTACAATGATGGGGTTATTTTAGATTTACGTTTAGCAAGGCTGTGTGGTTCTGGGGATATCGCCTTACAGGGTGACTCCTACACGATTGTACGTTCAAGCAATATGTTTTTCTTGATGGATCGCGTCGCTGATCTGATGACGGCCTTTATCGTTAAGAAGAATTAAATGATGAGTCAATTAAAACAATTTGTTCCCTCCCATGTCTGTTTAACATGTGACGGCTGTTGCCGTTTTAAGGGTGCGGATAGCGCCTGGCGCCCGCGTTTAGGTTTGGCGGAGAAGGCTGTGCTGGCAAATGCCGTAACGGGTGATTTTAGCGACGATAATAATTACATTAAGACAATTGAAGACTGTGGCAATCAGCTTTGCCGTTTTTTTAATAAGGGGGATTCTACCTGCCAGGTGTATGCCAAACGCCCTTTTGAATGCGCTCTTTATCCATTTATCTTATCTCAAGTCCCGCAAGGCGTTAAGGTCTATGTTCACCTAGCGTGTCCTTATGTGCAGGATAAGCAGGCAGACCCGGCCTTAGAAGCCTATGTTGATTATTTAAAGGATTTTTTTCATCAGCCAGCAAGCCAGGATTTTTTAAGGCGCAATAGCAGTTTGCTGCATGACTACACGCCCTTTGAAATAGAGCTGCAATATTTATTTACTATTGAAGGATTGAAGGTTTGAGCAAGATTGCCGCATTATTCGCCCAGCAAGAATTATTTAATCGGTATATCTCCGTCCAGGAAAGGTCTTTGTCCGCTTTTCATTTCTCGTCCCTTGTTGCTTGGAGTGATTTTTTTGATTTTAGTTTTGAGATTATTGATGGGCGTCTTTGTATCTTTGCCGTCCATGAGCCGGGAAGTTTCCTTTATTTGCCGCCCTTAGGGGGTATTGTTAGCCAAGCGGTGGTTGATGCCTGTTTTGAGCGGATGGGCCAGGCCTCAAGAGTTGCGCGGGTTGCACGGATTGAAAACGTAGTGCAGGCTGAATGTAACAGTCTTGATGTAACGCGCCTTGACTGTATATTTAAGGCAGATGAGTACCTTTATCGCAAGGCAGATATTGCCTTGATGTCGGGCGGGAATTACAAGAGCCAGCGCCATGATATTAATCACTTGCACAAGAGGCATCAGGTGCAGTATTTGCGCTATGAGCCTAAACATTTGGGGCACTGCCTTGATTTATATGAACGCTGGTCAGCAAATAGGCGTTTGCATAACAATGATACCGTCTACCAAGCCATGCTGGAAGATAATGCTAAAGCACATCGGCTGATTTTGCAGCATGAGCGCTTGTTGGGACTTGAAGGCCGGGTGGTGATGGCAGATGGCAAGCTTTGCGCATATTCCTTTGGATATCCCTTGAATGCAGGCACATTTTGCGTATTATTAGAGATAAGCGATTTAGAGGTAAAGGGGGCGGGTTCATTTATTTTCCAGCAGTTTTGTGCAGATCCTTGTTGGCAAGATTTTAATTATGTTAATGCGATGGATGATTTTGGCTTACCCAATGTAGCTCGGGCCAAGCAAGCGTACCATCCGGTGCAGTTAATTCCCTCATATACAATTTACCCGCGTGCAGGTTAGGGTGCGGTGAAGCCGTAAAGGATTTTTTAAAATGGATATTCGTCAGGCAGAATTTATTGTATTTGACGTTGAGACAACGGGCTTGTCAGCGATGGGTGGGGACCGTATTATTGAGATAGCCGCCGTGAAGGTGCGTGATGGCAAGGTGGCGGGTGAGTTTTATTCCTTAGTTAACCCTAAGCGGGCCTTGTCACCGGAAGCGATGCTGATTAACCAGATTACGGAAGAGATGGTCGTTAACGCGCCGACTTCTCAGGTGGTGCTGCCCCAGCTGATTGATTTTATTGGCGGGGGATGTGTGGCAGGGCATAATGTGCGTTTTGACCTAGGTTTTGTCGGTTATGAATTATCCTTGATTGGACGGCGGTTTAAGGATGACACGCCAGTGGTTGATACCCTTAAGATGTCGCGCGAACTACTGCCTTATTTAAGCAGCCATAAATTAGCCTATATTGCCCGGTCCTTAGGGATCAGCATTGGCGAAACCCACCGCGCCATGGCAGACGTTAAATTAACGGCTCAGGTGCTCTTGCGTTTAATGGATATGGCCGCCGATAAGAACTTGGATAAGGTGGGTAAATTCTTAAGCCAATTTGGCGTTGAGAAACCCAGTTTTAAATTAAATCAAGTGTCCCAAGCCTCGCTGTTCTAAAAATAATGAAGACTATATTGACGCGCCGCCTAACCTTTGATGGTGATGCCTTTGGCCTGTTCCAGCGCATTAAGCAAAGGCCGCACGCCTTTTTCCTAGATAGCAGCCTTTGCGGCGCAGGGGCCCGTTTTTCCTATCTTGGGTTTGATCCTTTTAAGGTGATTGATGGTCGCAGCCTTGCGGCGTTACAAAAGGCTTGGTCTGCTTACCGCCTGCCTCAGGCAGGCATGGCTTTTCCCGCCGGTGCGGTTGGCTATTTAGGGTATGATGGGCAAATTTGGTTTGGGCTTTATGATGGGGTTGCGGCGATTGACCACAAGGCCGGGGCCGTTATTTTAAGTGCGTTGTCGAAAAAGCGTTTAGATATATTAGAAGAAGCTTTAAGGGTGGATAGGCCGTTGTGCGTTCAGACGCCCTTTAAAGGCCGGTTATTGTTTAAGAGTAATTTTACCAAGCCCCAATATGTGGCCGCGGTGAGTCGGGCTTTAGCGCATATTAAGCGCGGCGATATTTACCAGATAAATCTTTCCCAGCGCATTGACGTGGCGATTAAGCATTGGCAGGATTATGCGGATGCCGCCTTGATTTATGGCCAATTACGCCGCACATCTCCATCACCCTTTGGGGCGTATTTAGATGACGGCAAGCAATATATCTTAAGCGCTTCGCCGGAGCGCTTCTTGCAATTGCGCGCAGGCTTAGTCCAGGTGCGCCCTATGAAGGGAACCAGGCCCCGCGGCAAGGATAGGGTTGGCGATGAGCGTTTGCGGCAGGAACTCATTTCTTCTGCTAAAGAAATTGCTGAGTTATTGATGGTGACTGATCTTGAGCGCAATGATTTGGGGCGGGTTTGTGATTACGGGTCGGTGAAGGTCAAGGCCATGCGCAATATTGAAGAGTATGCGACCGTTTTTCAGGCTACATCGACGGTGGAGGGGCGGTTGCATAAGCAATTTGACCAATTCGATTTATTAAAGTCAGTGTTCCCTAGCGGCTCTGTGACGGGTTGCCCCAAAATAGCGGCCATGCGGATTATCAGTGATTTGGAAAAAGGTTCCCGGGGGCTTTATACGGGGGCCTTAGGTTATATTAGTTTCACTGGTGACATGGATTTCAATGTGTTAATTCGCACCTTGTTCTTGAAGAAGGATAGTATTTCGTTTCACGTCGGGGGAGGCATAGTGGCTGATTCTAATCCACAAGCTGAATGGGAGGAGACGTGGGTTAAGGCCTATGCCATGCAAGAGGCTTTGCGTAGAGTGTTTGAGGCATAAGCAGTTTGTATAATGAATTACTGGAGAATAAAAAGGGCTGGGGGGGTGAAGACTGGAAGAATGTGCTAGCCGTTTTTATTACACGAATTTAAGGATTTAATAGATGAAGAAATTGGCTCTATATATCGATGGTCAATACATTAAGATTAACCCAAAGGTGGCGGAGGCTTTTACGCCGGGTCATTTTAAGGCCCGTGGTGTTTTTGAAACCATGCTAGCCATTGGCAATCAGGTTTTTGATGTTGAGGCGCATTGCAGCCGTATGCAAAAGGGATTGCGCCAGCTGCGCATTGTGTTTGAAGTAAAGAATTTTCCTGCTATTATCCGTCAGGTGGTTAAGGCGAATGGTTTTGATGTGGCGAGGGTGCGGGTGGTGGTTTGGCGGGAGGGTAGGCAGGCGCATGTGGCAGTGATGGCCTTAAGGTATGATGTCCCTTTGGATAAGGCCTGGCGGGTGTGTGTGATTAAGACTAATCGAGCGGCCAACAGACGCCTAGCCAATACCAAGTCGTTGGATTATAAAATATTCGCTGATGCCTACGCACAGGCCCGTGCCCAAGGTTTTGATGAGGCTCTTTTATTAAACAGCAATGGCCATATTTTTGAAGCCAGCCGCGCCAATATTTTTTGGGTCAAGGATGGCCTGCTGTATACGCCGCCGTTATCATCCGGTTGTTTAAATGGTATTATGCGCCAGGTGGTTATGAAACAAGCGCGCTTGTTAGGTGTTCCTTGTCGAGTTAAGCATTTAACCCTGTCTCAATTACAAGGGGCAGATGCTGTTTTCCTGACCAATTCCCTTTTAGGCATTAAAACTTTAGCGACTCCGTTCTTGCCGTTAGCGTAATAACCCGGTATAATATTACCTATATGTATCAACTAATTATTATATTGATGTTCGTTGCCTTTCCGGCGCATGCCCAGGTTACGGGAGAATTTGCCGCTGTGCCGGCGCAATGGCAATTGACCTTGGATGTGATTAAGACAAAGGCCCAAACCTTGCTTGTTCAAAACAAGGAATTAGCGGCGCAGCATGAAGATTTGCAGGCGCAATTGGCACACACACAGGATATAATTAATCAACAGCAAGCAGCTAATGCCAGTTTGCGGCAGCTATTGAAAGAGCGCAATGGGCGTACAGATCAACAAATTGCCTTAGAGCAGCTTAAGGCGCAGGTTAAATCAATAAAGAATGAGGCAGCGGGTGCCCAGGAGAAATTAAGCATTTGGAAAAAGAAGCTGGCGGATCTTGAACGAAAGATAAATTTACAAAAGTTAAAGATAGCTGAAGTTCAGTTACGGCAAGACCAGCGGGATGTGCAGGCCAAGTTAGGTGAAGCTTTGCAAGCACCCTCGGCCATTAATGTAGAAGCGGCGGCACAGCTTGATGAGGTGCGCAAACAATTAGAAGAGGCCAAGGCGCAGGAAGCGATGTTAGAAAACCAAATTGCAGCATTAAAAGATAATAAGTCAGCCTTGGCATCCCATAGCGGTTTAGATGAGGAGAACCGGGTGCTTGGCAACCGCCTTGAATCATTACGCCAGCAGAAAGTTCAGCGTGAGAAAGCAGCCATGCAGGCCAAAAGTG
Source organism: uncultured Planctomycetales bacterium (assembly GCA_964400365.1). Taxonomy (GTDB): domain Bacteria; phylum Omnitrophota; class Gorgyraeia; order Zapsychrales; family Fredricksoniimonadaceae; genus CAYNTZ01. The sequence continues at coordinate 7,084 of CAYNTZ010000009.1, read as the reverse complement.
CGTCAGCCGTTTACAAGGATAGGTATTATCAGCTAAAGAAGCATAAGGCCTTATTGGAAGAACAAATCCGCAGCTATGAGGTGAAGGCGTCCTTGATGAAGAAATCAATTATTGATTCTAATTTGCCCTGGCCAGCCCAGAAGAAGCGCATGATTCATGAGATGGTCCAAGAAGACGCACGCAACAGCCAGTTGCGAGAGAAAATTACGGATATCCGTGAAGATATCAGCATCTTGCGTGAGGGTGTGACGCGCATGGAGCGCCGGATTAGCGCAATGGAACCAAAAGATAATAAGTCTAAGTAAGGGGAGATTGTTATGAAGAAGATACCGGTGGAATCGCCAGCAGCGGTGCGGGCATTAATCGAAGTATCAATTACGCCGCAAAAAGATGTTGGCTTTGATAATATCGCGGAGCGGATTTACAGCTACCCGGAGGTAAAGAGCTGTTATTTGGTTTCCGGTGGGTATGACCTTCTGGTGGTGGTTGAGGGCAATACCATCCAGACGGTAGCAGATTTTGTTGCAGCCAAGTTATCGTCGATGGCTAATGTGAAACAGACTACGACGCATTTCTTGTTGCGTAAGTACAAAGAAGAGGGTCAGGTCTTTAAGCAGCCAAAGCCCGAAAAACGGCAAAACATTTCGTATTAATTTAGCTTGAGTCAGGGAGTTTCCATTGAGAATTTCTAAGGTAGTCGACCATGTTGCCCCATCAGGTATCCGGGCATTTTTTGATTTAGTGTTAGGGATGAAGGATGTGATTTCGCTAGGGGTGGGCGAGCCGGATTTTGTTACTCCCTGGCATATCCGCGAGAAAGCCATCAATTCCCTCGAGCAGGGCTATACCTCGTATACCTCCAATAAGGGCATGATTGAATTGCGCCGCGAGATTGCTTCTTTCTTAAAAAAGCGCCACAAGCTTGAGTATGACCCTGAAGAAGAAATCCTAATTACGGTGGGTGTTTCTGAAGCGCTTGATTTGGCCATGCGCGCTATTTTAAATCCCGGCGATGAAGTGATTATCCCTGAGCCTTGCTATGTGGCTTATGGGCCGGTGGTGGAATTAGCTGGCGGCACCCCTGTGTTTATATCGACGAGCGTTGAGCGTGAATTCAAGGTTACGGCCAAAGACATTGAGGGTAAGGTTACAAAGAGAACCAAGGCCATCTTGCTTAATTATCCTTGTAATCCCACGGGTGCCTCTTATGCCAAGGCGGAACTGCAGGCCTTAGCTAAGGTTATTAAGAAACACAACTTGATTGTCTTAAGTGATGAAATCTATGATGAACTAACCTATGATTTTGACCATACGTCCATTGCCGCCTTAGAGGATTTACAGGGCCAGACGATTTATTTAAATGGGTTTTCAAAGGCCTACGCGATGACGGGCTTTCGCATCGGCTATGCCTGCGGCCCGTCGGATATTATTGGGGCAATGACCAAGATCCACCAGTACACCATGCTGTGCGCTTCGATTACCGGACAGATGACGGCCATTGAAGCGTTAAAAAGCGGTTTGCAGGATGTGCAGGCGATGAAAAAGGAATATAATCGCCGCCGTGATTTCATGGTTGAGGCATTAAACGGCATTGGGCTTAAATGCCATAAGCCGCAAGGTGCTTTTTATGTCTTTCCGTCGATAAAATCAACCGGCCAATCATCCATTGATTTTGCCAAGAATTTGTTGCAGGAACAAAAGGTGGCCTTGGTGCCCGGCGTTGCCTTTGGTAATTCCTGCGGGGACCATGTGCGCATTTCCTATGCGTCGAGCTATGATAACCTCAAAGAAGCCGTACTTCGCATCGAACGTTATTTAAAGAAAAAATAGAAAGAGGGTCGATGAGAAAAGAGTATACGCCAAAAGCACCGCGTAAAAAAGATGACATCGAATTTGAAATCGCCTTTTATGAATCAATCCTTGCAAGTACCCCTGACTTTATTGAAGCCCTTGCGGCCATTGGTGATTTATACACCAGGGCGGGGCTGTGGCAAAAGGGGCTTGATGTTGACATCAAGTTATCTAAATTGCGCAGCGATGACCCAATGGTGTTTTATAATCTGGCTTGCTCTTATGCATTATTAGGCCAGACGCGCCCGGCGCTATCTACGCTGACAAAGGCAATAGAATTTGGTTACGATGATTTCGAGTATTTGCGCAATGATGTTGATTTAGAAAATTTGCTTAAAGACGAGCAGGTGATGGAGTATATCAAACAGATTGAAAAGAAAAAGAAATCAAAAGCCCGTTAGGAGATTGATATGAGTTTAGTTGTGTTAGGGACAGTGGCCTTAGACCATGTAAAAACGCCTTCAGGGGCCAAGAAGGATATGCTTGGTGGTTCCGCAGCGCATTTTGCCATGAGTGCGCGCTTGTTTACCGACGTGCATTTAGTGGCAGTGGTGGGGCGTGATTTCCCGCAAAAGCATTTGGACTTTTTGAAACGCAAAGGCGTTGATTTGACCAGCGTGCAGACGGGCAAGGGCAAGACCTTCCGCTGGCGCGGTGAATACAAGAAGGGAGACCTTAATTCAGCGTTAACCTTAGCAACGGAGTTGGGTGTTCTGGCCAATTACATGCCGACCATTGCTGACCATCAAAAGCACTTGCCTAATTTATTTTTGGCTAACATTGACCCGGATGTGCAGATAAAACTTTTGTCTATGATGAAGTCCCCGCAATTAATCGGTTTAGATAGCATGAACTTGTGGATAAATATCAAATTAAAATCATTGAAGCATTTGATGAAGCAGGTGCACCTCTTTGTGGCTAACGACGGGGAAGCGCGCGCCCTGACGGGTGAGTCCAACCTGGTTGCCGCTGCCAAAGCCCTGCGTAAGATGGGGCCGCGCATGATTGTGGTGAAGAAGGGCGAGCATGGGGTCTTGTTTTATTCGGACAAGCTAATGTTTTCTTTTCCAGCCTATCCGGTGGACAAGGTGATTGACCCCACCGGTGCTGGTGATACCTTTGCTGGTGGCCTTATGGGTTATTTGAGTAAGGCGGGCAAGGTGGATGAAAAGACCCTGCGCAAAGCCCTGCTTTATGCGACGACATGTGCTTCGTTTAATGTGGAAGGTTTTGGCATGGCCAAGACCGCACCGTTAAGCATGCGGGAAGTGCAGGCCCGCACGGATATGCTGACACGGTATTTCTCTCCAGCGTAATTGAAGGTAAACATGACCTTGACGGAAACAGTTGGTTTTTGGGCTGGGGTTGTGTTACCCTTATTCGACATTTCCTTAATTGCGCATGTGATTAAGCGTAAATCATCGGCGGATATTTCCTTGACGTGGGCTATTGGCTTATGGCTGACATCCGTACTCATGGCGCCCAGCGCATTTATTTCAGGAAATATACAAGCCATCGGGTTTAACAGCATGAATGTGCTGATGCTGACCTTGGTGGTTATCGTTGTTTATAAATATAGAAAAGGACGGGTATGAGCTTTATTGAAGAATTAAAGGCAATGTCATTGGTTCAACAGGTAGGGGTGGCCGCGTCAGTGACGATGCCCTTATTTAATATTCCGTTGATTGTTAAGATTATCAAGCGCCGTTCCTCGGCGGATATTTCGTTGTCTTGGCTGTTAGGGGTTTGGGTTTGTGCCATTTTAATGGCCCCTAGTGGTTTTAGCTCACCGGACGTGGTGTACAAGATTTTTAATGTGGTTAATTTAGTGTTATTTACCGCAGTGGTGATTACCGTGTTGAAATATAGAAAAGGGGCTTAAGTGGCAGAAAAAAAACAGAAGATGGTAGTGAAAAAAGCAGTGGTTAAGAAAGTGTCGGTTAAAAAGGCAGTGGTTAAGAAAGCCGTGGTTAAAAAGGTGGTGGTCAAGCCGGCGGCAGAAACAGCGCCCTTATTAAAAAGCGGCATGGTGACCATTGTCGGCCGTCCCAATGTGGGTAAGTCAACCTTGCTTAATGCCATTCTGCAGGAGAAGGTGTCCATCACCTCCCAGGTGCCGCAAACCACGCGCAATCAAATCAGGGGTATTGTGACAGATAGCCGCGGCCAGATTGTTTTCATTGATACGCCTGGTATTCATTTAGGCGGGGACCGTTTGGATAAGTACATGAATAAGGCCTCTGCCGGTTCTATCGACGGGGTTGATGCGGTGGTGCATTTGGTTGATTCCAGTGAATGCACCGGTGTTGAAGAGCGTCATGTGATTAGTTTGTTAAAGCATTGCACCAAGCCCATTATTGTGGGGCTTAACAAGGTGGATGTGACCAAGGGCAAATTTGTGCCCGAATATATTAAGTTATGGGAAGAGGTGACCGGCAAGCCCATGACGGAGATGCCTAACTTGATTTTATTGCCCCTCTCTGCGCTTAAGGGTACCAATGTAAGCAAATTAATTGATATCCTTTTTGACTATATGCCTAAAGGCCCAATGCTATATCCGCAAGATGCGATTACCGATCTCCCCAAGCGCATGGCCATGGCTGATTTAATCCGCGAAAAATTATTCCGCATCATGCGCGACGAAGTGCCGCATTCGATCGCCGTCATTATCGAGCATGTCCAGCCTAGGAAGGGCAAGACCCTGCATATCCGCGCACTTATTTTAGTTGAGCGCGAATCACAAAAAGAAATCGTGATTGGTAAGGGTGGGGCCATCTTAAAACAGATTGGTTCGCAAGCAAGGGTTGATTTAGAAGCCCTGGTTGACAGCAAGGTTTTCCTAGAGTTATACGTGAAAACCAAAAGCAACTGGCGCGAAGACCACGACACCTTAGAAGAGATGGGTTATTTATTTAGTGATTTAGGATAAGCGTTAGAATTAAATGAAATATTTAACCAACGAACAGATAGCGGAAGTGATTAAGCGCTTGAGGGTGGCATTGAAGGATTTGCCGGATCCGTCGGTGACCCTGGTTGGTAAAAAGTACCAGAGCCCATTTTTGGTCTTGATTTCATGTTTGTTGAGTTTGCGCACCAAGGATACGACGACCCTGCCGATCTGTGAAAAGATGTTCCCTAAGGTTTCGACCATCGACGGTTTTTTGAAATTATCGGCCGCTGAAATTGAGAAGATGATTTATCCAGTGGGCTTTTATAAGACCAAGGCGCGCACGATTCTAGGGATTTGTAAGGATTTAAAAGAGCGCTTTGGTGGGAAGGTGCCGGATAATCTGGATGATTTATTGACGCTCAAGGGTGTGGGGCGCAAGACAGCGAATTTGGTATTAACCGAAGGCTTTGGTAAACTGGGTGTTTGTGTCGATACCCATGTGCATCGGATTTCCAATCGGCTAGGGTATGTGAAGACCAAGGCCCCCGATGACACCGAGACTGCTTTGCGAAAAAAATTGCCCACACAATACTGGATTGAGTATAATGCGCTGTTAGTTACGTGGGGGCAGAATGTGTGCAGGCCGGTTTCACCCTTATGCTCTAACTGCCCGGTGAATGAAATTTGTCAACGCAATGACGTGGGAGCAAGCCGTTAATCATGAAGTTATTTTTATACTTTTCAGAAATCATCGGCATGGATATCATCGACGCCCGGGGCAATTGGGTGGGCGCCTTGCATGATATTGCCATGAATCCCCAAGGCGACATTTATCCTAAAGCTATCGGCCTAGTTATTAGTCGGGGATTTTCTTTGAAAGAGTATGCTTTTGCGGCGTGGGAAGATGTTTCCTATATTGAAGATGAGGTGCGTTTAAAGCTTACGGATGAGCGGGTTGTCTTCCAGCGGGAAGCTCCCAAATCTGATTTTACCTTACGCCGTGACATTTTAGACCAGCAGGTGGTTGACACCGACGATCAACGGGTGGTGCGGGTTAATGATATTCATTTGTTGCGCGTGGAAAATCAGTTATACGCTGCCCACGTTGATGTTGGCCTGCGTGCCTTGGTGCGCCGTCTGGAGTGGACCTTTGTCGTGGATGCGGTTGTCCGCTTGATCAATGCCAAATCACCCTACTTGACCCAGGAAGAATTAATCCCTTGGAAGAATACCCAGGTCTTACCCAGTTTAGGGCGCAAAAAGAGCGTCTTAAAATTGGATGTGGCCCGTAACAAATTATCAGCGATACCTCCGGCGGCGATGGCGGAAATTATGCAGGATTTGGATATTTATGCACGACTTTCTCTTTTTAAATCATTGGATGGAAACACGCAGAATAAGGTATTTACTGATTTAAGCGTGGCGTTTAAACAGGAATTGATTGATCAATTAGACCAACAGGAAGTGGCTAATTTAATTGCTGCTATTCCCGCTGATGAGGCGACCGACCTATTAATGAAATTGCCGCGTGCCACCACCCGCCAATTGATGCACCTGATGGGTTCTGAAACAAACAAGAAACTACATAAGCTCCTAGGTTTTGCCAAGGACTCAGCCGGCGGGATGATGACCACCGAATATCTTTACATGAAACCAGAGGCCACCGTAGCGGATGGCTGGGCCAAGATTAAGGAAAATGCCAATTTCCCGGGGAGCATTTTCTTCTTGTATATGGTGGATGATAATTTCAAATATTTAGGCACGACCTCGCTGCGGCGTTTTATTAATGAACCGGCGGATAAGAAGTTGATGGACACCTGTTACCAGGAAAACGCCTATGTCTATACGGATGACGGCATGGAAGAGGTGGCCTTGATGCTGGAGCGCTATAAGTTCTCATCCATACCGGTCTTAGACAAGGATGATATCCTGCAGGGCATCATCACCATTGACGACGTGATGGAAGAGTTGATTTCCTTGGTATGGAGCAAATATAAGGAAAAGCTATGATCAAGCGGGTTTTACAGAAGATTAAAGAAAATCCCATGATGGTCAAGATTATCTTGTTCCTGTCAATCATGGGGCCGGGCATCATTACGGCTAATGTGGATAATGATGCCGGCGGCATTGCCACCTATTCCTTGGCAGGTGCCCATTTTGGCTACACCTTGATGTGGTCCCTGATTCCGATTACCTTGGCGTTAATTGTTGTCCAAGAAATGTGCGCGCGTATGGCGGTGGTGACGGGTAAGGGGCTGGCTGATTTGATCCGTGAGAATTTCGGCGTTAAGGTGACCTTTTACCTGATGCTGGTGCTGTTTGTTGTGAATATGGGTAACGTGA
>CAYNTZ010000008.1:0-23459 GCA_964400365.1 uncultured Planctomycetales bacterium | reverse complement strand
TGGACAAGGGGGCGAAGCAAGATGAGACCGCCCGCTTAGTTAAGTATTTCTTAGCTGCGTTAACCATTCCCGAAGGCGATTTGTGGGTTAACCTTTCCCCTTATGAAAAAGACCGTATCCTTCCCGATGCCCTAGGCAAGACCGAATTAGGCCGCGACCTTTTAGCACAAGACTATGTGCTAAAACAATTAACCGCCTCACTAATTTACCCGGAAAAAGAATTGGGTAAGAAATTCTGGGATCGCGTTTACAAGCAAGCCCAAGAGAAATTTGGTACCACCCAAGTGCCGGTTAATACCTTCAACAAGGTCTGGATCTTGCCAGATCAGGCGGAAGTTTATTCCAAGAATAATGCGGTTTATATTACCAAGGCGCATTTAAAGGTAATGCTCGATGAAGATTATTTGGCAACGCAGAAAAACACAACCAATTCCCTCCCACCTGTGGGGAGGGTAAGGGAGGGGGGATCAACGGGCTCTCAAATCATCCGCGAAATCATCCTCCCTCAAATCGAAGCCGAAGTCAATGAAGGCCAAAATTTCGCCCCCGTTCGCCAAATGTTCCACGCCCTGATTTTAGCCAAGTGGTACAAGCAAAGCATCAAACAAAGCCTCTTGGCCAAGGTGTACAAAGATCGTAATAAAATTAAAGGACTGGAATTTAATTCCGTTGATATCAACGCCATTTATAGCCGATATCTTTCCGCCTACAAGAAGGGAGTATTTAATTACATCAAGGAAGAAGATCAGCCTCGTAAGTATTTCTCTGGCGGGCTTGTATGCTTCACAGCTGTGAAAGAAACATCCATAGCGCCAGCGCAGCTTAGCCAAGCAAGAGATTTAGCAAAAGTGGATCTGACAATGCCAACAGCAGCCATGACAGTGCAAGGATACAAAGAACGCATTTTCAGGTTTTCTAATATAGGCGAAATAAATCCAGCGTTAGAAAGTTGGTTGATAGAGAGTGATTTGTTTAAGAATATGCCAGCCCTACCAAGGGTTGAATTTGTAGATGGAGGCAACATTGAGCTGTGGATTAAGTTAAGAGAATTGGGATTTAATAGTGAATCGACCAATCAAGAGGCATTGATTGAAGAAATAAAACAAGCAGTATCCAGCGAAGGCATTGTTGGAAGGGTTATTAACTTGCCGAATAATCACAAGGGAATATTGCTGGAGGGTAGAGGTTTTAGGCGTTTGCTTTATTTTGTTGGGAAAGGGGAAGTTTCTGAAGTATTAACGGATACAAAATATCAGGAATCGTATGAAATTCTAAGAGGAACAAGGGTTTTACAAAAACATCCACAAAAAATAAAAACACTGGAGGACTTAATCAAGGAGAGCTTCATTGTTTTTGATTATCAGCCAAAGCAAATGGCTCTTGACGAACAAGGTCGGAAGGTTCTTGCAGCATATCTTCGTGGCAATATCGATTCTTCACTAGATTTAGAATATTTACATAAAAATGTTTTAACCCCAGAGCTTGCGGATAAGATTGATTTAAGCAGGGATGAAAGCGAACCGACAATAGGGGCAATTTCAGTGCCAAAGCCGAAGATAGTTCCTGGGGCGGCAGTGGTTTTGGCAAAACCTTTAGATTTAAGACGGCAAAAAGAATTGGCCGATAGACTGGAAACTAACTATAGAGTGATTCGTAGTTTAAAGAAAGCCGTAGAGTCTGTCGCAGTAGAGGCAATAACAATCAATGAAGAAGCTTTCCTTCGGGAAGCGCAAGACATCATAGGTAGCCTAAGACTTGCAATGGTAAATAAGGGTGAAGATATTGATGTTCTCCTTGCTCAAGCGCAGAGCTTAGTTAAGGAGCTTAGGGCGGAGGTTGAGATTAATGAGGTTTTTCTACCGGCAAAAGAAGCGCTGGTTAAGATGATAGGAGGACAATTAGCCATTGGAAATGAATTTATAGTAAGAGCAGAAAATTTAAGCAGGCGTTGGAGTGAAAGGAAGAAAGCCATTAATGCGCAAAGAAAAGAACAAGCAAGGATTGCCCAGCGAGCAGCGGATTTAAAAGCAAAAGAAGATGCGGAACAGTTAGTACGCGAAGCAGCTGCGCGAGCAGAAGAGATAAGCGCAACAACAGCTAAGATTGAGGATGCTAAGAAAAAGATCGCCATAGTTGCTGTGGCCTTGGCCATTGCTTCTTTATTGGTTTACCAAGGTTATAAGTCTTGGAAAGAAAAAAATGGTCAAGCTACAGTTTTAGAAGTACAGCATGCGCCTGGGGCGTATCCGTTTAGAGTTCCACCAGGGCTAACAGGAAATAGCGTGCCAGTATTCCCAGGGCAAAAAGGGCCAATGCGTGTTGGGTCCTTTAAGCAAGAAGCAGGATCTAAAGATAGAGGATTTAAATTACCTGACACAGTGTTTGTGAACGCTAATCAGGTGTCTGTTTCCCTGGGGGAGTATTTTAATTCGGCCGCATGGATGAGGTTTGATATTCCCTCAAATCAGAAAATGTTTATCATTGATGGGCAAGAAGTAAATATTTTAAGAGATGAAAGGTTGGGAGATTTTTTCAAGAAATGGCCGGATAGTTTAGCGCGGCAAGCACTCTTGTTTTTTGCAGGTAAGGATAATTCGTTAGAAGCACGAAGTGTTATGAAATATATACAGGACAATAGAGAAAATTATTGGCGGGCATTTATGAGTGGTTTCATTCAGGATATTTGGCGCTTGCCCAATGCAGATCAGGCTATTAAAGAACTTATAAATAGCGATGATCAGCGTCTTAGAGCAACTGCTATTGATGCCGCTTTCTTTAGGCTTAGGGACGACGGAAGGCTTTCGGAAAAAAAGGATAGGCACGAGTGGGCGTATTTGATACTAGATGCCATAAGGACACAAGATCTAAATTTAGATCGGCCAAGAAAACTAGTGATCACAATTATTGCTGAAGAACAGTTGTTATTTACAGACACCGCTGTGAGAGGGGTTATTGATAGATTGATGGCTGCAGGATTTGAAACAGAATTAGGCGGGTGGTTTGTTAAGAAAATTGCTCAGCGCATAGTAGATATTGAGAAGAAGTGGTCCAAAACAGAGGAACAAGAACAATATGTAGTTGCAAAAGAAATGCTTGATTATATGCAATTTCCTTCTTTGGGAGAAAGCAAAGCGGTTGCATTGTCAAAGGAAAGGATGATGCGTTGGGCGGAGAAGAATTTGTCAACAGAGCATGCAATTCCGTTCTTTTTTATTGGAGCAAACGATTCATTGAAAGAGGTGCGGGGTAAAGCCCTAGAGCGTGTTTGGAAGTATTCCTCAGGGATTACGGATAGTCAGCTAAAAATAGGAATATCTTCCCAGCATCCTGACACAAGAGAGACCTTTGAATATTTATTAAGCGGCAGGGAAAACAAGATATTAGAAGCATGGCGAAAGAAAAGAGAAGATCCTAATTTAGATGTTCGGGCAAATGCATATTTTGTGTTACAACAGATGCATGCTCCGATTAATGATTTTATACCAGGCTTAAGGAGCATTCATTATCAAGAATGGAATAATGCCTTTAAAGCCATTTCTTATTATATTTTAGAAGAGGAAGCAACGCCGGAGATTTTAAAAGCTTTACGTGAATTAAAAAGAAAACATGAAGGGGAAAAAGATCCATTCTGGCGTAATGGCATAGAGGAGCAAATTCAAAGAAGCCTGTTAAGCCCAGTAAATAAAAAAATCAACGATCCTGCCATGGTGATCCCTCGACGCCAAGGGGGTATTGATTTTAAATCGATCGATGTTGCCCAAAAAGGCGATGCGGTGAAATATAATATCGACGAGGCGCAGTTGGCGGCGCTTTTGAGTCCTTCCTTTGAAGGGTTTACGCCCATCATCACCATCACCACCATTTCTTCTGCCCTGCCCTTATTCGGTTTGCAATAAATTCCTCCGGTGATATAATTACCTCGCCCTGTACTGTTCGACAGGATTTGGATGTATTAACCACAAATAATACACATGGGGATCGGTTCTTGGTTAGCGCGCCTTGGCGGCTCCACACTGATTACCCCCTTTTAAGAACGATGGTTCTTAACACCCAAGTTCACCGGCAGAGGCGGGGTTTATTTTATCCTTCATTTCAAGTGTCTTATTATGAAAAATCTCTTCGAAGACACACAGCTTAAGCCCGACGCACCATTAAGCGCGCGCATGCGCCCACATTCCCTCGAGGAATATGTGGGGCAGAAGCATATCTTGGGCCCTGGCGAATTGTTGACCCGTGCGATTGAAGCTGACCGTATTTCCTCACTAATTCTTTATGGCCCACCGGGTGTTGGCAAAACTACGTTGGCCCTTTGCATTAGCCATCGCACTAAAGATCATTTTGAAAAAATTAATGCCGTTGCCTCGAATGTTGATGAAATGCGTAAGGTGATTGCTGCGGCCCAACAGCGCCGGGCCATGTCAGGGCGCAAGACCATTTTATTTATCGATGAAATCCATCGTTTTAATAAAGCTCAGCAAGATGTGTTGATGCCAGACATTGAAGAGGGCAATATTGTCTTAATTGGCGCCACCGTGATGAATCCCTTTTTTACGCTTGTGAGCCCCTTGTTGTCGCGTTCCCTGGTTTTTGAGCTGCATGCGTTGTCCGTCGGAGATTTATTGACGCTCTTGCGCCGCGCCTTAGCTGATACGGAGCGTGGCCTAGGCAATCTGCCCGTGCAGGCGGATGAACATGCCCTGCAGTTTTTAGCCTCAATTAGCGACGGGGATGCCCGCAAGGCGCTTAATGCCCTGGAAGTGGCGGTGTTAACCACGCATAAATCGCACGATGGTATTATTCATTTAACGCTCAACATCGCCGAGCAATCGGTGCAAAAGAAACAAGTTAATTACGATGGGGATGGCGACGCGCATTATGACACGGCATCCGCCTTTATTAAGTCGATGCGCGGGAGCGATCCTAATGCGACGCTCTATTGGTTGGCTAAGATGGTTTATGCTGGCGAAGACCCCCGCTTTATTGCCCGGCGTATTGTGATTTGTGCGGCTGAAGATGTGGGCAATGCTGACCCGCAGGCCTTGGTTTTAGCTACATCAGCCATGCACGCGGCTGAATTTGTAGGTTTCCCGGAAGCGCGTATCATTTTAGCGCAGGCGGCCATCTATGTGGCCTGTTCCCCCAAATCCAACGCCTGTTATCTAGGCATTGACCAGGCTTTGGCTGATGTTAAATCCAAGCGCATCCAGCAAGTCCCGGATCATTTAAAAGACGGTTCCTACAAAGGTGCTCAACAGCTAGGACATGGCCAGGGATATAAATACGCACACGATTATCCAGGCCATCATGTGGCCCAAGAGTATATGCCTCACCAGGCCGTTTACTACCAACCTAGCGCCCAAGGTTACGAGGCCAAGATAAAAGAAAGATTGGAAAATTTACGTAAAAAGTGATATTATACGCCTCAAATGAAGGATAAGGGCTCTTTAAGAAAACAGTACCTGGAGCTATTAAAACAGCAGGGCGCGCCAGAAAGAACAGCCAAGTCCAAGGTGATTGCGAAAAAGCTTTTTGCTCATCCAGCCATCTTGAAGGCGCAAACAATTCTTTTTTACGCAGCCATGCCAGGCGAAGTGGAAACCTTCGCGATGATGGAAGAAGCAATCCAACTAAATAAACGAGTCGCATTACCTATTGTTGTGCGTGATCAGAGGAAAATGATTCCTACATTAATCCATAACCTGCAAGAGTTAAACCAAGGGGCCTACGGTATCCATGAACCGCGCTTAGATGCTGCAAATGCATTGGACGCTGCCAAGTTGGATGCGGTGATTGTTCCTGGATTAGCTTTTGACCGGCTCAACAATCGTTTGGGCCGGGGCGCGGGTTTTTATGATCGGTTTTTGGCGGATTTACCTGCCCAAACAGCAACCATTGGTCTTGCCTTTGATTGTCAACTCACGGATTGCCTTCCCACCGAGGGACACGATGTGTCCCTTCAATATGTCATCGCAAATTAATCACTTTTTGCCTGTTAACCGATAATTTTAAAACAGCAAGCAAATAACGGCTTGTTGGCATAACAGACAGAAGGAGTTCCCATGGAAAGCAACAGTTTAGGCCAGGCATTTATTTTTATTTTCATTGCCATTGGCTGTGTGATCGCAGGTTTTTTCTTAAATCGTCTTATCGCAGGCAAACGTAGCCACGAGGCTCAGAAAGATGCTGCGGATATCAAGGATTTAGCCCGACGGGAAGCCGATAATATTAAAAAAGAGGCAGAGCTTCAAGCCAAGGACCTGTTGCTTAAGATGCGACAGGATTTTGAAAAAGAGACGAAGGACCGCCGTGAAGAATTGTCAGGGGCGGAAAAGCGCATTATTCAACGTGAAGAGAATCTCGACAAGCGCGTTGACCTTTTGGAAAAGAAAGAAAAAGACCTAACCAGCCGTTTGGATGCTTTGCGCGAAGGGGAAGCTAAGATTAAAGAAAAGGGCGAGGAATTAGATAAGACCATTGCCCAGGAAAAAGAGCGGTTGTTGGCCATTGCTAATATTACCCAGGAAGAGGCTAAGCAGATTTTATTGCGCCGCATTGAAGAAGATTTATTGAATGAAAAGGCGGTGCGCATCCGCCATATTAATGAAGACATTAAGGACACGGCCGATAAAAAGGCGCGGGAGGTTATTTCTATTGCCATTCAACGCTGTGCGTCCGACCACACCGCTGAGACCACCATTAGCGTGGTGCCCCTACCTTCTGATGAGATGAAGGGGCGCATCATCGGCCGGGAAGGGCGTAATATACGCGCGCTTGAGCAGGCGACAGGGGTAGATATCATCATTGATGATACGCCTGAAGCTGTGACTATTTCTGGTTTTGATATGAGCCGTAGGGAAGTTGCACGCATGGCCATTGAGCAATTGATTGCTGACGGACGTATTCATCCAGGCCGCATTGAAGAGGTGGTGGAAAAAGCCAAGCTTGAATTGGAAAAGAAAATTAAGGAAGGTGGGGAAGCTGCGACGTTGGAATTAGGTATTCATGGCATGCATCCGGAGATTATTAAATTAGTCGGCCGCCTGCGTTACCGCACCTCTTTTGGCCAAAATGGGCTTAACCACTCTATTGAAGTTGCCAAATTAATGGGCATCATGGCTCATCAATTAGGTATCGATGTCAAATTAGCTAAGCGTGCGGGTCTCTTGCACGATATTGGAAAGGTTGTTCCCTCCGACGTGGAAGAAGGTACGCATGCTATTGTAGGGGCCAGGCTATGCCGCAAATATGGTGAAACTGAAGAAGTATCTTACGCCGTTGAAAGCCACCACGGCGAAGTTGAAATGAATACGGTATATGGCATCTTGGTGTCAGCGGCGGATGCGATTTCAGCCGCTCGTCCAGGTGCCCGTGCCGAAAGCATGGAAACCTATATCAAGCGCTTGGAGAATTTGGAAAAGATTTCCAACTCCTTTAAAGGTGTTGAGAAGACCTATGCGTTACAAGCTGGTCGTGAAATTCGCGTTGTAGTTATGCCGGATAAGGTTAATGACGACGAGGCTGTAGTTATGGCGCGCGATATCAGAAAGAAGATTGAAGAAGAAATGGAATATCCGGGACATATTAAGGTCATGGTCGTGCGTGAAACGCGCGCCATTGAATTTGCTAAGTAGCGATGAGGGGTGCTATTGGCAAACAGTGCTCAGCCTAGAGATGCTAGGACAGTCTTCCCTAATTTCAGAAGTAAACATTGAAGACTGTAATTAGCATCAAAAGGCATTCGCACCATTTGCCAACATCACCCTCTGTGCAATAAATAGTTAGAGTGTTTTTATGAAAATCCTATGCATTGGTGATATTGTTGGCCGTTCAGGACGGGAAGTGTTGACTAAGGCCTTGCCTGGCTTGCGCGTGGCGCATGGCTTGGATTTTATTATTGCTAACGGTGAGAATGCCGCTGGCGGTAGTGGGATTTTGCCTAAACAGGCTGAGGAGATTTTTGCCGCTGGGGTGGATGTGATTACCTTAGGTGACCACACCTGGGATAAGCCCGACATTTATAAGTATTTAGATGAGAACCCCCGCATCATCCGCCCGGCTAATTTCCCAGAAGGAGCTCCTGGCCGCGGCTGGACGGTGGTTCGGTCAACCAAGGGCGTTGAGGTGGGCGTGATTAACTTATTGGGGCGCACCTTTATGCGTTATAATGTGGAGTGTCCTTTTAGAGCGCTGGACAAGATTGCAGCTGAAATAAGAAAACAGACGCCGGTGATGATTTTGGATATGCACGCGGAAACCACCAGCGAGAAGGTGGCTATGGGGCATTATGCTGACGGGAAGGTTTCCGGGGTTTTTGGTACGCATACGCATATCCAAACAGCTGATGAAAAAATTTTAACTCAAGGCACGGCGTACATCACGGATTTAGGCATGAGCGGGCCTTATGATTCGGTGATTGGCCAGAATAAAGAAAAAATTTTGGAGCGTTTTTTAACCAGCCTGCCGGTTAAGTTTGAAGTGGCTCTAGGTGATGCCTGCCTGCATGGGGTTGTCATGGATGTTGATGAACAAGGCGGCAAGGCCCGCAGCATTAGCCGGGTGCAGCAAGCAGCGTAACCGTGATCTTCAAAAGGAGAATGATATGGCTTGGGAAGGATTAAATCGTCGTCGATTTCCACGTATTATTTACCCGTGCATGATTAAGGTTGTCTGCAAGGAGGGGCAAGATGATATTATGCTGACCCACACCGAAAATATCGGGGTAGGCGGCGTTTGCATTATCGTTAAGCGGGAAGTCAAATTGTTTACGCCCTTAACTCTTGAGATTGATTTGCTTGATATTGATGACCATGTGTATGCGCAAGGCAAGGTGGTGTGGGTGGTGCGCCGCAAGGCCATTGAAGAAGTTAAGCCGTTGTTTTATGATGTGGGTGTAGAATTTACCAACATCACTGACAGGGACCAAAAACATTTATCAAACGCCATCGATAAGATGATTAGCGGCGGCGCCCAGATTTTGAAACCAACGTATTAATAAGCCAAGGATAGATTATTTATGGTTAGGGTTCGATTTGCTCCATCTCCGACGGGATTTTTGCATATTGGCGGTGCCCGCACCGCGCTTTTTAATTGGATGTACGCCAGGGCCCAGGGCGGCAAATTTATCCTGCGCATTGAAGACACCGATAAGGTGCGTTCCGAAGAGCGGTATTTAACCGAGATTTTAGACAGCATGAAATGGCTGGGGTTGGACTGGGACGAATTTTATAAGCAAAGTGACCGTTTTGACATTTATCGTGAGTATGCGCAACGTTTGATTGGTGAGGGCAAGGCGTATAAGGAGGGGGAAGCGGTTCTATTTAAGATGCCGCGCAAGGAAGTCTTTGTTGACGATTTGCTGCGGGGCCGCATTGTTTTTGACACGACGGTTTTCTATAAGCGCAATGAAGAGGGTGAGATTTTGACCGAAGCAAGTAGCGGTGAGCCGTTATTAAAAGATGAGGTTTTAATGAAGGCAGATGGTTCTCCATCCTACAGTTTCGCCTGTGTTATCGACGATGCTTTAATGGAGATATCCCACGTGATCCGCGGCGAAGACCATATTTCCAATACCCCTAAACAAATAGTGATGTATGAGGCGCTGGGCTTTAAGCCCCCTAAATTTGTGCATTTGCCATTGATTATGGACCCTGAAGGCGGGCGCATGTCTAAACGTGCTGGAGCAACGGCAGTGACGGAATACCGCACCTTAGGTTTTTTACCGCAAGCGATTGTCAACTACTTGATGTTATTGGGTTGGTCACCAGGGAATAATCAGGAAAAGATTGCCATGGCTAGCGCCTTAAAGGCTTTTTCTATCATGAAAATTAATAAAGCCGGTGCTGCTTTTTCTATGGATAAGCTAAGTTGGCTTAATAGTCAATATATTAAGGAAATGCCTGATGACCAATTAGCCCAGGCAGTTAAGCCGTTTATTATCCAACAAGGCTGGGACGCTGGCATGGATGTTACAAATATTGTACACTTATTTAAAAATCGCATGACCACCTTGGCGGATTTTTGTGATTGGGCCCGGTTTATATTTGAAGACAAGGTTGTTTTTGACGCAGAAGTGCAAGGGCAGCATTTAACAAGGAATATGGGCAAGGAATTTAATGCATTGGCGGATCGGTTGGCGATGATGACGGAGTTTAATTTAAAGACAACAGAAGAAACTTTTCGTGCAGTGGTGGCTGAGTTAGGCATGCAAGCGGGAGATTTGGTACATCCGGTTCGGGTGGCCTTAACAGGGAAGGCTGTAGGTCCTGGCTTGTTTGATACCATGGTGCTCTTGGGCCGGGACCGTACGGTTAAGCGGTTGAAAAGTGTTTTTTAAAAGGAAAACAATGAAAATAAAAACAATCATGTTAATGGCCTTGTTGAGTGTTGGCTCCTTGGCCTATGCCCAGGAAGCGGGCGAAAAAAAGCAGGAAGGTAATAAGGGCTATATCTATGGTAGCCCCCAACCAGCGGTTGAGGCGGCGGAACGCACAAGACCGTCGGTATCCCTTAATGTGGTTGGAGGGGTTAAGAAGTTAGACGATTGGATTAAGAAAAATCTTTGGTAGTCGATTGCCTTGTCGTCTAATGGTAGGACATGAGATTCTGGATCTCAGTATCATGGTTCGAGTCCATGCGAGGCAACCAAATCCCCCCAGATGTCGTGGACGCCATCCTGGCTGTCTTGAAGCACGAAAATAAAGCTTGACACTTTTCCTCCTTTTTCATAACCTGGTAGGGTAATTAAGCCATTTATTGACGTATTTATTAACAAGGAGCAGGTATGCGTTATCTTCAGTTAGTGGTGGTTTGGATATTGATGTGTTCTTTTGGGGGTGCACTGGCCTATGGGGCGTCAGAGAAATTTGTTATTGCTGTTCAGCCTACCGCTAGCGCCGAGAAGCTTTCCCTTGAAGCCGCGGAAATAGAAGCTATTTTAGAAAAACAGCTTGGGATGGATGTGGAAATCAAATTTCCAACCAGTTATGCCGGGGTAGTGGAAGCTCTTCGTTTTGGTCATGCCCAAGCCGCTTTTATGGGCTCTTGGCCAGGGCTTTTAGCGGTAAGTAAGGCGGATGCGCAGGTTATATTAGCTGAAGTCAGGGATGTGTATATTGATGATAAGAAAAGCGAAGCTCCTTATTACTTTTCGTATTGGGTTACGGCCAAGGATAGTCCGTATGCGTCGCTGGCTGATTTAAAAAACACCAGGGTGGCTTTTCCTAGCGCCTTGTCTAGCTCTGGCTATGTTGCACCGTTATCGAAGTTGGTTCAAGAGGGGTTCATTGCCCCTAAGAATGGGCAGGCAGCTGACCCTAAGGATTTTTTTGGCGAGGTGATATTTGCCGGCGGTTATGCCCAGGGTTGGGAAGCGCTTAAGGCAGGGCAGGTAGATGCGACCGTTATCGCCGGCGATGTGGCGGAAGGTTTGTATAAAGAAGTGTTGGACAATACCAAGATCGTCGGTCGTCAGGGCCCTATTCCATCCCATGTGGTTGTGGTTGCTAAAGGATTACCACAAGACATTAAAGAAAAATTAGTTAGTGGTTTAATGGCATTCAATAGTGAATCTAACCGTCCGCTGATGAAGAAATTTATTTCTGGCATATTTATCCGTTTCCAAGAAGCGGATGCATCCCACCTGCAAGCCCTCAAAGAGATGGTTGACTTAACGGGCATGGAATTTAGTGAGAAAAAATAATAAATGAAGCCACTGCTGATTAAAGCCTCAGATGTATGGGTTGATTATGAGCCAGGCAAGCATGTGTTGGCAGGTGTTAATATTGAAATTCATGCGGGCATGACCACCATGATTTTGGGGCGCAGCGGCAGCGGCAAGACTACCCTGCTAAGGGCCTTAGGCGGGATGATACGACCTCGGCAGGGACGGGTGGAGCATATTAATGGGCGGCATAGGATTGCTTATATTCCCCAAAGCTTGGGGTTGGTTCGGGGATTAAGTGTTTTGGAAAATACCTTAATGGGGGTATTGCGGGATACGCCGATAATCCCATCGCTGTTTAAGCAATTCTCGCGGGCGCATATAGGCAAGGCAATGGCTATCTTGGCGGCAGTGGGGCTAAAAGACAGGGCCAATGAACGCGTGTTGAAATTAAGCGGCGGCCAGCGCCAACGGGTAGCCATTGCGCGGGCGTTGATTCAGGAGCCGGATATTATTTTAGCTGATGAATTTGTCGCGCACCTGGATGTTTGGACCACACACGAAATATTTGACCTTTTAAAACCATTGTCACTTAAGAAGGTGGCGATGATGATTACGACACATGATGCGGATTTGGTAAAGCAATATGCGCATCAGGTGGTGGTGATGTCTCAGGGGAAAATCATTTTTGAATCACAGGCGAGCGATGTATCAACCGTTGAAATGGTGGATCACTTAAGATGAAGATGTTGCGCGCAGGGCATATTGTTGCTGCCGTTGCAGGCCTTTTTATTTATGCGCTAGCAGCGGCTGGGCTTTTGGATGCGGGAGTCTGGGGCAAGGCCTTTGGCCGTTTGGGGGTTTTTGGTGCTGATTTGTTTCCGCCGCGTATGGATATTCTCCCGTCAATTATTAAGGCCTTATGGGAAACGATCCAAATTGCTTTTGCAGGGACGATCATTGGTTTTATCCTGTCAATGCCGTTGGCTTATTTTGGAAATCACGTGTTATTTTCGGCGCGGGTTACCATCTTGGTGCGTTGGGCCTTAGGCGTGATACGGACGGTGCCATCCATCGTCTTTGGCATTATTTGCGTTGTTGCTTTTGGTTTGGGGCAAGCGGCGGGTATCATTGCTGTCGGGCTTTATACGATTGGCTATCTAGGGAAGATGTACTATGAGGCTTTTGAAGCTGTTGACCGAGAGGTTATTGAAGCGGTGCGCAGCACGGGCTGTAGCCGTTTGCAGCTTTTTCGTTTTGCTGTTCTTCCGGAAGCCGGCAATGCCATTATCAGCCAGCTGCTGTTTATGTTTGAATACAATATCCGTGCGTCGACAATCATGGGGTTTGTTGGGGCCGGCGGCATCGGCTACTATATGATTGGTTATGTCCAAATGCTGCAGTATCGCCACCTGGCAACTAGCCTTTTGGCAACGTTGGTCGTGGTGATGGTGGTTGATTTTGTCAGTCAGAAAATACGCGCGCGCTTCCTAGGCGCGCCTAGGCAAAGATAAACCATTAAATGCGTCAAATAAATACGTAGTATGACCAGTCAATCTTGCTGTGCCACAATCGACATTATCATCGTCGGTGATTGCGCGCACGAAATCGCTCGCTAATAATCCTTGACAAGGGCAATTAATTTGATATTATTTTCTAAAGTACGTCAAATAAATACTTATTTAATGGCAATGAATGTCATGGTTCATTGTAAAAAGGAGAGTTGCTTGTGGGGGTAAACATTAATGCGTGGGTTGTTTTTTTTATGTTGTTGTCTTTGCCGGTCTTTGCAGCGGAGATCACCTTGCCGGATATTGTGGTGACAGCTCAAAAGCAGAAACAGTTGGCGGATGAATTGCCGGCTGTTGATGGGGTTAAGATTTACAGCGGCAAGAAAACATCGGTGATTGATTTGCAGCAGCGGCCAGCCATTGTGAACAGTAATTATCGTCAGGCCTTGGATAAAACTTCGGGGCTATTGGTTAGCGAAGAAACAACCCCGCTGTTTAGTGTTGGTTATCGCGGACTAGCTCCCCATCGGGCGCAGTATACCCAGGTGATGAAGGATGGTATACCTATCCATGCGGATATGTTGGGTTACCCAGAGGCTTATTATGTGCCCGCGTTGGATACGGTTGACCATATTGATTTTGTGCGTGGCGGTGGAGCCTTGCTTTATGGGCCGCAGCCTGGCGGGGCTTTAAATTTTGTTACCAAGGACCCGTATGAAGGCGCCCCGTTGCATATGGAGACTTCCAGCAGCGGTGGCAGTTATGGGTTGTTCTCTAATTATACGGCATTAAGCGGCAGCCAGGACAATATCGGTTACCTGGGGTATTTTCACCACCGCCAATCCCAAGGTTTTCGCGCACACAATAGTCAGGCAGAAGTTTATTATAGCGGTGGAAAATTAAAATATGGCCTTTCAGGCGAACAGCAATTGACGCTTGGTTTTGATGCTTATAATGAGAAACATGGAGAGCCCGGTGGTTTGACTCGCGCAGATTTTGATGTGGATCCTGCCAAGGCCAATCGGCTTAATGATAGGTTTGAATTAAACCGTTATGCTGGTTCTCTAGCCTATGACAATGATATTGATGAGGACAACCGGGTTGAAGTCAAGTTCTTTGGCGGGTTTTATGAACGCCTAAGCTGGCGCCAACGTTCTTCTGCGGCGAGTAATTTTGGGACAGCGCCCAGCGGAGCCAATGCCTCAACCAATGATATTGAATCCCAGGAATTCTTGACCGGCGGGACAGACCTGCGCGTTAAGAAAGATTATGCAGGTATCGATGGCAATGAAAACACCTTAACCGCAGGATTGATGTATTACCACGTCACCTCTCCCCGCTTGGATAAGCGCGGGACAACTCCTGATGCGCTAGATGGCGCCGTGCGCAAGGACGCGGACCGCTGGATGAATTACGTTTCTTTATTTACGGAAAACATATTCCGTTTGGGTAAATTATCCCTGACTCCTGGCGTACGCCTGGAGAATATTTGGCAGGGCGTTAAGGAAAATGTTAACGCGGATAAAACCACGGTTCCTTTAGCGGATGAATCTCAATACGACGCTGTTCCTTTGTTTGGTTTAGGCGCAGCCTATGAGATCAGCGATAAGGTTGAAACCTATGCCAATATTTCCCAAAGTTACCGCCCCAAGGTATATACTGAGGCAGTGCCAACCGGCAGTGGGCAGGTGGTTAATGGCGATCTTCAAGAGGGGAAGGCGTGGCAGGCTGATGTTGGCGTGCGAGGCCGGCCAGTCAGTTTTTATAATTGGGATATCAGCTATTTCTTCATGTCGTTTAAAGACCAGATCGGCACTTCAGGAAGCACTGTCGAGAATGTTGGGGATGCCCATCATCAGGGGGCTGAGCTAGCTAATGAGTTGGATTTAGTGGGCGCTTTTGATGCGTTTAATAACACCGCCCATGGGGAGAAAATCGGCAAGGTGAATCTTTTTGCCAACGCCATGGTTTTAGAAGCGCATTTTACCGACGGGCCTAATAAGGGCAAGACCCCGCAGTATGCCCCGGATTTTATTTTTAAGACAGGTGTTGAGTATAGTTACAAGGACACTGCTAAATTACGTTTGGCGGGAACCTTTACGGATGACCATTTTGCCAATGATACCAATACCAGCCAATTCCTTGTTCCTTCTTATAAAGTTTGGGATTTGACAGGGGACTTGAAAGTTTACAAGGATACGGTTAGTATTTTTGGCGGGATCAATAATATTTTTGATGAACAATATTTTTCACGGGTCAGGGCTGATGGTATAGATCCTGCGGCTGGCCGTAATTATTATGCAGGTGCCAAGATAAGCTGGTAAACAAAGAGGCTTTATGGCAACGGATGCCTGCGCGGCTCTTGGTAACAGGAGCCGCGCAAGTCTTTTTAACAAGGAGCGCAAAATGGTTTGGGGAGAAAGCTTAACGGGGTTATTTACCAAGACAGGGTTTACGGCTTGGCCATTATTGGCGTGTTCCATCATTGCGGTCGCTATTATCGCGGAGCGTGCGGTTTATTTTTACCGCATTAAATTTGATTATACTAAATTCACCCATAAGCTTTTTGAGCTTTTGGGGCAAGGCAAGGTTAAAGAAGCCCTAGTTTTTTGCAGCAAACATCAAAATCCGGTGGTGCAAACAGCCTTCCTGTATTTAAAACATTTAGATCATGCTAAGCGCGATATTATCCTTTCGCGCGAAGGATCCCTGGCTATGGAAAAGGTAGAAAGCCGCCTGCGTGGCTTGGCGACGATTACGCATATCGCGCCCTTGCTGGGGCTTTTAGGCACGGTGACCGGCCTGGTAAGTTCATTTTATAATATGCAGGTCTTGGGCGGCGGGGTGCGGCCGGAGAACCTAGCTGGCGGTATTTGGGAAGCCTTGTTATCGACAGTTTTTGGTTTGGTGGTGGCCATACCCTGCATGGCGGCTTATCATGGTTTTGAAAGCGCTTCGGACCGCATTGCCCGTCGAATGGAAAGCGTCGTCGCTGAATTAGAAGAGTTCTTTGCTAAAGGCAATCCTCGCAACATTTACCGCCAGAGTTTTAATATTGATGAAGATATTATCCGGGGCGCGTAATGATTACCTTGCGCCGCCCTAAAAAAGTCAGCCTAAGCTTGGATATGACCCCGTTGATTGATGTGGTGTTCCAGCTGTTGATTTTCTTTATGTTAACAGCTTCTTTTACAGCGCCTGCCATGAAATTAAATTTACCGCGCGCCGCTGCCAAGGAAGATGCCCCGCAAACGCCCATCACCATTTCAGTTAACCAGGAGGGCCGGATATTTATTAATAATGAGGCTACGGATAAAAATCAGTTGATCAGGCAATTAACGTCCTTGTTGGCAGGCCAAAAGCAAAAAGCCGTTGCTATCCGAGGGCAGGAAGATATGCCATATAAGTTTTTTGTTGAAATAATGGATATGGCCCGCCAAGCTGGTGCGGTCCAAGTTAATATTGTGCACCAACAAAAAGGCAGGCCATGATAAAGAAAATGGCCCAAGATCCTTTTATGAGGTCACTTATTATTTCAGCAACAGTGCATGCCGCATTATTGGGCGGTGGTGTTTTTACGCCACGTGCCATGCATTATCCCGTTGCCCAATCATTATCCAGCATTGATGTGGCCATTATTCATGAGCTGGAATTCCAGCCGCCCTTAGACGATGACGCGGTTATGACGGTGTCGGAATCAGCGTTGGAAGAGGTGATAGATAAAAAAGCGCAAGAGCTAAAACCTCAGCAGCCCATCGCTGAAGCGTCAACCCCCATTCAGGGGGCCTTAAGCGAGGCTAAACCAGATATGGTTTTTAATCCCGCCCCCACCTATCCCCAACAAGCCAGGCGCAATGGCTGGCAAGGTAAGGTATTGCTTAAGGTTTTTGTGTCAGCGGCGGGAAAGGTTGATCAGATTAAGCTTGAACAAGGCTCAGGGTATGCGATATTAGACCAAGCAGCGCTTAATACGGTTAAGCGTTGGCGATTTAAACCAGCCCAGATCGGCGCCATGCCCTTGTCATCGGTTGTTAGTATCCCCATTATTTTCCTGCTTGAAGAAAAATAATTAAGCTTGCTTACGGTATTTCCAGAATTCCAGAACAACGGGCACTAAGGAAAGCATGACAATGCCTAAAACAACCAGTGAGAAGTGTTCGCTGACAAAGGGAATGTTCCCAAAGAAATAGCCTGCCCATAAGCCAGCTGTCACCCAGAGTGCTGCACCAAGAACATTGTAGAGGCCAAATTTAGCATAAGGCATGTCACCGACCCCAGCCAAGAAGGGGGCAAAGGTGCGCACAATAGGGACAAATCGAGCAATGATAATGGTCTTAGGCCCATGCTTTTCATAGAAGGCCTTGGTTTTGTTTAAGTAGGCTTGTTTGATAAAGGGGATTTTTTCTCCTAAGAGGATTTTATTCTTGAAATAGGAACCGATGGCATAGTTGGCGGCATCGCCTAATACAGCGGCGACAAATAATAAGATCCAAAGCAAATAAATATTCAGCGCATCTTGAGCGGAAAGCGCGCCTAGGATAAATAACAATGAGTCGCCTGGAAGCAAGGGCGCAATCACCAGGCCTGTTTCAGCAAAAATGATGGCGAAAAGGATGGCATAGGTGGCATTGCCATATTGGTCGATAATGACCGTCATGTGATCATCTAGGTGTAAGAAGAAATCAATAAATCCTTTAATAATTTCCATGAAGAGCTCCCTTTTCGTATAATGATTTAAAAGGAATCATAACGAAAGCAGGGGAGCTATGCCAATAAAAAAATTAATATTATCTTTGGGTCTTTTTGGAAGGGTTTGCCTTATTATTGGACTAGCGGCGGCGGGCGGTTTGGGCTGGTGGTATTTTTACCAGCAGGGGCAATTAGCCCAGGTTATTAACCGCCTAAAGGCAGATTCCCGTGCGGCTGAAGTATTGGTGGTGGGGGTTAATTATAATGAAGCTTTTAAGCGGAATTTCACCACGATCAAGTTTTTGGAATATTCCATTGATGGCAAGGCCCTTTCGCCTAAGTACTTTACCTTTCCTGGCAATGTCATCCAGTTTCAGTCCCTGGTGGTCCGTTTTGATGACGGCTTTGTAGCCGCAGGGGATAGGCTGCGGGGGAAGAGCGTTTATTTATTCTGGAAGGTGTTTACGTTAGATGGTGAAAACACCAAGGAATTCCCCATTACCTATGCGCATGAAACGCCTTTAGGCTATAAGATCGACGATGAACGTAGTGGTGCGCAGGAGCGCTTTTGGAAGGATTTTTGGCAATATGCTTTTGACGCAAAGGCCTCCCAGCGGGCAGGGATTAAGAATGTGCAGATTGAAGCCCCAGGGGCCATGTTTGTGCCAGGATATTTATACACCATTAGGATAGAGCATGATGGCGGCTTGCGTATTGACACCCGCCCTGTTCCTGAGATTATGCGTGGCGAAAGCATCCCGCGTTAAAAAGAGCATTATTTTTTCTGCAGCAGCTCGGCCAGTGCTTGACGCACATTATCATCGTTGGGGTCAATCCGTAAGATTTGTTCAAGCGCTGCTTGGCATTCTGCCCATTGGTTAAAACGCCAATAGAGTTCAGCGAGTGAGCGGTAGGAAAAAATAAAATCAGGATTAAGCTCAACGGCTTTTTTAAAGTTGATTAAAGCTAAATCAGGCCGTCCGGTGTCGCGGTAGGTGCCGGCGATGTTGTGGTAGCCGACCGGGTTGGTGGGATCCATATCAATGGCTTTTTGATACCAAACCAACGCCTTGTCATGAATGCCTTTATCGGCATATTCCATCCCTAAATTGTTAATGACGCGGTAACTGTTGGGCGCGTGGGGCGCTAGCCGTTCATAAAAGATAATGGCTGTGCGCCAATCTTCGTTGCGGCGGATATTAATGGCGCAGAAGATTATTAAGATGATCGCCAAGATTTTTCCAAGCAGGGCCAATTGCCCTTTGGCCTGCCCCCAGCGCATGGCTAATGAAACAATGACAACCCAGATACCAATCATGGGCATATAAAGGAAATGTTCATAGATGACGGCGTTAATAGGGACAAGCACATTTGACGTCGGGGCAATGGCGATAAAAAACCAACCAAGGCCAAAACTTACCCAAGGCTTGCTGCGCCAATAGTTAAAGCCTGCCCACAGCATACCAGCCACCATAGTGCCGCCTAAAAGCACGTCCCATTCCCCAAGAGATTGGGCCCACGGCATTTGCCGCTCGACGCGCAATTCATAAGGGATAAACAAGAAGCCGGCATATTGCACCATGACCTTAAAGAAGGTCATTAGGCGGACAAATATATTGGAGGTGAATTCATTGCTTTCATTGTAGAAATTAAAACTGTTGGAAAAATTAAGGATGGTTCCTCGGGCAATGATATAGGCAATTGCCAGGACGAGGAAGGGCCAGGCAGCCGCCAGTACATGTTTAACACGCGTCCAAAATGATTTATTGGCCTGCAGCAGCAAGAAGTCCATTAATGGCAAAAGGGCGACGAGGACAAAGCCGGTTTCCTTGCTCATCAGCGCTAGCGGAAAGCAAAGGAAGGAAAAGGCGTAATTGCGGCTAAGGTGGGCAGGTTTGGCGCTTTGGCGGAAACGGGCAAATAATAAAAGGCTGGAGAGTACAAAAAAA
Source organism: uncultured Planctomycetales bacterium (assembly GCA_964400365.1). Taxonomy (GTDB): domain Bacteria; phylum Omnitrophota; class Gorgyraeia; order Zapsychrales; family Fredricksoniimonadaceae; genus CAYNTZ01. The sequence continues at coordinate 3,651 of CAYNTZ010000008.1, read as the reverse complement.
GTGCCGGCGGAATCGCCTAAGCTGTTGACGTAGACGACAGCTTCATTGTGGGCGGGGTGGGCAGTAAATACCAGCGCAATGGCCAAGGCGAGGGTGCGGTTGTCAAAGAGCCGTGCCATGAGGAAATAAAGCACAATGCCGTCGACAATATGCCAACACATGCTAACTAAGTGCCAGCCGTAAACCCAATCTTTCCACAAAGACCACTCAAGGGTAAAGACAGACAGCAAGAAAGGTCGCCAGTAATTACTGACTAAGTAGGAGCCGGCGACCAGGTTTTCTTTGAACCATAGAGGCCAAAAGCCAAAGTCCTTAATGAAGCGGTTTTTTAGAATAAAGTCATCGTCGTCCCAAAACATTTCATTGGGCAGGGCGTTAAGGTAGCAGGCTAGCCCTAAGAAAATGATCAATAGGACGGCAAAGGATATTAGGCGCTTTGTCATAGAATACTTTTATATCATGAATTAATATTATTTATGATTTTTTTTGCAAACAGTTATATTTGTGTTAATATTCAAACACTTAAAGGTAACCATGAAACTACACGAATATCAAGCCAGATACTTATTTGCCGAATACCAAATCCCTATTGCTGTTGGTGATATTGCCAATACGCCGCAAGGCGCGGTTGCTATTGCTCAAAAGACAGGGTATCCAGTTGTTATCAAGGCGCAGGTCTTGGTTGGCGGGCGCGGTAAGGCTGGCGGGGTTAAGGTGGTTGGCAATGAAGCTGATTTAGCTAGTGAGGCCAGACGCATCAAGGACCTGACCATCAAGGGCTATACGGTTGAGCAATTGCTAGTTGCAAAAGCTATTGATATTAAGAAGGAATATTACCTCGCCGTTACGATTGATAACATTAAAGGCGATGTTGTTATTATCGCTTCTGCTGAAGGCGGGGTTGACATTGAAGAAACCGCCAAGACCAATCCTGAAAAGATCATTAAATTTTATATGAATGGCGTTAAGCAATTGGATGAAGCCCGGTGGGGCCCGATTGCGGCCGGCATGTTTGGCGGCGATACGCGCTTGGCTAAATCAGCAACGGCGATTTTAGAGAAACTATTAAAGCTTTTCTTTGAAAAAGATTGTTCCTTGGCTGAAATCAACCCTTTTGTCATGACTGGCGAAGGCAATTTAATGGCGGCTGATGCGAAGGTAATCATTGATGACAATGCCATGATGCGCCACCCAGAACTTGAATCTATGCGTGACATGAAATATGAAGATGCGGATGAACTAGAAGCTAAGGCAGCGGGTTTAAGCTTTGTAAAGTTAGAGGGCAATGTCGGCTGCATTGTCAATGGCGCCGGGTTAGCCATGGGCACCATGGATGCGGTTAATTTATTGGGCGGCAAGCCGGCTAACTTTCTCGACGTGGGCGGCTCTTCCAATCCTCAAAAAGTATTAAGCGCGCTTAGCATTATTCTGCGCAATAAAGACATTAAGGTTATTCTCATTAATATTTTTGGCGGCATCACCCGTTGCGATGATATTGCCGCAGGCATCCTAACAGCGTTAAAACAAATTAATATTCCAGTTCCATTGGTGATTCGTTTGACAGGTACCAATGAAAAGCAGGCCAAGGAAATGCTGACATCAGCTGGTTTAAATACCTTTACATCCATGCGTCAAGCAGTGACGGAAGCCGTCAGGTTAGCGAAATAATATGAGCATCTTGATTAATCAAAACACTAAGGTTATTGTCCAGGGCATCACCGGCCGTGATGGTTCCTTCCATGCCAAGCAGATGAAGGAATACGGCACGCAGGTTGTTGGCGGGGTTACGCCTGGCAAGGGCGGGCAATTTGTTGAAGGCATTCCAGTGTTTAATTCCGTCAAGGAAGCCAAGGACGCGACTGGCTGTGACGCCGCGGTTATCTATGTGCCAGCTAAATTTGCTAAAGAAGCGATGCTTGAAGATATTGCTAACGGCATTCCGCTGATTATTTGTATTACAGAAGGTATTCCCGTCGTTGACATGGTGGAAGTTAAGCGTGAGCTCAATAAAAGTAAGTGCCGTTTGATTGGGCCTAATTGCCCAGGATTGATATCACCTGGCAAGGCGAAGATAGGCATTATGCCAGGCCATATCCATCAACAAGGCAATATCGGTGTGGTTTCCCGCAGTGGGACGTTAACCTATGAAGTTGTTTTTAATTTAACGGCTAATAACATGGGGCAAAGCTCCTGCGTTGGTTTAGGCGGCGATCCTATTATCGGCACCCGTTTTGTTGATGTGTTGAAATTATTCCAAGAAGACCCAGACACCAAGGGTATTGTCATGGTTGGCGAGATCGGCGGCGGGGATGAGCAATTGGCCGCGGATTTTATTAAGAACCATGTGACAAAACCAGTCGTGGCCTTTATTGCTGGCCGTACCGCACCTGCTGGCAAACGTATGGGTCATGCGGGCGCCATTATTTCCTCAGGTGACTCCACAGCCGAATCCAAGATGCAAATGTTACGCGATTCCGGCGTCACCGTTGTTGATTTCCCCGATGAAATTCCACAGATTTTAGCTGCAAAATTAAAATAACAATGAGTTTGTGTTTAGGTTGATTTAATAGTAGCTTGATGCTGATTTTTGTATTTTTGCGCAGAATTAAAAATTTATTTTTCCCGCATCAAAATGAACGCGTTGTAACCCATTGGTATCATTTCAAGTTAGCGCTTTCCTGAAACTTTGTCCAAGCCCTTGCATTATATATAGTTATGTTAAATACTTTATATAATGAAAGCCCCTGTTTCCTACATAGGTTTACGAGCCCTCTTTTTTAAATTTAAGTCATTTTCTTGCTTTCTTATATTATTTACATTCTTTATAAATACCTTAGGCCCCCTGCCAGCCCAAGCGCAAGAATTACGTTTGCCAGCCCCCGGGGTGATGGTGCATTTAAGCCCGCCAATGAATCCACCCTTACTTAAAGGGGTGAAGGTCTATACCGACAATCCGTTTAAGTTTGATTTCATTTTGGATAAAGGGGACGGAGCTGTTGATAAGACCGAAGCCAACCGCCTCATCAAATATTTCCTAGCCTCAATCACGGTCCCTGAAGAAGACCTTTGGGTGAATCTAAGCCCCTATGAAAATCAACGTATTATCCCTAATGCTTTTGGCCAAACCGAGATGGGCCGCGACCTCTTAGCCCAAGACTATCTTTTAAAACAAATCACCGCATCTTTAATTTATCCAGAAGAGCAAGTGGGTCGTGAATTCTGGCAGAAGATTTATGCCCAGGCGCAAAAGCAATTTGGCACGACTAATATTCCAGTGAATACCTTTAACAAGGTGTGGATAGTTCCATCTAAGGCCGTAGTGTATGAAAATCCCGCCCCGACTGCAGGAGAAGTCGTGGCCTACGTGGTTGAAGCGAAATTAAAGGTCATGCTTGAGCAAGATTATTTGGCAATTCAAAAAAATGCAGATGTGCATAACGACACCAGCTCGATAGGGGCTAATATCGTCCGCGAAATAGTCCTGCCCCAACTAGAACAAGAAGTCAACGAAGGTAAGAATTTTGCTGCTTTGCGCCAAGTGTATCATGCGTTAATTTTAGCGGCTTGGTACAAACAAAAAATCAAGGACAGCATCGTGGATAAAATCTTTGCAGACAAGGATAGGGTGACTGGCGGCTACTAGGCGTCGAC
>CAYNTZ010000007.1:0-23764 GCA_964400365.1 uncultured Planctomycetales bacterium | reverse complement strand
GCTTTGTTATAATGCCATCCACAGCTGTGGATAACTTGTGTTTAACCTCGCCGAGAAACATGGATAAATGAATCTGTTAGAAATTTGGAATAAAGCCCAGGCACCGATTAAAGAAATTGTTGGCACCACCAGCTACGAGACCTGGTTTTCCAGCCTTACCGTTACAAACGCGGATCCCAACGTCCTAACCATTGCAGCCCCAGATGAATTTTTCATGAATTGGATCGTTGAACATTACCAACACATTATCGAACGCGCCCTTATGGGAGAGGCGGGGGAGAGCATTGCTATTGAATTTAGCGTTAACGCCGCCTTGCTTAACAAAAGTACCCAGCAAAAATTAACATCCTTTGAAAAGAATTTCGATCAGCCCCAAAAAAATGCCCATTTAAACCCGCGCTTCTGTTTCGATAACTTTGTTGTAGGGCCATCCAACCGCTTTGCCTTTGCAGCGGCGCAAGCCGTGGCTGAAAACCCTGCCAAAGCCTATAATCCGCTTTTTATTTACGGCCCCGTAGGCTTAGGAAAAACCCATTTGCTGCAAGCCATTACCCAAGAAGCTCAGCTAAAAAACCCCAACCTTAAAATTTGCTACATTTCATCTGAACAATTTACCAATGAATTAATTAATGCCATCCGCCACCGGTCAGCGGAAACTTTCCGGCAAAAATACAGAAATATTGACATTCTCCTTATTGATGATATCCACTTTATCGCTGGCAAACAGTCAACCCAAGAAGAATTCTTCCACACCTTTAACACCTTGCACGACCACCGCAAACAAATCATTATTTGTTCTGACCGACCACCAAAAGAAATTGCGCACTTAGAAGAACGTTTGGTTTCCCGTTTTGCTTATGGCTTAATTACAGATATCCAGCCGCCTGATTATGAAACACGGGTTGCCATCCTTCGTAAAAAAACAGAGCTGGAATCCGTCAAGGTTCCCGACGATGTGCTGTCCTTTATTGCCCAGGAAATCAAGACTAATATCCGGGAGCTTGAGGGGGCGTTAATCCGTGTCGTTGCCTACGCCTTGTTGGACGATAAGGTTATTACCCTTAGCATGGCTAAACAGGTGTTAAAAGACATGGTTAAAGAAACCACCAAAACCATTAGTGTTGAGATGGTACAAAAACAGGTTGCCGCTTTTTTTAATGTTCCTGTAGCTGAATTAAAAACCAAGCGGCGGCACAAAAATATTGTCATGCCGCGTCAAATTGCAATGTATTTAGCGCGCAAGCTGACAACTCATTCCTTACCTGAAATTGGAGGGGCTTTTGGTGGGAAAGACCACACAACCGTCTTACATGCTTTTAAAAAAGTAGAACAGGACATTGCTGTTAATATGGAAATTAAAAAAGCTGTTGAACAATTAACAGCAATGTTGTTAGAATAATGGGGATAACAATTCTCGGTTATCCCCGACTTATCCACAGCTGTGAATATTGTAAGTTATTATTTTTGAACACTTTTTACGTTTAATTCAATTTATCCACATGTACTATTAATATTACTGCTGTTTGAAGAGATCTTAAAAATAAGGACTAATAGCAAAGGGTGTGAATATGAAAATTAAGATTGATAGGGATCAATTATTAACTGGAATTGGGGTGGTTGGGAATATTGTTTCACCAAGAGCGACGTTGCCGATCCTATCTAATATGCTATTAGAGAGTAGTGGTGATACTTTAAAGATGAATACAACTGATTTAGACATTGGTATATCTTGTGAATTGCCTGTGCATAGCTTTGAACAAGGCGCAATAACTATTCCAGCAAAACGATTTAGTGATATTGTTAAAGAATTACCCGCAGGTGAGGTGGTTATTATAGTAAGGAAGAATAACCAAATTGAAATTGAAGGTATTAATTGCCGCTTTAAATTAAATGGCCTACCTAAGGAAGAATTCCCTAAATTTCCTGAATTTAAGGAAAAAGATGCGATTACAATCAAACAAGCGGATTTAAAGGAAATGATCCGCCTAACCAGTTTTGCTGTGTCTTATGAAGAATCACGTTATGTATTAAATGGGATTTTATTAGAATTAAGCGGGGATGTGGCGCGTATGATTGCGACTGATGGTCGGCGTTTGGCAAAAATGGAAAAAAAATTAATTGCGCCAGCACATAAAGATGTCCATATGATTATTCCAATAAAAGCAATTAATGAAATTAGCCGAAACTTAAAAGATGTAGGTGAATGCACAATCATTAGTAGTATGAACCAAGTGTTGTTTAATATTAATGGTGTTTTAATTGCCACACGCATCATTGAAGGGGAATTCCCTAATTATAAGCAGGTTATACCTAAAGAAACAAATGTGCACGCAAAAATTAAAACCCAAGACCTGCTTTCCGCTATTCGCCGGGCTAACTTGCTTTCAACGCCTGATTTTCAAGCGATCAAATTCGAATTATTTAAGGATAAGCTGGTTATTTCAAAATCTACGCCCGATGTCGGTGAGTCAAGGGAAGAGGTCAGCGTTGATTATGGCCAACAAGAACTAATGGTTGGTTTTAATCCTCAATTTTTTATTGATGTATTGAAAAATATCAACGAAGACGTTGTTCCAATTGAATTTTTGGGTCCGGATAAACCCTGCGTATTACGCTTGGGAGATTACCTGTATTTAGCGTTACCGATGCGTTTATAAAAAACGCCAAAAGCAGCCACAAAATAATTTTTATTTTTTTATTTGGCAAATGGACTCAATTAAAGATATTATTCCTAGCGTTATTGGCGAGATGTCAAAATTCAAGCCCCAAGAAGGGATGGGTATTGGCCAAGCGTGGGACAGGATTAGCGGAGGCAAGGGCAGCCGGGCGGTTGATTTAAAGGATGGCACATTATTTGTGCATGTGGATAGCAGCTTGCGAGCGGTTAAGTTAAATTTAAATAAGGATATTCTTTTAATTGAGATGCAAAAGCATTTTCCGAAGATAAAACAAATCTACTTGAAAATAGCAAAGGTCTAGAAGGGTTATTTATGGCAAAAGCAGAAGAAAAACAAGTTAAGCAAAAAGGCACCTATGACGCCAGTAATATTACGGTACTCGAGGGTCTTGATGCCGTACGTATGCGCCCGGCGATGTATATCGGGGATACCTTTAGCCGCGGCCTGCACCATTTAGTGTATGAGGCGGTTGATAACTGTATCGATGAGGCCTTGGCTGGTTATTGTACGGATATTGAAGCGACTATTAATCCTGATGAATCGATTTCCGTCGTGGATAATGGACGGGGTATTCCGGTTGATATGCACAAGACCGAGAAAAAGCCAGCCGTTGAAGTTGTTTTAACCACCCTACATGCCGGGGGAAAGTTCGATAAGGATAGCTACCAGGTCTCCGGCGGGTTGCATGGGGTTGGTATCTCCTGCGTTAACGCGCTTTCTGATTGGTTTGAGGTTGAGGTTAAGCGTGAAGGCAGCATTTATCATATGCGCTTTGAAAAGGGAAAGACCGTCGAGAAGCTAACCACGATTGGCAAAACCAAGACAACCGGAACCAAGGTGACTTTTAAGCCGGACCGCACCATTTTCAAAGAAACGCACACTTTTTCCTACGACATCCTAGCTAAACGTTTACGCGAATTAGCGTTCTTAAACAAGGGTGTTTCCATTAAGCTCGTGGATAATCGCCATGACAAGCCCAAGGAATCTGTTTTCTTATTTAAAGGCGGGTTGGTGTCCTTTGTCGAGCATCTTTCAGAAAACAAAACGCCCCTGCACAGCAAGGTTATCAATTTTGAAAAAGAAAAAGACAAGGTCGTCGTCGAAGTCGCCATGCAGTATAACGACAGCTACAACGAAACGGTTTACTCGTATGCGAACAGCATTAATACCGTTGAAGGCGGAACCCACCTTTCGGGGTTTAGATCAGCGCTGACCCGTGCGATTAACAACTATGCCAAGGGTAAAAATATTCTTAAAGAAAAAGATGGCATCGGCATTTCCGGAGACGATACCCGCGAAGGGTTGGTTGCTGTTGTGTCAGTTAAAATACAGTTCCCTCAATTTGAAGGCCAAACAAAAACAAAATTAGGCAACTCGGAAGTGGATGGTATTGTTTCCTCCATGACCTTTGAGGCCTTAGCAAAGTTCTTTGAAGAAAACCCGTCTGTTGCCAATAAGATTATTGATAAGGTTGTCGTGGCCGCGCGTGCCCGCGAAGCTGCACGTAAGGCCCGCGAATTAACCCGCCGCAAAGGCGCCTTAGATAGTGGCGGCTTGCCAGGCAAGCTGGCCGACTGTTCAGAAAAAGATCCGTCCCGTTGTGAATTGTATTTAGTTGAGGGTGATTCCGCCGGTGGTTCAGCCAAGCAAGGCCGCGACCGTTCCTTCCAGGCTATTTTGCCTCTAAAGGGTAAGATTTTAAACGTGGAAAAATCGCGCCTGGATAAGATTTTATCTAACGATGAAATTCGCACCATTATCACTGCCATGGGCACGGGGATCAGTGAAGATTTTAATATTGAGAAACTGCGCTACCATAAACTGATTCTCATGTGTGACGCGGACGTCGACGGTTCTCACATCCGCACGCTTATTTTAACGCTGTTATACCGCCAGATGCCGCAATTAGTGGAAGGCGGGTTTGTGTATATTGCCCAGCCCCCCCTATATAAGGTAACCCGGGGAAAACGCGAAGAGTATATTCAAACCGAAAAAGAAATGAACGATCTTATCCTAGAGCTTGGTGGAGACGGCTTGCGTTTAACCAAGTTGGAAGGGAAGAAAACCTATGCGCCAGCCCAACTAAAGGAAATCCTACAAGCGCTCGTTGAATTAGAACATTTAGTTGAACGCCTAAAGCGGCGCGCGGTTGATTTTGTGTCCTATGTGGCCCACTATGATGATAAGAAAAAGCGCATGCCCCGCTATATTGCCAAGGTGGCAGGCAGCGACGCATATGTTTTTGATGATAAGGAATTAGCCGAGCTAACCAAGAACGACACCGAGACCCAGTACATTGAAGTGTTTGAATCTGAAGAGCTTGAGGCCGTGGCTGAGAAGTTGGACAAATTTGACATCTTCTTACAAGACTATGTGCGTGATATCAAGGAACAGGTGCTCTTGGCCCAAGACAAGAAAGAAAAACTAAAGCCCAAGGCTGAATTTAAACCCTTATTTATTATTGAAGATGAAAAAAATAATACGGAATTAATGTCGGTGTCGGATATCCTGCAGTATGTGCGTGAATCTGCTAAGAAGGGTATGCATGTGCAGCGCTACAAAGGTTTGGGGGAAATGAATCCCCAGCAATTGTGGGACACCACCATGGATCCGGGCCGCCGCACGATTTTAAAGGTGACCTTGGAAGACGCCGTTGAGGTGGATAAAACATTTGCCATGTTAATGGGCGATGAAGTCGAGCCTCGCCGGAAATTCATTGAAAGTTACGCCCATGAAGTTAAGGACTTGGACGTTTAAGCGATTAAAAGAAAGGCAACACAATGTCTCGTGATTTAAACAAAAAAGAACACATTATTCCAGTCTACATCGAAGAGGAAATGAAGAAATCATACCTCGCCTATTCGATGTCGGTTATTGTCGGCCGCGCGCTTCCTGATGTGCGCGATGGGTTAAAGCCCGTGCATCGGCGCATCCTCTATGCGATGAAGGAATTAAATCTTGAACACAATAAGCCGTATAAGAAAAGCGCGCGTATCGTCGGGGAAGTCTTGGGTAAATACCATCCGCACGGCGACTCGGCGGTGTACGACACCATGGTGCGCATGGTGCAGGATTTCTCTCTGCGCTATCCGTTAATTGATGGTCAAGGCAACTTTGGTTCCATCGACGGTGATTCTGCGGCAGCGATGCGTTATACGGAAGCCCGCATGGCTTCCGTTGCGGAAATCATGATGGATGATATTGAAAAAGAAACGGTGGAATTTAGCCCCAACTTTGACGGGTCCCTAGAAGAACCGGATATCTTGCCAGGGCTGGTGCCCAATTTATTGGTTAACGGATCTTCCGGTATCGCGGTTGGGATGGCCACCAACATGGCCCCTCATAACTTAGGGGAAGTAGTCGACGGAATTTTATACCTGCTCGATAATCCTGAATGCACTATTAAAGAATTAATGAAATTTGTGAAGGGCCCGGATTTTCCTACCGCGGGCATTATCTGCGGCAAGGAGGGGATAGTTGATGCGTATAACACCGGACGCGGCAAGGTTTTGATCCGTGCTAAGGCCAGCATTGAAGCGCAAAAGAGTAATAAAGAATCCATCATCATCAATGAGCTTCCCTACCAGGTCAACAAGGCCAATTTAATTACGGCCATTGCAGGTTTGGTTCAAAATAAACAGATCGACGGCATTACCGATATCCGGGATGAGTCTGACAAGGATGGTATCCGCGTGGTGATTGAGCTGCGCCGCGACGTTGATCCTAATATTGTGCTTAATTATTTGTATAAGCATACGCAAATGGAAGTGACCTTCGGTATTATTAATTTAGCCCTGGTCAATAAGTCGCCCAAGGTCTTAACATTAAAGCAATTGATGGTGCATTACGTGGCTCATCGCCGTGTAGTTATCCGCCGCCGCACCCAATTTGATTTAGATAAGGCCTTGCGTCGGGCCCACCTGTTAGAGGGGTTCAAGATTGCCTTTAAGCATTTGGATGAGATCATTAAGGTTATCCGTAGCTCTAAGACCACGGCCGATGCCAAGGAAGCCTTAATTAAGAAATTTGAGCTTTCCGACGTGCAGGCCCAGGCCATCTTGGAAATGCAATTGCAGCGCCTGGCGGCACTTGAGCGTGATAAAATTGAAGCTGAGTACCAGCAATTATTAAAAGATATCGAGAATTACCGTGCTATCCTAGCCTCTGACAAGCGAGTCGATGCGATTATTAAAGAAGAATTAGAGCAATTAAAGAAAAAATACGCTGATCCCCGCCGCACTGAAATTGCCGGCAAGTCAGAAGACATTGAGATTGAAGATTTAATTGCCGATGAAGACATGGCCATCACTATTTCTAACAAGGGCTATATCAAACGTTTGGCGGTGGAGGGCTACCGTTCACAAAAGCGCGGCGGCAAAGGCGTCACCGCCATGACCACCGGCGATGAAGATTTCGTCGAGCGCATGTTTGTAGCCTCTTCCAAGGACCATTTGCTCATCTTTTCAAATACCGGCGCCCTGCGCTGGCTTAAGGTCTATGAGATTCCGGTTGCGTCCCGCACCGCGCGCGGCAAGGCCATCATTAATCTTGTTTCATTTAAACCGGAAGAAAAGATTTCTGCCATCGTTGCGGTAAAAGAATTCCGTGAAGACCAATTCTTGGTTTTTGCCACCAAGTTGGGCCAGGTTAAAAAGACAAAGCTTTCTGCCTACAGCAATCCGCGCAAGGGCGGCATCGTCGGCATTGGTTTAGATGCCAAGGACGAGCTTATCGGCGTTGGCTTAAGCAACGGCAAGGAAGACGTGCTGTTGGCCACCCACGATGGGCAATCGTTACGTTTCCCAGAAAAACAATTACGCGACATGGGTCGTTCCGCTCATGGGGTGCGTGGCATTAATTTAGAAAAGAATGATTATGTGGTCGGGATGTTGGTATTTGCGCCGGATGTCGATAAAACCGGTGCCAAGCTTTTAACGGTGTGTGAGTTGGGGTATGCGAAGCGTTCCGACTTTGCGGAGTACCGCACCCAATCACGCGGGGGTAAGGGCATTATTAATGTGAAAATCACCGAGAAGAATGGGTCGGTGGTGGGTGTTACAACGGTCATGGATGGCGATGAGATCATGGCGGTCACCAAGCAAGGCATGGTGGTGCGGTCAAATCCGTCAGAAATTCGTGAGACCGGCCGCTCGGCTGTCGGGGTGCGGCTGATAACCATGGGCAGCGGTGATAAGGTCTCTTCCATCGCGCATGTGGTTGGTCACGAAGAGGAATAACCTTAAGTGTGCATTTTTGCTTGACGAAAAAGCGCGCGTGAATATAATAGCCATTCCTAATTAATTTCTAGACCCCATCGTCTAGCCTGGTCAGGACACGAGCTTTTCAAGCTCGGTGCGCGGGTTCAAATCCCGCTGGGGTCGCTTTCTTCCATTCCTGCCGTTGCTGCCACGATTTTTAAGGAGATCATATGTTAACCATTTACGGTTCTGATTTATCAGGCCCCGCAATTAAAGTTAGATTGACAGCATCAGCCATTGGTCTTGATTACCAGTGGAGAGTGGTTAATCTGCGCGACAAGGAACAAAAACAAGAGTGGTTCTTGAAGGTTAATCCCGTCGGAAAAATTCCTGCCATTGATGATGACGGTTTTTGTTTATTTGAAAGCAATGCGATTTGCCGGTATTTGTGCGATAAACATGGTTCATCACTTTATCCCAAAGATGTTCAACGGCGCGCCATTATTGACCAATGGATTGAATATATTTCCGCCCACATCAGCGCTAATTTTTCACCGGTGGTTTTTAACCGCATTTTTGCCCCCCGCACGGGACGCCCAGTCAATGAAGCGGCCATTACCGATGGCCTAAATTTTTTAAGCGGGTACTTTCCCCTAATTGAAACACAGTTAGCCAAGCATCAATATGTCGCCGGTGATAACTTAAGCTTGGCGGATATTGTGTTGCTTGCCGTTCTTGAGCCAGCTGAATTATCCCAGTATGATTTAAGTATTTATCCAAGGCTTAGCACATGGCGCGCAGCACTGAAGCAACAACCCTTCTATACAAAATGCTACACCGAATACGGCGCTATGTTAAAAGCGCAAGCAGGTAAATAATGAAAACGGCGTTAATTCAATTATCAGCGGGTGTTGATAAGGCCGCTAATGTGGGGCAGGCGATCGATTTTGTCGAGCAGGCCTTAAATGCGGGGGCCAAGCTCGTGGCTTTGCCGGAGGTTTTTAATTACCGCGGCGATACCCGGCATAAAGAAACGGTGCACGCGATGGCAGAAAAGATTCCAGGCCCATCAATCCAGCCGTTTTTGCGTTTAGCCAAATTTCATAAAGCCTACATTTTAGCTGGATCTATTCTTGAAAGTGCCAGCAATGGAAAGGCTTACAACACAGCGGTACTGATTAATCCACAGGGTAGGGTTGCCGCAAAATACCGTAAAATTCATTTATTTGATGCGCGCCTGGGTGATAAGATAATTAAGGAGTCGGCTTGTTTTAATCCGGGCAAGTTGCCGGCGATGGCAAAGATTAATGAGTTTAACGCTGGCTTGTCGATTTGTTATGACCTGCGCTTTCCTGGGCTTTATGGTCAATATGCAAAAAAACAAGCTGACCTATTGTTTGTCCCGGCGTGTTTTACGCAAAAAACCGGCGAGGCTCATTGGGAAGTGTTGTTGCGGGCGCGGGCCATAGAAAATCTGTCCTATGTGCTAGCCCCCAATCAAGTAGGCAGTGATTTTCGCGGCGTTGCTTCTTATGGCAATAGTATGATTGTGTCCCCATGGGGTGAAGTTATTGCCCGGGGGAGCGGCGATAAACAGGAAATCATTTACGGCGATATCAGCGTCGATCAAGTTAAACAAGCACGTAATATATTGCCAGGCATTATTAAATAAGCTCATTGCGTTAAGGGAGGGATTGGTAAATATTGTGAATGCCTTTTGATGCCAATTACAATCTTCAATGTTTACTTCTGTAATTAGAGAAGATTGTCCTGGCATCTCTAGGCTGAACAATGTTTGCCAATCCCTCCCACATAGCATTTAAACAACATTGGAATAAACAAGGGAGTTATTAAATGGCTAAGCGGATTAAGGTTGCGGTGACAGGTGCAGGCGGACAAATTGGGTATGCGTTATTGTTTCGCATTGCGGCCGGCGAAATGTTTGGGAAAGATACAGAGATTGATTTACAGCTGCTTGAATTAGAAAAAGCATTGCCGGCCTTACAAGGGGTAGTCATGGAATTAGACGACTGTGCCTTTCCGTTATTGCGTTCAGTATCGACGAGCTGTGACCCAAGGCAAGCGTTTAAGGATATTGATTGGGCCTTATTGGTGGGTTCAGTCCCTCGCAAGGAAGGCATGGAGCGCGGTGATTTATTAAAAATTAATGGTGGGGTTTTCATTGAACAAGGCAAGGCCTTGTCCGAAGCCGCTAAGCCAACAGCCAAGGTTTTGGTCGTAGGAAATCCCTGCAATACCAATGCCTTTATTGCCAAGAGCGTTTGCAAGAACATCCCAGCGAAGAATTTCTTTGCTATGACCATGCTGGATCAAAATCGTGGGCTTACCCAATTGGCTCAAAAAGCCGGGGTGCCGGTTACTGCTGTTAAAAAACTTGGCATCTGGGGCAATCACTCAGCCACCCAGTATCCAGATTTTTATAATGCCACCATCAATGGCCAAGCCGCAACAACTATTATAGAAGATAGCGCCTGGCTTCAGGGCTCCTTTATTGAAACCGTGCAAAAGCGCGGGGCAGCTGTCATCAAGGCGCGCGGCCTTTCTTCGGCCGCCTCAGCCGCCAATGCCGTTGTTGATACGGTGAGGGCGATTGTTACCCCAACACCTGCAGGTGAATTCTTTTCTGCCGCGGTTTCTTCAGATGGCAGCTATGGGGTGCCGCAAGGCATCATGTTTGGCTATCCCCTGCGCTCCAATGGCCAAGATTGGGAGATTGTGCAGAACCTTAATCACAACGATTTTGCTAAAGCCAAGATTAAGGCCACCTTGGATGAATTATTATCTGAAAAAGAGGCGGTGGCGGGTTTAATATAAGAAAAAATAAAATATTTTTCCAGAACCATTAATCGTAAGTTGTTTGTTTTTAAATACTTGTGTTAATTGTTTAGAAAAAAATAAAAAAATTATTGCAAAAAGTGGCATTTTAAGAAAATACCGGGTATACTTGACCATATATTATTGGAGGGCAGCATGAAAACCAACAAAATGAACAAATCTGTTATTATCCTATCTTCATTATTATTAACGAGCTTGGTTGGTTGTGATTTGTTGGGCGTAGCACCTAAGAAGGAAACAAAAAAAGTAAATAAAGCTGAAGCTGTTCCAGCGGTTGCCCCTGCTGCGGTTGAAGCGCTGGCTCCTGAAGCAGCGGTTAAGCCGCTTGCGGCTAATGAATTAGCCCGTGTCGGCAGCTGGACCTTAACGGTTGAAGAGTTTAATGAACGGTTGAAATTGCTTAAGCAAGGCCTTCCGGATTTTGATGAAAATGACAGCAAGTCCAAGGAAATGGTCTTGGATGAATTGATTCGCCAGCAATTATTAGTGAAGGACGCGGAAGAATCAGATATTGCCAACCAAAAAGACATCAAGGATGCGGTTGAAGATTTCCGCAAGACCTTGCTTGTGCAGGAATTGGCCAACCGTTTGACCAAGAGCGTTGCCGCAACTGAAGAAGATGCGCAGAAGTATTATACGGAGAACAAGGATTTATTTGTCGAGCCCATTAAGTGGAAGGCGCGCGAGATTGTTTTAGCTGACGAAGCAACGGCCAAGGCTGTTTTAGTTCAAGTATTGCAAGGCGGCGATTTTGCTGAAATTGCCAAGACCCAATCAAAGGGCAAGACAGCAGCCAGCGGCGGAGAATTAAAAGAGTTTACCAAGGCTCCCTTTACGGCCATGCAAACGGCTATTGCGAATGTGGAAGCAGGCAATGTCAGCGCGGTGTTTAAGGGGCCGGATGGTTTTTATTTGGTGAAGGTTGACGCAAAGAGCGGTGGGCAGGCTAAAGCGTTCGCGGATGTAAAAACAGAATTAATCGCAGGGCTAACCTTGCGCAAACAACAGCAAGCAGTCTTGGATCATTTAAATACGTTGGCAGAAAAAAATAAGGTTGAAATTAATAAAGGGCTGATCGGCGCTTTTGACGCAAAAAAATAGTTTAGCGTCGAGTAAGGTTCCTTAAGGAGAATGCAATGGCCATAGAAAATAAAAAACAACTGTTAATTATCGTAGGTGCGGTGGTCACGGGGATTTTGGCCACGGTAATGACAAGTACCTATGTTCAAAACAAGATTAGCAGCGAAACAGCCGCCTTGGCTGAACAATATGGTGCAAAGCAAAAAGAAGTTGTCGCTCAGATCCAACAGCGCAGCGAACAGCAAATGGCGGCCCTGGCCCAAGAGATTAATCGCGTAAAGACAGAGCAGGCTGAGGCCATGAAGCAGCAATTGGCCGCCTTACAGCAAGCACAGGCCCAGCAGGCTCAATCAGCCGCCGCTGCCGCTAAGGTGCAAGAAAAAAGGCCTAAACCATCATTAGCTATTAAGACTCCTGCTGGTAAAAGAGCTGTTACGGTGATGATTGATTCACTCGCGGCTGTTGGCGGTTTGCTTAATGCGGGCGATAGTGTTGATGTGATTGCCCATCTAGCGATTCCAGATGTCCAAACGGATAACAAGAACAATACTGTAACGGCGATGATTTTCCAAAGCCTGAAGGTCTTGGCGGTTAATACCAACCTTGACCAACCCGGTGCCTATGATGACCAACAAGCGGCAGCAACGCTTAAGGTTACCTTTGCCGTCGACCCGCAGGAGGCTGGTTTGTTAGCTTTTGCGGATAAGAACGGCAAGCTTGAATTAGCCCTGCGCCCGGTTAATGATGCAAACCGCCAAATGGTTAAAGCCTCCACCTGGAAGACCTTGGCTGATTATGTGTTAGAAAATCAAGGCGTGGATATTAACAATGCCGATGATGAAGATGTCGTTGAAATCAAACCGATTGAAAACAAACAGAACATTCAAATATTCCGCGGTGGTAAGGAGCTTTAACGATGAAAAAATCGTCTAAAATATTAAATACGATCCTCTTGGTTGTTTTTGTATCAACAACGGTTTTGGTGCCTGGTTCTTTTGCCCAAACAGCAGCTAAGGGCGCATCGCTTGATTTAATTGCGGGTGATTTGGAGACAATTTCAGTTAAGTCCTTAACTCGCGTTTCCGTGACTAATCCTGATATTGCGGATGTGGCCAATGTTGAGGCAGATAAGATCACTATCCTAGGCAAGAAGCCTGGGCAAACCATTGTTTTCTTGTGGGATGATGCAGGCAAGCATTCCGTGGTTGTTCATGTGGCAAGCCAGGACATGAGCTTAACCCG
This sequence comes from uncultured Planctomycetales bacterium, assembly GCA_964400365.1. Lineage (GTDB taxonomy): Bacteria > Omnitrophota > Gorgyraeia > Zapsychrales > Fredricksoniimonadaceae > CAYNTZ01. Next base: position 10,710 of record CAYNTZ010000007.1, on the reverse strand, counting down.
CGCGCGTATTATTAAGATTTTAGAAAAAGCCCAGATCTACGGGGTGGTTGTTGAAGAAAATGTTGAAGAGGGCAAGGTTATTGTTTCTGGGTCGCTGGTTAAAGAGGAGAAGATTGCTCTAGAAAAAGTATTGGAACCATTCAGCGAAGATACCATTAATTTGGTTAAAGAAAAAGTAGAGGATGATTTAGTCCAGATTGACATGCAGGTAACTGAATTAAGCTCAACCTTGGAAAAAAGCTTAGGTATTAATTGGGCTGGTGGCGCTTCAGGAAACCCCTTGAAATTAAATTATGATGAAACCTTGCCAGCTGCAACGGGCAAGGCAAAAAATTTATTTAAGATAGGTGATTTTAACCGCACGACAGCCATGATAGCTACGGTTAATGCCTTAATTGAAGAGGGGAAGGGTCGAGTGCTTTCCCGTCCGCGATTAGTTGTTGTTAGCGGCAAGGAAGCCAGTTTCTTGGTTGGTGGTGAGATCCCGATTAAAAGCACGACAACCAACAGCACCGGTGGCAGCACGACAGAGAATACGACCTTCAAGCAATATGGCGTCAACATGACCATATCCCCCACTATTAAAGAGAATAAGATTAATGTGTTGTTAAAGGTTGATGTCAGCGATGTTGACCCGGCTAGCGACTCACGACTTGGGAATGACATTGCCTTTGTTACCCGTAATGCGCAGACTGAATTATTATTAGATGATAAGCAGACCATTGTTTTAGCCGGGTTAATTCGGCATGTTGAGGGAGAAAAATTAGTTGGGGTGCCTTTCTTATCAAAGGTTCCTGTTGTCGGCGCGCTGTTTAGGAATAGGAAGACCACGGTCCCTAATTCTGAAACAGAATTGGTTATTTCCTTAACCCCGACGATTCTAAGGTCAAAAATTTATGCCGAGAGCGAAGTTGTCCTGCCGTCGGCACAGACAAAGCAATTGGTTGCTGATGTCGAAGCGCCATTTGAGAAAAGATCATTGAAGGAAGAGCCTGCTGCGCCTCTGAAGGAAAAAGCGCCAGAACCAAAGGCTGTCCCAGCCCCAGCCGTTGTCGCGCCAGCGTTGCCCGTGCCCGTAGTCCAGGCGCCTGCAGAGCCGAGCATGCCGTATTCGTCGATGATTCAGCACAAGATTGCCAAGGCCATTTCTTATCCGTATGAAGCCCTGCAGAATAATTGGCAAGGCACGGTTAGGTTAAAACTGCATATCCTTAAAGACGGTACCCTGGCCACAGCCAATGTACTGCAATCGTCAGGGCATGAAGTTTTTGACCAAGACGCGGTTAATACAGCTAAGATTGTTGCGCCATACCCAGCGTTTCCAGCAGGGATGTCAAGTCAAGAAGACTTGATTGTGACGGTGCCGATTGTCTATAGCCAGGGTTCCTTATCCAAGGTAACAGCGGCGGCTTCAGCAAAGAATACCGCCACCAATTAAGGCTGGCATTCAAAGCTGCGCAATACTTTTAAATCCCAGATGACAATTTAGGAAAGCGTGCTATAATCCCAGATTATGTCCACGTGTCGTGTCCTAACCATATTCTCCAATAAGGGCGGGGTTGGTAAAACCTTTGTCGGTGTCAATATTGCCACCGCCTTAAGCCTAAAAGGGAAAAGCGTACTAATCATTGATTTAAATTTGCACGCCGGGCAGGACATGGCGCGCATGCTGAACCTAACCCCGTCCCGTTGTTTAGTTGATATTCTCCCGGCCATTGAAGGCAATGATGCTGAAAGTTTGATCCGTAAAAACGTGATCAATCATTCAAGTGGCTTGTCGTTTTTGCCAGGCGTTATTAGCCCCAACCAAATAGGTCATATTACGCCGGACAATGTTAAGGTTTTCTTAAAAAAAGCAGCGAAGTTATATGACTACATCATTATCGACGCTGGTGATATTTTTAGCGAAACCTTCATTGCTGTCCTGGATTCATCAAATTTAATATTACTCGTCGGTACACCCGACATTCTCGCCGTGTACCAGGTCAAGACAAGCTTGGAAATCTTGCAAAGCCTGCATTACCCATTAAAGATGGTGAGGCTTATCCTAAACCGCGCGGAGAGCCGCGGTGGGGTGGCCTGGCAGGAAGTTAAGTCAGCTTTGACTTGCGATATCTTTGCGTTGATCCCCTCCGACGGTAAGGTGGTAGGTTTGGCTTTAAACCGCGGGGTTCCTTGTGTTATTGACAGCCCCAAGACCAAGGTGTCTGAATCCTTCTTCGAAATTGTTGATAAATTGACGGATGAGTCAATTTACGTGCAGTCATCCGACGTGGTTCGGGTGCGTAATAGTGATAATCCGTTAAAGAAGACAAATGAGTTTTGGGAAAAGTTTGGGATTGCGCCAAATTCAACCGCTAGCTTTGTTACGGCTTTTAAGAAAGAAGAAGATGATGTTGTTAAATTAAAAAAGGCGATACATCAGCGCTTGGTTGAGCGGATGAATTTGCAGAAGATTTCACCGGAAGCCCTTTCAGATCCCCTGCAAGCAGCGAGCATCCGCAAGGCAGCAGAAAAAATTATTACTGATTTGTTGGCGGAAGCCTCGGGCGCATTCTTGTCGTCGCATGAAGAGCGCTCACGCCTGGTGCGCGAGATTGTTAACGAGGCTCTTGGCCTCGGGCCGCTGGAAGATTTTTTAGCTGACCAGGATATTTCAGATATAATGGTTAACAATAAAGATGAAATCTTTATTGAGAAAAACGGCAAGATTATCCTGACGAATAAGCGGTTTATTTCCAACGACCAGGTGCGGGCTACAATCGACCGCATCATTGCTCCCTTGGGGCGCCGGGTTGATGAATCAACCCCGATGGTGGACGCGCGCCTGCCGGATGGTTCGCGTATTAATGCGATTATCCCGCCGCTGTCCTTGAATGGGCCAATGATCACCATCCGCAAATTCGCCCAAGAGCGCTATACCATTGAAGATTTGTTAACGCGTTTTAAAAGTCTTTCTCCGCCGATGGCGGAATTCTTGAATGCCTGCGTCATCGGGCGGCGTAACATTATTGTCTCGGGCGGTACAGGCGCGGGTAAGACCACCTTGCTTAATATTATTTCTCAATTCATTCCTGATAATGAGCGCATCATTACGATTGAAGATGCCGCGGAATTACGTTTAGTTAAGACGCATTGGGCCCGTCTTGAATCCCGCCCGTCGAATATTGAAGGCAGGGGAAAGGTTAGTATCCGCGAACTATTTGTGAATACCCTGCGCATGCGGCCGGACCGTATTATTATTGGCGAATGCCGTGGCCCGGAAGTGTTGGACATGCTGCAAGCGATGAATACCGGTCACGACGGGTCGTTGACCACCTTGCACGCGAACACACCGCGCGATGTGCTTTCACGTCTTTCGTCAATGGTGTTGTTATCGGGCATTGAATTGCCGGTTCGGGCCATTTATGAAATGGCGGCTTCCGCGATCAATCTAATCGTCCAGGTTAACCGTTTCTCCGACGGGTCACGCAAGATAACGGCCATCTCGGAATTAACGGGCAAGATTGTCGATGGTCTGCCTGAGATTAAGGATATTTTTCTTTTCCATCACAAGGGCGTTAATGCGCAAGGCATTGTCATGGGCGAATATGCTGCGACAGGCTATGTCCCCCAATGCTATGATGATTTGCTGACCCGTGGCCTGCCCATGGATAAAACCATCTTTACCCCTGCTCAATAATGACGATCATTAATGTGACGCGCAGCACAACACTTGCAACCAAGGCGGCTATTGCCAAGACGCCCGCAGCACGCATGCAAGGTTTGTTGGGGCGGGATAGCTTGGCCGCAGAAGAGGCTCTGGTGATTACCCAATGCCGGAGCATTCATATGTTCTTCATGAAATTCCCGCTGGATGTTATTTTCATTAATAAGCAAGGCAAGATTGTTGGCCTTTGTCCGCAGATTAAACCCTTTCATTTAAGCCCTATTTTTTTCTTGGCCCAGGATGCGATTGAATTGCCTGTGGGAACCATTGCCCAAAGCCAAAGCAAGATCGGCGATTTCTTGCAAATCAGTTGAAAGAAGAGCATATCCCGCTTAATATAATTAATGTCCAGACTGGACATTAATTATATATTAACGCATAAGAATCGGGTTTTTTAAGGCAGGAATGGGCGTTACCTATAAATTAACTGATGAAATTATTGGGTATATTATTACCCAGCGCAAGGCTAATGCGCTGCTTTCTTGCCGCGCCCTGGCTGAAGCCGTTGAGGCTCAGTTTGCGGTACATGTGTCAAAATCCTCTATCCATGAAGTTTTAAAACAAGCCAATATTGCCTCCACTCGGGGGCGCAAGCCAAAGGATAGCTTTGCCATTCCTGTTCAAAAAAAGCAGGTGATTAAGGCGGATTTATCAAAGGCCTTGTTGCCCTTGCTGGATGATCCTGGCTTGTTGCCTGAGCCAACAATGGAGCCAGCGGCTGCTCTTGAGCCAGAGTTGCCGGTTGAGGTGTTGGAAGCTCCTGTGCGGGCGCATGGGGGTGGACCGTGGGTTAAGGAAGAATTGCCGGGCAAGGCAGGAGCAATTTTTTTAAAGGCTGTTTTTTGGGATTTATGTCCCCAGCGGGTATGGGGGATTAAGGGTTTTGATGAGATTGATCGTGTTGCCGTCGCTGATTTTGCCGCAAGTTGGGGCTATTTGACTAAGCTGATGACAGCGATCAAGGTTAGTCTGGAAGATGGTTGCGTGTATTATCTTGATGCCAGGCTGCGGGGCGTGCATGCGGATAATCCCAACGATTTACATTTGGCGGCCCCTATTGAGAAGGTTATGGGTGTGGTGGTTGAGCGCATCTTAAGTAATAAAAAACCGCTGGTTTTGGGCGGCATTAATCCCGATGATAGGTCAACGGCTGATTTCCTAGGGTCTTTTTCTCTGAAAGCGGGTAAAAAAATACAAAAAATAGAGATAGTGGATGAAAAAGACCATAATTATGCTGAATTTAGCTCAATTGTGGGTTTTAAAAGAAATTTTATTATAAAAGAATCAATTCAAGTGGATAATGAATGTGGCATTGTCCAGGTGCAAGGGGCTTGCCTGGCTGGGGGATTAAGGGATTGCTTGCGGGAGCGGATGCTGGCGCTTTTGGCGGGAGGGGTGCGGGATAATTGGCAGGTTGTTGAAGGGCTTTGGGGCGTTCAGGAAATGAATAACGATAGCAGGGTTGTAACGATATATTTACCAGATGTTTATGATAATAAACAGGTTTTAGAGCGGGCGGTTTTGGTGGTTAATGGTTGGGGTGTTGAGGATGATGAGGGGCGGATATTGCAGCTTAAGTTGGAGTCGGAAAAAATATCATAAATCTTCTCTCCCCGGGTTGACAGCGTCGATTATATATGGCATACTTACACCAAGGTTTGCTATTTTTAAAAGAAGAGGACATACAGCCACTTTAATTAGGGGCTTTAACATAAATGACGGGCTTCAGTGAATGCCGAGCCGCTTAAAAAATTTTAAGCGGGAAGCCCAATCACCGCTAATCAGGGGTACGGAAAGGGATGATGATTCGCAAACAACGACACAACGCAGGACAGAATCTAATTGAATATGCGATCGTCATTTCCTTGATTTCAGCCGCCGTAGCTGCGCTTAGCACCTACGTCTTTCGTTCCGTACAGTCCAAGCAGCAGGAGATCACACAGGTGTTCAGCGATGAGTAAAACGTTATTTTTCCTTATTTAGGAGGTATCATATGTTTAGATTAAAGAATCGAAAGGGCCAAAGCACGGTTGAGTATATCCTGCTGGTCACGGCGGTTGTCGCGGTGATGATTTTGTTCACCACCAACAAGAACAGCGGCCTACAGTCTAAAATGAATCAAACCCTGGAAGACACCAGCTCGGTGATTACGGATATGTCCGGCCGTTTAGGGGAAAGCCATGCACCAGCACCAGATGGGGTGGGGTCGAAAAATACGTCGGGGATAACTACACCGGTTAACGGCAACGCAACAGGTGGTTAATCTTCCGGTGCCAGCGGCTTATTTAAAACGTTGGTTTAAAATTGACTATGACGATCTATTAGGAGGCATATATGTTACATCAATACTTAAAAAATAAACGAGGCCAAAACACAGCCGAATACGCGCTGTTGATCGCGTTGGTTGTTGCTGGTGTTATTGCCATGCAGACCTATGCACAGCGTTCCCTGCAGGCGCGCATGCGCGATGCCGGCCAGTATCTGACCAGCACAACAAATACGATCGGCAATTCACAGCAGTATGAACCGTATTACTTGCAAAGCAATTATGAAATTGGCCGTGAGAGCGAAGAGAATAAGCGTTTAAGCGAAGGCTTGGTTGCGCAAGATTCTATCAGCAACCGCACCCGTGCCGATAAAGGGTTCCAGGAATCAACGTATAATGGGACAACGGCTGGAAATTCAGAACGCGGATTCTAATACGGTTAACATAAATTATTTAAGGAGGATTTTCCTATGTTGCAATATATCAATAAGAAAAAGGCCCAAAGCACGCTGGAATACGCGGTGCTGATCATTGTGATCATTGGCGCGCTTTTATCCATCCAAACCTACATCAAGCGTGGCGTTCAGGGCCGTTTAAAAAGCGCTTCGGATGATATTGGCGACCAATTCTCGGTCGGTAATACCAATCATATCAAGACGACCAAGACAAGCAGCAAAACCCTAGATACCTTTGGGGTAACAGGTCAAGGCGTATCCCGTTCAGAGTTGGTTGGGAACGAAACCACCAATACGGTTGATAAGATGCAGATTGTTAACGTCGACCAAGAATATTGGGGCGGTGCATCAGCAGACGAAAAATAGAGAGTTGTGGGACAGCTACCGGAGTTGCGGTAGCTGTCCTAAGATTTTAAGGAGTGGTAATGATTAAACAAAAAGGACAGAGCACCGTCGAGTATATTTTATTGGTCACCGCGGTTATTACCGTGGTTATTTTATTTACAACCAATAAGGATGGCGGTTTTCAAAAGCGGTTGACCAATGTGCTAAACCAAACCACGATTGGCATGGAAGATGTGGCTAACCGCTTTTCAGGTAATAGCCTCTAACGGGAGGGCTTGCGGTGGGCGGTTTAAGGCACAATAAAGGGCAGACGACGCTGCCGGAATATGTGGTGACATTTTTCTTAGTCATCGGCGTGATTGTGGCCATGACCATTTATATTCAGCGCGCCCTGCAGGCGCGGGTTTGGGATGCCCGCAACTATGCCGTCAATGTAGCCAACCAAGCCTGCGACGCGGATTGCCACGCAGCAGCCGGCGTTGCCAATAAGAGCCTGCCCTACGAGTATGAACCCTATTACGGTTATGTTAATTCCACCACCACCAGGTCAAGCAATACCACCGACGCGCTTTTAGCGGTTGGCGAGACGGGGATTTTTAGGAAAATTATCAATGAAGAAAATCAGTCAAGCACCTACAGCGAACAGCTGCCCCCTAAGGCAGCGGTGGGGAGCAGGTAGATGGGGCGGTTAAGGGGACAAACGGTTTTAGAATATATTATTTTCCTCTCAGTAGTGACGGTTGCGCTTTTTTTTATGGGGCCAGCCATCAAGCGGGGGCTGCAGAGTCTGGTTAAGGTAACGGCAGACCAAATCGGCAACCAGGAAATGGCCGAACAGCGGGTCAATAAGCCTTTTGGTAACGGGGTGTCGAATCCTCAACCCGACGAGCTTTTAAGCAGGACAACACCGACGGAATATGACGCGTATTTAGTTGAATCAAAGATTAAGTCAAATGTGACCAGTGGGCGCGTTGTACGGGACGTGGCGTATACCAGCGATATTATCGAGGACCAGCGCGTTGAAACGACAGCTAATTCAGTAACCGACCTAGGGTTTACAAAGCAAAGGTAGGATTCTATGCAATTAAAACGCAAGGCCCAAACATTATTAGAATACACGGTGCTCATTGTTATTATTATCGGCGTGTTTATTGCCATGCAAAATTATATTAAGCGCGGCATCCAGGGGCGGTGGAAATCAGCCACCGACGATTTAGGCGACCAATATGACCCGCGCCTGGCTAATTCATATATTAACCACGTGATTATCAGCAATTCAGATACGCATATTGTCACCCAGCCGGATGCGGGTGGGTATTTTACCAATCGGGTTGACAGCAGTGTTTCAGTTGAAACCAAACAAGGGCATACCTCGATAGCAGCGCAGGGGACGGGTGTGCACGGGAATTAGGCATGTTACAGGGGCGTTTAAATAGGAATAAGGCGCAGGCGGCGATTGAATTAGCCGTCTTTGGCGCTATTGTCATTTTCGTCGTGGGGATGATTGTGCGCACGGCGGTGAGTAATTCCTACACCATGAACCAGAACCTAAAGGCCATGCGTTACGCGATGTTAAAATCCCTGCAGACTTCCGCAAGCGGTTCAACGTCGCGCAATTCAGCCAGCGTGCTTTATATTGAAGACCGCCTAAGTCCGGATTTTTCAAAATATGGTTCACTTGACCGCACCCCCTATTTTGCCCAAGGCTCAGGTACCTTTACCAACCTGCTTTTTTATTCCGTTGACCCCGACGAAGTTGAACAAAATTTACCCACCATGGATATTTATATTAATGGGGTGCACCTGCCCTTAACGACGGCGGCCTTGCGTGAGATTGTCCATCAGCCGCCGGTGTTGAAGGCTCAATGGGATGAAATTCAAAAACATAATCGGCAGCAGATAAGCTATATTGACGTGTTGGTGGATTATGGGATTTACGATAGGTATGAAAGATTTTATAATGGGGATGTGGCTGTTCCAGATCCCCTGGGAAAGGGTACCCACCGTTATCATGGTTGGGACTTTAAATGCACCAGTGAGGAGATTGATAACCCTGCGGCCCCAGGCACTAAGATAAAACGTTATTATGGTTGTCAGATGTACTATACGCTGGTGCCTAATGGCCGCACGGGTTGGTGTGTTAGGGAGCCCTGCAATGATGGCAGCCCGCTTAATCTTGATGAACGGTTTGATTTAAACCGCAATGATGACTTTTCTGACGACCCTAAGGATGACACCCGCACCAAGGTGCCGCGCAGCAATATGGCCTGGCAATGGCGCGCGGTAAAGGGGCTCTTTAGTGTCTCTGAGCTTAATGGCCGCTCCTCAGCAGCGAACAGCCGCTACCCTAGTTTTGATATTAATAATGACCGCAAGGAAGAAACTCTCTATGCGGCGATTGTTCCTAAGACCGGCAGTGCGGTGGTGAAAGACATTGCTTTGGGCGAGACCGCGCTTGATTTTACCGCCGGAGACATTGATTTATCGCGCGATGATAGTGACGAGGGACAGGTTGGCCTGCAAAGCGATACGGCTATTTATACGCGGCCGCGCACGGGGCCGGGTGTTACCGGCACCTATTTAGAAATCCGCAACGGCAAGCTTTTTGAGGCTGGCAGCAATACTGTGGTGCGCAGTTTAAACAAGCGTGACACGGTTGATATTATTGAACGCCGCATCCGCTTGTCGAATAATACCGGGCGGTTTTGTCAGTCGAGCTATGAATGCCAAGGCGGGCTTGATGCTAGCGGGAATTGCCCCTCAGGGATTGTTCAGCTAGTCACCGTGCCGCCGTCGGAATGTATTGGAGGTTTGACTAAGGTTAATGGGGTATGCCCGGCGGGGGAGAATCCCGTTGAGGTCTGCGCGGCGTCAGACACGTCGGTCACAACCAACACTAATCCTATTATTGGTAACGATTGTTTTACGCAGGCCAATGTGGCTAAGACGTGTATGGATGTATCGACTAATATTATTTATGTGCGCAGTCGCTTGATGGACAGCCAAGGGCATAAGTGGACAACGGATGTGTCGGGTTTGTCTAGGGATGCGCAGAAAAAAGGAACGCAGTCATGGGGCGAATTAGGCGTCAAATAAGGTGGCGACGGCCGGCTGGCCGGCAGGGCCAAGCCACAATTGAATTTACCTTTTCCATGATCGTGATTATTTTTTTAATCTACGGCATGGTGCAGGTGTTTCGCTGGGCAGGTTTGGATTTAGCTGAACGGCGAGTGGCGCACGATAAGTTGTTGACCAATGAAAGCCTTACAGCAGAACAGCAGTTGAATCCGGAATTTTATCGTGGCCGCAAGATGGATGCGGTTCATCATGGGGATATTGTCAGATGAGATTATGGGGTAATCATAGGCGTGGGCAGACATCGCTGATCATGATTATGATTGCGGCGGTGGGCTTGATTTTCTTTGCCGCCACCCTTAATTGGGGCAAGGTCGCGCAAAGCAAGACCCAGACCACCATTGCGGCTAACACCGCGGCGGCATCGTTGGCGTCGGGAGGCGCTAGCTATGGTGAGCAGGTGCTGCAAGAGCAATTAGGCGGCCGGCAAAAAATTTGTAAGAGCACCAGCATTTGGGCAGCGATTGCGGCGGTGATTGTCACGATTATTCTAATGGTGGTAGCATGGTTTTTTCCTCCAGCTGCGGCTCTAATTGGTCCAACATGGGCGTTGCTCGCTGTTTCTTTGGTTCTTTCAGTAACAAGCTTATCATTGCAAGTTTTGGTGGTTCAGCCGGGGCTAACAAAGTTGTGGAATAAATTGCAAAAAGACATGCCGGTGGTTGACCAGTTTGTGGAAGGGGCTATTCAGGGCGGATTGGTAGCGGCTAGCGGTGATTCAGCCTTGGTGCCGGATTATTTTGACATGGACACCGACGGTAGGTTTAAGGGGAATAGCAATGACCAGGTGGGCCGCTTTG
>CAYNTZ010000006.1:0-26146 GCA_964400365.1 uncultured Planctomycetales bacterium | reverse complement strand
CAGACCGCCGTGTCACCGACCACCGTATCGGCTATACCAGCCACCAATTAGAATCTATCCTTAACGGCGACATGGATGATTTGACCAATGCTTTAATGGCGGCGGAGCGTGAAGCTAAAGAATCTGCTGGGACCTAACCTTTCAGTCTTTCAGAACTTACCTAAACCTTTTTTCAACACGAGTGTTGTTTATGACTGAACACGAAATAATTATTACACATATTCTGAAATGTAAGCCTATTGATTTAATTGTCAATAAGCCCACATTAACAAGTGCGCAACAAAAACAATTTGATGTGTATATGCGTCGTCGCGCATTGGGTGAGCCGTTGCAGTATATTTTGGGGTCTTGGAATTTTATGGGATTAGAGCTGGTAGTTAATCCGTCGGTGCTAGTGCCGCGTCCTGAAACTGAGCAGATGGTGGAACAAGCGATTAGTTTATGTCATTCCCGCGAAGGCGGGAATCCAGTACATGTATTAGACCTCGGCACCGGCTCAGGTTGTATTGCCATTGCTATTGCAAAAGCTTGCCCTAGCGTACAGGTGGTTTCCGTTGATATTTCCTCCAAAGCCTTAGAAGTAGCAAAGGCAAATGCCAAGAGCCACGGCGTAGATAGTCGTATTGATTTTGTTTGTGAAGATATGTCCGTGTATTTGAATAAAATAGGGACAGCGCCTATTTTTGACCTGATTATTTCTAATCCGCCTTACATCCCAACTAGTCAAATGGTTCAATTACCTAAGGATGTTCAACAAGAACCGGCGTTAGCCTTGGATGGCGGGGTAGATGGATTGGATTTTTACCGTCATATTATAAAATATACTCCGCACTTGCTAAGGGGCGGCGCTTGTCTTATGATGGAGTTTGGCGACGGGCAGGCTAAAGCCATCTTGTCGCTATTTGGTAAAGATTTTAAGGTTGAAATTCTAAAAGATTTAAGCGGTCGAGAACGTTTCTTAATAGCTACCAGATCAGGAGATAGGTAATGGAAAAGTTTGTTATTGAAGGCGGCAAAGCGTTAAAGGGCGAAATCAGGGTTTCAGGTTCTAAGAATGCCACCTTGCCGATATTGGCGGCAACCTTATTGACCGACGGCGTTTGCGAGATTAAAAACGTACCTCGCCTGCGGGATACCTTAACCATGTGCAAGCTTTTGCGTTCTCTAGGTAAGACCGTCGATATTTCCGGCAATAAGGTGACTATTGCCGGTGCGGTGAATAATCATATTGCGGATTACAAATTAGTTTCCACCATGCGTGGTTCTTTCTGCGTGTTGGGCCCGCTACTTGGAAAATTAGGTAAGGCAAAGGTGTCCATGCCTGGCGGCTGCGTTATTGGTGTGCGTCCTATTGATTTGCATATGAAGGGGATTATGGCCCTCGGGGTTAAGGCGGATTTTGACGCTGGTTATGTGATTGCTCACGCACCAAAATTAAAGGGTACGCAGATGTATTTAGGTGGTACCTTTGGTTCCTCGGTGTTGGCCACCGCAAATGTGATGATGGCGGCAAGCCTGGCGCATGGTGAAACCATTATTGAATGCGCAGCCTGTGAACCAGAAATTGAAGATTTGGGTAATTTCTTAGAGGCGATGGGAGCCAAGATTCAAGGTCACGGCACGCCTCGCGTAGTGATTAATGGGGTGAAGAAATTAAATGGCACTAATTATAAGATGGGTGCTGATCGTATTGAGGCCGGAACCTTCTTGCTTATGGCGGCTGCTTGCAAGAATGATATTTTAATTAAAGATGCTAATTATAATCATCTATTACCCTTGATTGATAAGATGCAATCCATCGGTGCTGATGTGCAGCGGGTGGGGGCTAATGATATTAGGGTTAGATGTAAGAAGACCTTAAAGCCTGCCAATATTGTGACCCATCCTCATCCGGGTTTCCCGACGGACTTGCAAGCCCAGTACATGGCCTTGATGGCCATTACCCCAGGTGTGTGTATTATCACCGACCGGGTTTTTCCTGACCGCTTTATGCATATTGCGGAACTCAACCGTATGGGCGCACAAATTCGCCGCGACACTGGCTCTGCGATTATCGAGGGAGTTAAGCAATTATATGGGGCTCCAGTTATGGCTTCTGACCTACGCGCTTCAGCAGCCTTAGTGATTGCCGGGTTGGTTGCTAAGGGTAAAACAGAAATTCACCGTATCTATCACTTGGATCGCGGTTATGAAGAGCTTGATCAAAAATTAATTGGCCTAGGCGCCAAGGTTTATCGGGAAAAAGAATAATAGGAATTTTATATGATACTGATGATCGATAATTATGATTCCTTTACCTATAATCTCGTGCAGTATTTTGGCGAATTAAAGGCGGATATGAAGGTCTTTCGTAACGACACCTTAAGCCTTGGGGATATTAAGAAAATGAACCCTAAGAAGATTGTTATCTCACCGGGCCCTGGCCGTCCGGAAGATGCGGGGGTATCAGTCGCTACGATTAAAGAATTTGGCGGTAAGATTCCAATCCTTGGTGTTTGCTTAGGGCATCAGGGTATTGGCTATGCCTTTGGCGGCAAGATTATTAATGCCAAGAAATTAATGCATGGCAAGACTTCTCAGATTGAGCATACGGGAAAGGAAATCTTTAAAGGCCTATCGCATCCTTTTGAAGCAACCCGGTATCATTCCCTGGTGATTGACCGCAAAACCATTCCTGATTGCTTGGAAATAACGGCCTGGACCACCGATGATAAAGAAATTATGGGCGTGCGGCATAAGACCTTACCCATTTGGGGCGTGCAATTTCACCCGGAATCTATTTTGACCACCGAGGGCAAGGATATCCTACGTAATTTCCTGAAATTATAATGCGTTCCTATATCACACAAATTCAACAAGGGGAAAATTTAAACCATGACGCCATTACGGTGGTGATGGAATTAATCATGTCCGGGCATACCAGTTTGGATGAGATTAAGGAATTCCTATTGGCGTTAAATAAAAAAGGCCCTACGGTTGATGAGATTACGGCTTGCGCCCTGATGATGCGTAAGTTTGTGGTGCCGGTTAGCACTTCACATCAGGTGATTTTGGATACCTGTGGCACCGGTGGGGACCAAAGCGGCACCTTTAATATATCGACGGTTGCAGCTATTGTTGTTGCTTCCTGTGGGGTGGTGGTAGCCAAACATGGCAACCGTTCAATCTCCAGTAAGTGCGGTTCTGCGGATGTGTTGGAAGCCTTAGGTGTTGATGTGCAGATGGAGGAAAAGCATTTAAGCCAATGCTTAGACAAGGTGGGGTTGGCCTTTCTTTTTGCCCAACGCTTGCACCCGGCGATGAAGAATGTGGCCCCAGCTCGAAAGGAACTTGGAGTTAAGACGATTTTTAATATCCTGGGGCCTTTAAGCAATCCAGCTAAGGCGACCCATCAGGTGATGGGGGTTTATAGCCGTGACTTGGTTGAACCAATGGCTCGGGTATTAAAGAATCTAGGGTTAAAGCGTGCGCTGGTGGTGCATGGCAATGATGGTTTAGATGAAATAACCACGACGGATAAAACCTTTGTGGCAGAATATAATGGAACGGAAATCGTTTCTTATGATATCAATCCTGACGAGCTTGGTATTGCCCGGGCGTCTTTAGCCGATTTGGCTGGCGGAGATGCGCAGCAAAATGCGTCTATCGCCTTGGATATCTTACAAGGTCAGGCAGGGGCGAAGCGCAATATTGTGGTGGTTAATGCGGCCTATGCGCTTTATACCGCCCAAACAGTGGATAATCTAGCATTAGGGATGCGCATGGCTGAGCATGCGATTGATTCACGCCGTGCCTTGGATAAGTTAAATGAATTAAAGGAGTTTACCAACCGTGTCCGGTGATTTTTTAAAGACTATAGCCGCGCATAAGCGTGAATTGATTGTGGGCAAAATGGCCTATTATCAGAATTTAAAAAAGACCATGAAGGCTCAAGGCATTCGCCGTTATGAAGTGTTTAAAAAGGCCATTAGCCGTCCTGGTCAAATTAACTTGATTGCGGAAATCAAGAAAGCGTCGCCATCGGTGGGGCTTATCCGGGATGATTTTGATGTGATGAAAATTGCTAAGATTTATCGGGACAATGGGGCCGCAGCGATTTCAGTATTGACGGAAGAAAAATACTTTCACGGACGCTTTCTTTATTTAAATCTGGTCAGCGAACATTCGCCGGTGCCGATTTTGATGAAGGATTTTATCATTGATGAATGCCAGATCTATGAAGGGTCGGTCAATGGCGCTTCAGCGGTATTATTGATTGTAGCCATGCTTGAGGATAATCAACTTAAAGATTTGATGGCTTGTGCGCATGCATTAGGGCTTGATTGTTTGATTGAAGTTCATGATGAAGCGGAGATTGAACGTGCCCTTGATGCCGATGCAGAAATCATTGGGGTGAATAACCGTAATTTAAAAAGCCTAGAGGTGGATATAGAAAATTGCTTAAGGATGATTCCCCGTATTCCGGCTGGCAAGGTGATTGTAGCTGAGAGTGGTCTTAAAAATTATGAAGATGTGAAGCGCGTGCGCGATGCCGGGGCTCATGCGGTATTAATCGGCGAAACCTTCATGCGTGCCAATGATATTGGCGCCAAGATAAAGGAAGTGATGTATGGTAAGAACTAAAATTTGCGGCATGACTAATGAACAAGATGCACTGAAAGCAGCCAGTTTAGGTGCATGGGCGGTAGGGTTTATTTTTTATAAAAAGAGTCCCCGTTTTATTTCACCTTTTAAGGCTAAGAAGATTATCGAAGCCTTGCCGCCTTTTGTAACACCCGTTGGTGTTTTTGTGAATCAAGGTCAAGGTGCTATCCGTGATATTATCAATCACACCGGTATCCGGGTGGTGCAATTGCATGGGGATGAAGATCATCACTTCTGTCATCGTCTCCGTAAGCTTAATGTGAAGGTGATTAAGGTAATCAGGGTGGGGGATAGTTTTGACCCTAAAAGTCTAGAGCCTTATAAGGTTGATGCCTTTTTGTTTGATACCTTGGATAAGGATGCCTATGGTGGCACGGGAAAAACATTTAACTGGCGCTTATTGATGGAAGCTAAGGCCTTAAATATTCCGATTATCTTATCCGGTGGTTTGAATAACCAAAACGTGATTGAACCGGTCAATGGTTTAAAGCCTTATGCCGTTGATGTCTGTTCCTCCCTCGAGCAAGAAGCAGGCAAGAAGGAAGCCAAGAAGGTTAAGGATTTTATTGATATTGTCAGCTATATCTCAGGGCCTAATGTCAAAGAGCATTTATAGTACCTATATCCCGCGCGCGGATTTATCAACCATTATCCGCCTCAGTGGTCAGGAAATTCGTAATTTTCTTGAACAAGCCAGTCCCGATGATTTTAGGGGCGAGGCTAATGGTGCGCTTAAAAGCTATCGCAAGGATAAGAGCCTGTACAGCGATAAGCTTTTAATTGAATATGGCAGTAATGTCGAGCAGGCCATCAATTACCCCATGCGCATTGAAGTTAGGCATTCTTCAGGATTTGGCGCAGCTCAGGTTGTTGCCAAGGGTGTGTGGGGTGCTGCAGCTCGTCAAGCGGCGATGAAGCGCATTAGGGAAGAATTAGCTAAGCTGGATAAGCAGATTGAAGTTCGTTTAGCCGGGACCTCATCGTTTGAATTCAATATCAAGGAAGTTAACAAATCCTTACCTATCCGTTACTTGCGGCATGCTTGGGGTCATGTCTTGGCGCAGATGAATTACACGCCAGGTGCATATATTGATAGCCGCAAGACCTTCACTATTATTGCCGCAGATGGCGATGGCACCATTTATGACGGTCCAAAGGCTGGGCATGATTTACCTACCATGGCCAAAAGCATTGCAAAAGATGCCTTGATTGGGTGGTTGGAGGCAGGCGGTGTCTTTATGCTTAATTCTGGTAATCAATTATCCCGTAATGTTTATCGCATCAAGGATGGCATCCCCGCGCATTTATTTAACCGCATCTTGGTTTGTGGCAATGGTGGGGCAGACTTGGTGTGTTTTGATGACAAGCAAAATGCCGTTGAAGTAAAGGGCTATAGCGAATTGGCCTTATCAAAACTCGGCCCAAAGTATGATCTAGATATTATCTATATTGGCGATGACGGCAGTGAAGATGGCAATGACTGGGCAGGCTTTGTGGAAGTAGGCTTTGACCGCGCCGTCTTGGTTGCTAAAGACTTCAAACGCAACTATGATGCCCGCTTGCGTACCGGCTACGCCGGCCATTTTGTGCGGGGGACTAAAACTTATTTAGAAATTGCTACCTTAAAAGCTAAAAATGCTAAAGGCAAACCTTTCCTCTCAGCTTGGGCTGTGTCATGAGTCAAACCCTCAACAATAATAAATTAAATATTCTTAAATCTGTCTTTGGATATAACACCTTTAGGCCCCTGCAAGAAGCCTGTATTGATGCTGTGCTTAATAAGCAGGACACGGTGTTAATCATGCCCACCGGTGGGGGTAAATCCATTTGTTATCAAATCCCAGCTTTGATGCAGGAGGGTTTAACGGTTGTTGTTTCGCCCTTGATTTCACTGATGCAAGATCAGGTTGCCCAGCTTAAAGCCCTAGGCGTTGAGGCGGAACTGTTGAATAGTTCTCTTGATCGTGAAGAATACAATCTTAATAAGGCAAAGATCCGTTCAGGCAAAACTAAATTATTCTTTTGCGCACCAGAAACTCTTTTTAAAGAAGAGATTCTGGAATTATTATCATCTGTTCAAGTTGATTGCATCACCATTGATGAGGCTCATTGTATTTCCGAGTGGGGGCATGATTTTCGCCCGGAATACCGCCGCATCAAGGACGTTAGGGAAATCTTTCCGAATGCCGTTTATTTAGCGGTGACGGCGACGGCCACCAAGCAGGTGCGCCAGGATATTATCACCAATCTAAATTTAAAAGCCCCTCGTGAATTGCTGGCTAGTTTTAACCGTGATAATTTATTTTATGAGGTTATTCAAAAGAAACGTGCTACGGATCAGACCATTGATTTCTTGGAAAAATTTAAAGGGCAAAGCGGTATTATTTATTGTTTTTCCCGCGCCCAGGTCGATACCTTGACTAAGGACTTAAATTATTTTGGCTACAAGGCGTTGCCCTATCATGCGGGCTTAAGTGATGAGACCCGTCAGAAGAATCAGGAATTATTTATTCGGGATGACGTGCCGATTATGGCCGCCACCATCGCCTTCGGCATGGGCATCAACAAGCCCAATGTCCGTTTTGTCATCCATTATGACCTGCCTAAAAATATTGAATCCTATTATCAAGAAACCGGCCGGGCTGGCCGCGATGGCCTGCCGTCGCATTGTTTATTGATTTTTTCAGCCGGGGATGGGGCCAAGATTCGTTATTTCATCGATCAGAAAACCGATCCTATTCAAAAGAAGGTAGCTTTAAATCACCTTAATACCGTCTTGGGTTACGCGCAAAGCCATCAATGCCGGCGTATTCCTTTAATTACTTATTTCGGTGAGAACTACACGGCTGTAAATTGTGGCCAATGCGATAATTGTGTGAAAGCGCCAGAACCGACCAATGATTTAACCGTTGAAGCGGTAAAATTTTTGCAGTGTATGAGCGAAACCGAGGAGCGCTTTGGGGCCATGCATGTGATTAATGTTCTGCGCGGAAGCGAAGCCGAGAAGGTGCTAAATTATAATCACCAGGAATGTAAGACTTTTGGTGCAGGTCGTCAATTGACAGTTAAGCAGTGGCAATATTTGGTTCAACAATTTTTGGCGCAAGGTTTAATGGACAGGCAAGAGGAGTATGGGGTTTTAGGTTTAAATAAAGCTTCCTACGAGGTCTTAAGCAATCGCCGTACAGTGAAGGGGTATTATTTAACGGAAGAAGCCTCAAAATCAAAAACCCCAACCGTCAAGAAGGCTGCTGGCAGTGGCTATGATGAAGTTTTGTTTGAGAAGCTACGCGTTAAGCGTAAACAGTTAGCCGATCAAAAAGGCGTTCCGCCCTATGTGATTTTTTCAGACAAGTCGTTAATTGATATGTGTGAACGTAGGCCTAAGACCAAGGCCCAATTTGCACAGGTTTTTGGTGTAGGCGAACAAAAGCTTGAGCGTTATGGTGAAATATTTATCCGTTTGATTAATTCATGAAACAAGACGAATTATTCTATATAAAACAGCCTGAAGATAAGAAGACTATTGGTCAGCGTCTAACTGAATTTCAGTTGAGGGACCTGTATTGTGATCAGGGAAAATCCTTGGCGGATATTGCTAAGATGTTTAATTGTTCCAATGTCTATATTTTAATGCTGATGCGCCAATATGATATCCCCACCCGCAACCGTTCAGCGGCATCAGCCCAGGCTAAGCGTTTGGAAAAAGGGGTAAGGTTTACAGCAGTTAATGATAATTTCTTTAAAGCCCGTACACCCCAGATGGCTTATGTTTTGGGCTGTATTTATTCACATGGGGCGATCGGTAAGCATTCAACCTCATTTTCTATCACCCATGAGAATCATGAAATTATTACTAAGCTAAAGGAATTGCTGGGTTCATCGCATCGTATTAAAGAAGGCAAGCGCAAGCGTGTGTACACGCTAAATATTGGCAATATGAGCATGACAAGGGATTTATTGGCCTTTGGATTATCGGTGAATAATAATCTGGAGCGGGTTTTTCCTATGCTGGAGGATAATCTGTATAGTCATTTTATCCGCGGTTTCTTTGATTGCAGCGGGAGTGTCTCGGAATTTACCCACCTATGGAGGATTTCCTTTGTTTCGACGTCAAAGCTGTTTGTTGATAATCTCCAGACGGTGATCCGTAATTATGCTAAAACAAATAAACGGCCGATCTACCTGTATAAGTACCCTGAAATCCATCAGGTTTCCTATGAAAGCCGCATGGATTTAAATAATATCTTTCATTATATGTATGACGACTATACCTTAGCGCAGCAGTTATTTATCCCATCCCAATATCAGTTATTCCTAAAACATATTGAGATAAACAGATTCAATGAAGGGTTGTAGTTATGAATATGATTCCTGAATTATTAATGCCTGCCGGTGATATGGAGAAGTTGAAATATGCTTTTGCTTTTGGCGCTGATGCGGTGTATTTAGGTATTCCCCGTTTTTCCCTGCGTGCCCGCGAGAATGGTTTTAAGAGTTTTGAACAGGTAGCTGAGGCGGTCAACTATGCGCATGCCTTGGGTAAGAAGGTTTATGTGACAGCTAACATTTTTCCGCACAACAGCAAGTTGCCTTCATTTGATAAGTATATTGCAGATCTGTTGGTGCTCTGTAAGCCGGATGCCTGGATTATGTCTGATCCGGGCTTGATTATGTTGATGATGGAAGCTTTTCCTAAGGAGGTTATCCATATATCAGTCCAATCAAATACATTGAATTATGCATCGGTAAAATTCTGGCAAAAGGTAGGGGCAAAGCGCATCATTGTTTCCCGTGAGATTGCCATTAAGGAAATTAAGGAAATTCATGAAGCCTGCCCTGATATGGAGTTGGAATCCTTTGTGCATGGGGCGATTTGCATGGCTTATTCCGGTCGCTGTTTAATTTCAAATTATTTAAGTAACCGTGATGGTAACCAAGGTGCCTGCACAAATTCTTGCCGTTGGGAGTATAAGGTTTATAAGAAGGGCGATATTCAGCCGGATAGCTGTTGCAAGACGGAGAATCCTAACAAGACAGAAACCCAGCAAGGTAATGAGTATGTGCCTTTGAAAGATCAGTTTTATGTGAAGGAATCTGAGCGCCCAGATGAGCTTTTTGAATTGGATGAAGATGAGCATGGTTCTTATTTAATGAATTCAAAGGACCTTTGCGCTATTGATTCGCTGGCTGAATTACGTGATGCGGGGGTTTGTTCTTTTAAGGTGGAAGGCCGTTCAAAGTCGGTTTATTATTTGTCGATGATTACGCGTGCGTATCGCCGGGCCATTGATGATATGATGGCAGGACGTCCATTTGATTTGGAATGCATGCGCGATATTTTTGCGACATCAAATAGGGGGTTTATTGAGGGTTTCCTGCATGGAAATCCTGGAAAAAATGGCCAGGAGTATGCGCATAGTAATTCACAGTATTCTGCTTATACGTATTCAGGGATTGTTCGTCAATTTGACGCGCAAAAGAAATTAATTAAGGTGGAGGCGCGCAATTTGATTAAGGTGGGCGGTACCTATGAATTATGTTGTCCTGACCGCACGGTGAAATTAACGGTTGAAGCCTTGTTTAATAAAGATATGCATGTGATTAATGAGATGCATGGTGGTGGAGGTTTTTGTTGGATTGCCTATCCAGAAGACCCGGGGTCGTATGTGCTGGTGCGTGAAAAGATCGCTGAATTAGATACCGCTAAAGTTCAATTTGTATAAAATGTAAAAGTAGTGACAGTCGCTAATTAAAGGAAGGATATGGCTAATTTACAAGATTTGGTTGAATGGGATTATTTAGGTGCACATTTTAGCGTGTATATTAAACATTTTACCGATGATGATGGTAAGCGCGGCATGACCATGATTTTTGAAGATGTGACTAATGAGAAAGTGACGGAAATGACTATCCCTTCACGCAAGTTTCCGGCGTTTCTAAAAGCAGTCAATGGTGGGGCAGAGGGTTATCGAGGCATTTTTTAACGAAAGGAACAATAATGAGTTTAAATAGTGTGAATATCATGGGTAACTTGACGCGGGATCCTGAATTAAAGAATACGCCTAGTGGCAAAGCGGTGTGTAGCTTATCCATTGCTAATAATCAGGTGTATTCGAAGAATGGTGAGAAGGTGACTGATGTTTCTTTTTTTGATGTTGAGGTTTGGGGTCTTGTGGCGGAGAATTGCGCTAAGTATTTAAAGAAGGGTAGTGGAATTATTGTCGAAGGCCGCCTCAAGCAAGACCGTTGGGAGAAGGATGGTAAGACCCAAAGCCGGGTGAGGATTACCGCTAATAGCGTGCATTTTATGCCTAAACGTGCGGATGAAGGTGCTGGGCAACAAGCGTCGGCTAAATCTCATGAAGATATGATTAATCCGGAAGATATTGCTTGGGCGGAATAAGGATAAGTTGATGGATTTAGTTTGGGAAAAAGCGGCTAAAACGCAATTTGATTTAATGATTGAAAAGATCCCTGTTTTTATGCGCCCCATTGCCCAGGAGGCGGTATTAAAAAAGTTATCTGCATTGGTGGATAGCCAGGGTATAAGGGAAATTACGCAAAAAGAGATGGTTGATGCTTTTTTTGCAGCAACCCCCTTTGGTTTTCATGGGCCCATGAAGGTGGATATGGAATCGCTTGGAATTGACTATACAAAATATGGTTATAAAGGATAGAATGCCCTCATGTCAGAACAATTAGTGATACCTAAAAATGAATCGTGGAAGATGTTTGATGCCATCTCGGCGAAATACGATTTTTTAAATCGGGTCTTATCCTTAGGTCAAGATGTGCGCTGGCGGCATTTATTAAAGAAACACCTGCCGCCTAATGATGAGCAAATGCTTTTGGATATTGCCACCGGCACCGGTGATGTGATTATCACGCTGGTTGAGGGAAATCCTAAGATTAAGATGGCCTTTGGGGTAGACATGGCAAAGGAAATGTTAAAGCATGGCCAAGCCAAGATAGAGCGTAAGAAATTAACCGATAAAATCCTGCTTCAACACGGGGATGCGCAGGCCTTAGGTTTTATGGATAACACCTTTGATTGTGTCACCATTGCCTTTGGTATCCGTAATATTCCGGATTTGCGTTTGGCCTTGCTTGAGATGTACCGTGTCACTAAGAAGGGTGGGCGGGTGTTGATTTTGGAATTTTCCCTGCCAGCCAATCCTTTATTAAGGGCCGGTCATTGGATATATCTGCAATGGATTGTGCCGACGGTAGGGCTATTATTGTCTGGCAATTGGAAGGCGTATAAGTATTTAAACCAAACCATTGAAGATTTTCCTTATGGCGACCGTTTCTGTAAGATTCTAAAACAATTCGGGTTTACCCAGGTTACCGCACTGCCCTTGATGGGTGGTGTAGCAACGATTTATGTCGGCGACAAATCTTAAGATATATTCTTTATCCCAAGCTAAGCGCGTAATGGCGGATCAAATCAGGCAATTGGATTTGAAGGCTAAGCCCGCTGTTTATCGCATTGAAATCAAAATAAAACCAGTTGACCCTATTGCCTGGGTTCAAGCGCAAGTCATGAAGGTCAAGATCTATGGGGCTAATCAGGATGATGCCTTGGCCATCGCTGGTATTGGTGAGGCTATTTGTGTTAAGGCGGTCACGATTGGTTCTTTAACAGATGTCTTTGCTCAGTTGCGTCAATATTTAAGCCCGCAGTATCCCTACCTGCAGTGGTATGGTGGTTTTTGTTTTGATGATAAGCACTTGGATCAGAGTTGGAAAGAATTTGGTGCGTATCGTTTTGTGCTGCCGCGTTTTGAATTAGCCCGGGATAAGGCTAAGATGATCTTTGCCTGCAATTTGATTGGCCCTATCAGTGAGCTAAAGCGCAGGAGTATCTTAAGAGAGCTGGATCAGATGCTGGTGGGGCCTAAGGGCCAGAAGCAAAACCTTAAGGTCAATCAGCGCCGAGATACGCCAAGTTTGGGGCAATGGACACGTCATGCTAATGAAGTTCTTCAAGGCATTGCCAAGACTAAATACGCTAAGGTGGTTTTGGCCCGTAAGACCGTGCTGACCTTTGCGGGTCAAGTTAATCCATTTGTTATTTTTAGGCGGCTTTATCAGGTAACGCCTAATGCCTACCATTTTTGTTTTCAATTTGGCAAGACGACCTTCCTGGGTGCGTCGCCTGAGCGCCTCTATAAACGCCAGGGGCGGATGATTTTAAGTGAAGCCATTGCTGGCACTGCGCGCCGGGGTAAAACAGCGGTTGAAGATAAATTGTTGAAAGAGCATCTAAAAGCTTCCGTTAAAGATAATCATGAACATCAATTTGTTGTTAAGGCGATTAAGGCCAATTTAAGTCCCCTTTGTAAGCAATTAAGTCATGAGGCAAAGCCACAAGTGATGAGTTTGGGTAATGGGCATCATTTAATCACGCCCTTTATTGGTGAGCTAAACAGTGGCATAAAGGACGAAGATGTTTTACAATCATTGCATCCAACGCCTGCGGTGGCTGGAACGCCAACTAAGGCAGCGTTATCGGTGATTAGGCAAAAGGAAGGTTTTAGCCGTGGCTGGTATGCAGGGCCCTTAGGTTACGTGGGATTAGATTGGGCAGAATTGGTGGTTGGTATCCGTTCAGGGTTAATGAATGGCAAGACCCTGACTGTTTTTGCCGGAGCAGGTCTTGTGCAAGGTTCTGACCCCAGGGCAGAGTGGGATGAGATTGAAAATAAGATTGGTAATTTTATTAAGGTGATTAAATAATAGGGCAAGCGTTTGAAAGGCTAACTATGTATCAAAATCAGCGTGAATCAAACCGTGTGGCTGTTAACATGCCGATTCAATTAAGTTTTGGTACGCAGATCATCCTGCAAGGTCAGCTTAAGGACCTTTCGTTGAAAAGCGCCTTTGTGATTGTTAAAAGCAGTATTTGTATGGCACCTAATGATGAATTAAATTTTGCGCTGGAAATTTCCAAGGATCATCCTAAAGGTGCGGTGCATGGCACTGCGATTATTTCGCGCGTCAATGTGGGTGAGGGGATTGCTATTTATTTTACCAAGATGAGTGAGGCTTCAACTGCCCGCATTCAACAAATCGTCGGTGGTGCATGAGCGACAAGTATCAATATTTGAATATCAATCACTGCTGGGGTTCCTTGATCATTGAGGAATTGGTGCGTTGCGGGGTTGAATATTTTTGTTTGGCACCAGGTTCCCGCTGTTCGCCGCTCACTGTAGCTGTGGCGCAGCAGAAGGGAATAAGATCTGTGGTGCATTTTGATGAGCGGGGCTTGGCTTTTCATGCCTTAGGCTATGTCAGCGCCGTGAAGAAACCAGCTGTGTTGATTTGTACCTCAGGAACCGCAGCTGCTAATTTCCTGCCGGCCATTATTGAAGCATCCAAGAAGAAATTACCTTTAATTGTGATTACCGCTGACCGTCCCCCGGAATTGCGCCAAACTGGTGCGGTGCAAACTATTGACCAGGTTGGCCTTTTTGGTAAATATGTGAAATGGGCTTTTGATATGCCTTGCCCGGATATCAATATTAAACCAGCCGTTGTCTTAACAACCATTGATCAAGCTTATTATCAGGCGCTGCGTAATTCAGCGGGTGTGGTGCATTTAAATTGCATGTTCAGAGAACCTTTAGCACCAGTAAAAAGCGGTGCAGATTTAAGTGCCTATATCGATGGCCTTAAATCTTGGCATAAGGCCAAGGGGCCATATACGCAATATGCTGCGGGTGTTGAGTTAGGCGTTTTAACTGATCTTAAGAATACAGCCACACGCATTAATGCGCTTAAGAATGGTTTAATTGTTGTAGGCAAGATTGGCGGCCTAGATGAGCAGGACGCTGTCTTAGATTTTGCCAAGCATTTAGGCTGGCCAGTGTTTGCGGATATTTCTTCTGGTTTGCGCTTAGGGCATAGGGATACGTCCATTGTTCATTATTTTGATCAAATTTTATTGTCGCCCCCAAGGGTTAGATTTGACGGTATTGTTCATTTGGGCGGACGCATTACCTCTAAACGTTATTATGATTTCATAGAGTCGCAATCACCGGCGGAATATATCACCGTGCTCAACCATGCCTTACGCAATGACCCAACGCATCAGGTTAGTCTAAGGGTTGAGTCTAGGCCAATAAATTTTTGTCAGGCCATTAAACCTATGCTTAAAACCCGTCCAGCCAGCACAGCTTTAAAGCAATTGCGCAAGGCTAATGTGCTGATGGATAAGGTTATTGAAAATTTTTTTAGTGGTGATGCGTGTTTGTCTGAACCGAAGGTGGCGCGGTTAGTATCTCAATTAATCCCCCAAGGTAGTGGGTTGTTCTTATCTAATAGCATGCCTATCCGTGATATGGATTTTTATGCTGATTTTAAAGGTCAGGCTGTTTATGTAAACGGCAATCGTGGGGCTAGCGGTATTGATGGGTTAATTGCCTCGGCTATTGGTTATGCGCAAGGTTTAGGCAAACCAGTAACCTTGATGGTCGGTGATTTAGCCGCCCTTTATGATTTAAATTCATTAGCGATGCTGCGTGATGCTGATGTGCCTGTGATTGCCGTGGTGTTAAATAATGGCGGGGGCGGGATTTTCTCATTTCTACCCATTAATCAGTTTAAAGGCGGGTTTGAGAAATATTGGGGTACGCCGCATAGTTATACCTTTGCCAATGCTGCAGCCATGTTTGAATTAAATTACGCTCAACCTCAGGATGACGCGCAGTTTACCGCGGCTTACGCCCAGGCGCAAAAGTCTAGGACATCAACGATCATTGAAGTTATTACCAGCCGCGATGAAAATGTAAGGCTTCACCAAGGCCTGCAAGCGCAATTAGCCCGCAGTATTAAATAAGTAGCAATAATTTCATAAAGGCAATTTTGTGAGTGAGTCATTAAGATTTGCAGAGCTTGATTTCAATGATGAGTTTGTGGCTGCTTTTGACGCCTTGGAAAACACTTCCCAAGCTCTCTTTGTCACGGGAAAGGCTGGTACAGGTAAGTCAACGCTACTGCAGTATTTTCGTCTAAAGACCCAGAAAAAGATAGCTGTCTTAGCCCCAACAGGTGTGGCGGCCATTAATATCAAAGGGCAGACTATCCATTCCTTTTTTCAATTCAAGCCGGATATTACGCCTGAAACTGTTGATGAAATACCTATTCGTAAGAAAAAGCGTCAAATGTATGCATCGCTTGATTCAATCGTGATTGATGAGATATCCATGGTTCGGGCAGATCTCTTGGATTGTGTGGATGCTTTCCTGCGTATTTACGGCCCTTGCTTTGATAAGCCATTTGGCGGTGTCCAGGTTATTCTTTTTGGTGACCTTTACCAGTTGCCTCCGGTGGTTGGGCGCGGCGAGGAGGGAATATTTAAATCGTATTATTCAAGCCCGTATTTCTTTTCTGCTAATGCTTTTAAATCCCTTGATTTAAGGATTATGCAGTTAAAGAAGATATACCGACAGAAGGATGAGGGGTTTATCCATTTACTTAATGCCTTAAGGGACGATCAGTTAGAAGAGCATCACTTAAAAGCGTTTAATGCGCGGGTTAAGTCATTTCATGAGTTCCCTGCGGATGATTTTAGGATTACTCTGGCGACGACAAATGCCTTGGCTGAAAAGGTTAATAATGGGCGTTTAAAGAACCTGCCTGGCCACGCCAGGATTTATCAGGGTGTTTTGTCAGGTGAGTTTGACCGCAAGGCTTTGCCTGCACCGGAGAGCTTGGAATTAAAAATCGGTGCACAGGTCATGATGCTTAATAATGACCAGGAAAAGCGCTGGGTGAATGGGTCTTTGGGAAAGATTACGGCCATTAATACAGCAGGTAGTGGTGAAGATGTAGTGATGGTTGAACTAGAGAACGGCTCAATCGTTGATGTTAAGAAATATACTTGGGAAATTTATCAATATTATTATGATGATGTGGCGCAGGGCTTGGCTTCTCAGGTCATTGGTTATTTTACGCATTATCCCTTAAAGTTGGCGTGGGCAGTGACCATCCATAAGTCTCAGGGGCAGACCTTTGAGCGGGTGATTATTGATATTGGTTGGGGAACTTTTGCCCATGGCCAGATGTATGTGGCCTTAAGCCGCTGCACGACCTTGGAGGGGATTATCTTAAAGCAGCCGTTGGCTAAGCGGCATATCCTGATGGATAAACGTGTCCAAGAATTTATGAATGCGGTTGTTTAATTATTCATTGCGATAAACACAAGGCTATACTAAAATCGACCAATGTTCTTACCTCTTATTATCCTATTTGTTGTTGTATCTAATCCATCTTTTGCCGCTGTTGTGCCGGAGGCTAACCGTAGTAAGGCTGTGGACCAGGCCTTAGCTAAGGTTGAAATTAAAAAGAAGAATCCGAATGCTTGGGCTGAGGCTAATGCAGATAAGCCCTATATTGGACTTTTAAGTGAGTATGATATAGCGCTTAATGATGATTGGTCTTTTGAGGAAGTTTACCATGCCAGGGTAAAGATTCAAAAAGAAGCTGCTAAGGAATTAGGGGAGTGGCCTATTTATTATAATAAGGCGCGTGAAGAGATTGTCAGTATTAAGGCATTTGTGGAAACGGCGGATGGTAAGAAATTTGAAGCCAGCCAGATTCAGGATTTGCAGGTTTATGATGATGCTCCCATGTATTCAGATATGATGGTTAAGGTCATCAGCTTGCCGCAGGTTAATATTGGTTCAGTGATTGATGTGCAGGTTAAGACTAAAACCTTTCGCAAAGAAATTCCTAAGCAATTTTGGGATAATCTAAGCGCTCCTGTTATTCCAACGAAATATGCTAGGCATACCTATGTTTTCCCCCAAGACAAGAATATCCATTTTTCCGCCTATAACAATGAAACTAAGCCGGTGATTGAAAAGGTAGGCGATAAGGTTAAGTATTCCTTTGTATTTGAAGAAACTGAATATGAGGAAGATGAGGAATTTATGCCGCCAGCGGATGAGGTTGCCGGTGTATTGTCTTTATCTTCAATAACGGATTGGAAGGTGGTTGCGGATTGGTATAGGGCCCTAATTGATAAGAATACGGTGGATGATGCGGATATTTCTGTTAAAGCTATAGAATTAACCAGGGATAAAACAACCCAAGAGGACAAGGCTCGCGCAATCTTAGAATTTATCCAAGATGATTTCCGTTATGTGTCGATGAGTTTAGGTGATCATACGGTGGAGCCGCATCCTACACCAGAAGTTTTTAAGAACCGTTATGGTGATTGTAAGGATTTGGCCCTGTTGACCAGGCAGTTGTTAAAAATAGCGGGGATTGAGGCTAATATTTGTTTATTCAGCGGTGAATTTAATGGTAATCCTAAACATAGCCTGCCTAACCTGGCTTCCTATGATCATGTCATTTTAGAATTGATGATTGATGGTAGAAGGTATTTTGTTGACCCTCAGACTAAGGGGTTTGATTTTGGCCAAATGCCTTCCAGTTATGATAATGCCTATGTGCTGGTGATTGAGCCGGCAGCTTTTCGATTTGATAATCTACCTGTTGAAGGGGTGGAGCACCGGTCGGTTGTTTCCAGCAGTGACATTATGGTTAATGAGGATGGTTCATCTGTTTTTGAAGTGCAGGTTAAGATGCCGCTTGAAGCGTCTCAGTCATTTAAGCAAACATGGGCTTCCACGACCGATGATAAGAAGGGTAAGTTTTTTGAGGAATTGGAGGCGAACTTTGCCCAAGGTGGAAAAATGCTTGATCGTCAAGTTAAAGGGTTAAGCAGCCGTTATGGCCATGTTGAGTTCTTCTTGAAATATGAATCACCGACGGCCTATCCGGTTGTTAATGATATGCTTCTTTTAAAGGAAGTCCAGCAGGGGGATGTTCCTGACTTTGCTTCAGCTAGCCGTCAATTCCCTATCTTTATTCCTGGGAATTCATTGATCAAAAACCGTAATACCTATCATTTCCCGTCAACCTTCAAGATTGATTTTATTCCGCAAGACTTTGATTTAGCGGTTGATTTTATTGCCATTTCTTCTCAATATACGAAGGGGGAGCAATCAGTGACGGTTGATAGCCAATACCGCATGAAGCGGGCAATGGTATCTCCGGATAAATATGAAGCGGTTAAGCGTTTCCGTGGTGAGTTGTATAAGAAGAACGACCAATACATTGTTTTAAAAAGAAAATCTAATATTCCGTCAGAAGCTAAGGACTGGATTAAGAAGCAGTAAAGGGGTAATTGATGAAAAGTTTATGGAATGAGAAGGATGCGGCTAAGCTTAATAATGATCCGTTGAAATTGCGGGTTTATACCTCGCAGTTATTAGGCAAGGAAACATCCTTAGTCCTGCATGGCGGGGGCAATACGTCGGTCAAGGCGACTGTTAACGATTTCTTTGGTCAGCCCCAAGACGTTTTGTATATAAAAGGCAGTGGTTGGGATTTAGCGACGATTAAGGAGGAAGGTTTTGCTGCAGTAAAATTAGATTTACTACAAAAAATGGCTAAGCTTCAAACCTTAAGTGATACCGACATGGTGCGCGAACAGCGGGCGGCCATGCTTAATCCTAATGCGCCAAATCCATCGGTGGAAGCGATACTACATGCGATTATCCCGTTTAAGTTTGTGGACCACTCCCATACCGATGCCGTGGTGGCTATCACCAATACACCCAATGGCCAGGCACGGATCAAGGAGTTATATGGGAATAGCGTTTTGATTATTCCCTATGTGATGCCTGGTTTTGTTTTAGCGCGCAAGGTTTTTGAGATGACGGCTAATTTAGATTGGAAAAATTGCGCGGGTATTGTGCTGTTGAACCACGGACTTTTTACCTTTGCTGATTCGGCTAAGGCCAGTTATGAAAATCATATCCGTTTAGTGACGCAGGCAGAGAATTATATAAAGAAACAACAGGTATCTATCGCTGCAGCTAAAACGAAGAATGAAGATTTGCTAGGGTTGGCGCAATTACGTGGAGCTGTTTCTAAGGTTTACGGGTCTGCGCTTGTGGCGCTATTAAAGAATGACGCGCCCTCCTTGGGGTTTGCTAATCTGCCTAAGGTAGAGAAAATTGCGGCGCGCGGCACCTTAACTCCCGATCACGTGATCCGTACTAAACCAATTCCAGTTATTTTGCCTGTGTCATTGCAAGGGAGCAAGGCGACCGAAGCAATCCCTTCATCGATTCATCAATATGCGCAAGATTATAAAAATTACTTTAAACGTAATGCCAAGGGCTCATTAACCTGCCTTGATTTGGCGCCCCGTTGGGCGGTATGGCCGGGCCAGGGATTGGTGAGTTTTGGCCGTTCCATCAAGGACGCGCAAATTACCTCTGATATTATAGATCACACCATCGAAGCCATTCAACGGGCTGAAGCGATGGGTGGGTGGAAGACCTTAAGTGAAAAAGATATTTTTGAGATGGAGTATTGGGAATTAGAGCAGGCAAAATTAGCTAAAGGGGATAAGCCGCTGAGCTTGCAAGGCAAGATAGCCTTGGTGACGGGTGCGTTCTCTGGTATTGGTCGAGCCTGCGTCGAGGCCCTGGTGGCGCAGGGTGCGCAGGTGTCTGCCTTGGATATTAACCCAGCAATTGCTGCTCAATTTAAATCAAGTCAGGTGCGCGGCTTTGTTTGTGATGTGTCTAATAGCAAGGCTATTCAATTAGCGGTGGATGACACGGTGCGTGCCTTTGGCGGTTTGGATATTGTGGTTAGCAATGCCGGTATTTTTACGCCCAGTGAAAATATTGTGGCGATGAATGAAGCTACCTGGCAGAAGAGCATGGCGCTTAATTTAACCAGCCATCAGCGTTTAATGAAGGCCGCGATTCCTTATTTAGCGCATGGTATTGACCCGACGGTGATTCTAATGGGTTCAAAGAATGTTCCGGCACCAGGCCCTGGAGCCTCGGCCTATTCAGTGGCCAAGGCAGGCTTAACGCAATTAGCCCGGGTGGCTGCCTTAGAGTTGGGTTCACAAGGCATTCGTGTGAATATTCTGCACCCTAATCAAGTTTTTGATACAGCAATATGGACGGATGAGGTGTTACAAAAGCGGGCGAAGAGTTACGGCCTATCTGTTGAAGAGTATAAAACAAATAATATCCTAAAAACAGAAATCACTTCCAAGGACGTGGCCAATTTAGTCTGCGCCATGGCTTCCAAGGTTTTTGCCAAAACCACCGGCGCCCAAATCCCCATCGACGGCGGCAACGACCGCGTCATCTAAAAGAAAAGGGACGTCTTCTTTTTAAGAAAGACGTCCCTGATCGTAATTCTATGAATTAACGGCTAGGGCGGGAACTGCTTCTGCCGCTGGAGCCATGGCTTGAGCGATTACCACTGCCACCGCCATAATTCTTAGCGCCATAACCACTGTTACTGCTGCGTGATCCACCACTGCGGGGGGAGTCACTGCGATTGCCGCCGCTGTATCCGCTATTGCTACGGCGGGGAGCGCTGCTGCCACCACCGCTGTAAAAACTATCATTAGAAGAAGAGGAGCGATTGCCACTGCGAGGCCCACTGCTGCGGCTGTTGCCGCCCCGGTAACCGCCACGGCTGGATGAACCGCCGCGGAAATTGCGTTTAGCCCCGCTATCCCCGCCGGATTTATCAAATTGTTCCAATTGAATGGTCGGATGTTTTGAAGCGACGGGTAAATTAATCTTCATGGTGCGTTCAATACCTTTAACTTCGCCGCGCTGATCTGGGCTGGCGAATGAAATCGCGTGTCCTGTATGTCCGGCACGTCCGGTGCGTCCAATGCGGTGCACATAATTTTCTGGATCATCCGGCAGGTCATAATTTAAAACCAATTCAATGCCTTTGACGTCAATACCGCGGGCGGCGATATCGGTGGCAATCAAGATACGGTATTGCCCGCGTTTAAACCCTTCCAAGGCTTCCTTGCGTTGGCCAAGTGAACGGTCTGAGTGAATTTCAGCAGCGGTATACTTGAGCATGCGCAGGCTTTTCGTTAATTTGCTACAGCCGAATTTGGTGCGGCAAAATACTAGCACAGGGCCATGGTATTGGGTCAAGATGCTGGCTAATAATTCATTCTTTAATTCCTTGCGCACAATATACAATTCTTGGGTTACCTTTTCCGCCGCAGTTCCCGCTGGTGCGACTTCAACCTGGATAGGTAATTTCATGTAGCTTCTGGCAATGGTTAGAACTTCGGTCGGCATGGTGGCCGAGAATAGCATGGTTTGCCGTTCGGCAGAAACCTGTTTTAAGATGGTATTAATTTGCGGCGCAAAACCCATATCGAGCATGCGGTCTGCTTCATCTAGGACTAAGATGGAGACATCATGTAGTTTTAAGGTTTTTTGCTGCACATGGTCGATTAAACGGCCAGGTGTTCCGATTAAAACACGCGGCAGGGCTTTTAAACCTTGAACTTGCCGGCCCATGGAATCGCCGCCGATTAGAACTACGGTTTTTAAACCAACAACTGAGGTTAGTTTACGTAAACTTTCATCCACTTGAATAGCCAATTCACGGGTAGGGACAACGATCAATGCGCGTCCTTTGACTTGGGCAAGGCGCTGCACTAAAGGAATCCCAAAGGCAAAGGTCTTACCTGTTCCAGTCTGGGCAATGCCCATAACATCCTTGCCTTCAAGGCCTAGCGGAATAGTCTTATATTGAATGGGTGTCGGAGAAGTAAATTTCAAGCGATCCAGGGCGCTTAAAATGCTGGGTGCAATACCTAATCCATCGAATGTGTTCGTTGTTTCTGTCATTTAAATCCTTAATTTAATGTGTTCGGTTAATTCTTCGCCTTTGGGCGGATATTTTTGATAACAAGCTTACCGCAGAGTGAGGCAGGTTTGTTCTCTTCTAGTTGCGTCAAGGATAACACTTTTTGGAGGAATATGCAAATTTCTTTCGCTTTTGGGATTTTTACAGTTTAAAATGAGAATATGAGTGAAAATCATTTAATTGTTTTTCTATTTCAAATCTTATTGATCCTCGGTGCGGCGCGTTTTATCGGCGAGGTCTTTAATCTTAAAGGACTGCCCGCCTTATCTGCAGAGATCTTAGTGGGGGTTCTTTTAGGGCCTACTGTCTTGGGGCATCTAGCGCCGCAAGCGCATGCGTTTATTTTTCCGGACAATGGCATTAATCCTGATATGTTGCAAACCATGGCATGGCTGGGGGCGTTTTTCTTGTTGTTAGAAATTGGCCTTGAGGTGGATTTTACCTCAGCCTGGCGTCATCGCAGTAAGGCCTTGATTATAGCCTTGGTGGATATGGTGGTGCCGCTAACGATTGGGTTTACGGCGTCTTATTTCTTATTGGCAGGTTATTTGCCCCAAGGTCAGTCGTTGGTGGCGTTCTCTCTATTTATGGCTATGGTGGTTACTATTTGTGCTATGC
Organism: uncultured Planctomycetales bacterium; assembly: GCA_964400365.1. Classification (GTDB taxonomy): domain Bacteria; phylum Omnitrophota; class Gorgyraeia; order Zapsychrales; family Fredricksoniimonadaceae; genus CAYNTZ01. Next base: position 3,145 of record CAYNTZ010000006.1, on the reverse strand, counting down.
CGGTTGCGGCAAGGGCCCTATATGATTTGAATATGTCTAAGACTGATCTTGGCTTTTTAATATTGTCTGCATTATCAGTTAATGATGTGGTTGGGTGGCTTTTGTTTGCGGTGGTTTTTGGGTTTATTTTCTCGAGCGGTCAGGCAGCTGTATTGCCTTTAGTGTTGACCTTTGCTGCGGCCACTGTTTTTATGGGCGTTTGCATGGTTTACGGTGGACGATTCTCTGATGCGATGATTTGGATATTTAAGCGTTTGCGTTTTCCTGAACCAGGGGCATCGTTAACCTATATTTTTTTACTGGGTGTTTTGTGTGCAGTGATTATGCACCAATTCGGCATGCATCCGATGCTTGGTTTCTTTGTTGCTGGTATTATGGCAGGTTCATCCAAAGGGTTGTCAGAGAAATCTCGTTCAACGATCTCCCAAATGGTGTATGCCATCTTTATTCCTATTTTCTTTGTGCATATTGGGTTAAGGCTTGATTTTTCCAAGCATTTTGATTTTTTGTTAGTTATTGTGTTGACCGTGCTTTGTATTGGAGCCCGCTATATTGGGGCGTGGTTGGGCGCGCGCTTGGCCCAGGTGGAGCGGGATAATTGCAATGTAGTGGCTATTGCGCATACGCCCGGTGGTTTAATGGAAATTGTGATGGGCCTCTTGGCCTTGGAATATGGTTTGATTAATGACACGCTTTTTATAGGCATTGTAGTTTCAGCGCTTATTTCCGCCATGGTGATGGGGCCATGGTTGAATCTTGCTCTTAATCGGCGTCGAGAATTTAGTGTTTTTGAATATTTTATCCGTCAAGGTATTGTGATGCCATTGAAGGTTTCTACCCGCGAGGAAGTTATTGATATCTTAGGAACAGTGGGGGCGCATGAAGTGCATACCCATGATGCCGCTGAAGTTATTAGCGCTGCTCTTGATAGGGAGCGTTTAATGGGGACAGCCTTGGAAGAAGGGGTGGCGGTGCCGCATGCGCGCCTGGAAGGCTTGCGTAAGCCCATGGTAATTTTTGGTCGTTCGTTATCGGGGATTGAGTGGAACTCGCCGGATGGTAAACCTGCGCAATTTATATTTCTAATTTTGACCCCTAAGAATGATGAGCATGTGCAGGTACAGATATTGCGTGCTATTGCCAAGGTGATGCATGAGCCTGATAATGCCCAGGCCATTCTTAATGCCAAGGATGCACATGAGGTCTGGCATATTTTTCAACATGCCTTTGCCAGCCGCTTTATTAAGAACCCGTAAGTTATAACAGTTGCCTTTCTAAACAGCCTTTGCTATAATCCCTGCCTTATGATTTCAGCTAATGGTGTTTCTTTACAGTTTGGTAAGCGTATTTTATTTGATGGGGTTAGTATTACCTTTAACCCCGGCAACTGCTATGGCATTATCGGTGCCAATGGTTCGGGTAAATCTACCTTTTTAAAGATCCTCTCAGGAGATATTGATACCACTAGCGGTTCAGTGGCCATTGCCGGTGGTAAACGTTTATCCATGTTGCGCCAGGACCAGTTCGCCTATGATGAGCATACGGTCTTGATGACGGTGATTATGGGGCATAAAGAGCTTTTTAAGGTAATGAAGGAAAAGGATGAGATCTATGCTAAGCCTGATTTCTCCGACGCTGATGGCATGCGTGCTTCTGAATTAGAAGCGCAGTTTGGGGAAATGAATGGGTGGGATGCGGAGGCTGAAGCGGCTAAATTATTAAGTGATCTAGGCATCAAGGAAGAATTTCATCAGCAGTTAATGAAGACCTTGGAAGGTTCTCAAAAGGTACGGGTACTTTTAGCCCAGGCTCTTTTTGGTAATCCGGATATTTTAATCCTCGACGAACCCACCAACCATTTGGATGTGGAAACCAGCAATTGGTTGGAAGAGTTTTTAATCAATTTTGAAAATACGGCTATTGTTGTTTCGCATGACCGTCATTTCTTAGATAAGGTCTGTACGCATATTTGTGATATTGATTTTAATAAGATCACACAATATACCGGTAATTATACATTCTGGGCTGAGGCGAGTCAGTTAGCCTTGCGTCAGCGTTCTGATCAAAATAAGAAGACTGAAGAAAAACGCAAGGAGTTGCAAGATTTTGTGGCGCGCTTTTCGGCCAATGCTTCTAAGGCTAAGCAAGCGACGTCACGTAAGAAGATGTTAGAAAAGTTGACCTTAGATGAAATTAAGCCATCATCGCGTAAATATCCATTTATTGCCTGGAAGCCGGATCGTGAAGCGGGTAATGATGTGCTGCATATTGAAAATATGACCAAGGCCATCGATGGCGCGCCCATGTTTAAGGATTTTTCCTTACATGTTAATAAGGGCGATAAGATTGCCTTTGTCGGTCCTAATGGTTTGGCTAAGACGGTCTTATTTCAGATCCTAGAAGGTGAGATTCAGCCCGATAGCGGTTCTTACAAATGGGGCGTATCGACGACCCAGGCCTACTTCCCTAAAGAAAATCGAAAATATTTTGATGTGGATTTAAATGTGGTAGATTGGTTGCGTCAATATTCAGAAGAAAAAGACGAAAATTTTGTGCGCGGCTTTTTAGGGCGCATGTTGTTTACTGGTGAAGAGTCGCTAAAGAAGGTGAAGGTCTTGTCTGGTGGTGAGAAGGTGCGTTGTATGTTCTCCAAGATGATGTTAACTAATGCCAATGTGTTGGTTCTTGATGAGCCCACCAATCACTTGGACTTGGAAGCGATCACTGCCTTAAACAAAGGGCTAGAGACCTTCCCAGGGACAATTTTATTTTCATCGCACGACCATCAATTGGTGCAAACCGTAGCGAACCGCATTGTGGAATTAACCCCCAATGGCTTAATTGACCGCATTGGTTTGCCTTATGATGAATATTTAGAAGATGCGCGTATTAAAGCCTTGCGTCAAGAGTTGTATGCGGGTGTTGAAGTAAAGTAATATTGATGTAGGAGAGGTGGCAAACTTTTCTAATAAATTCTTAAGAAAGTTTGCACAACTCTCTCCGTTTTTCTTGTATTTGAGATAGTAATTGAAATGGCAACGGAGAGGTGGCCGAGTGGTTGAAGGCGCACGCCTGGAAAGCGTGTGGACGCGAAAGTGTCTCGAGAGTTCGAATCTCTCCTTCTCCGCCATTTTTTAAGTAGTAA
>CAYNTZ010000005.1:0-29451 GCA_964400365.1 uncultured Planctomycetales bacterium | reverse complement strand
AGAGGATTTCCGGTTCTTTCTGGCTAATAGAAAAATGATCAAGGAGATTGCCCAGATTGCCATCTGAATAGATAAACCCAAGCACATAGGCCATTTCCGGCGTCTTTTCCTTAAAGAAATCCTCATTAATGGCACTAAATCCTACATTCTTACCCTTCCGCTTTGCCTCCCCCCTTGCCGCCGACTTACTGCGCACAGGTAGATTATATTTCTTCATTAATGATGAAATATAAGCCCTGGAACAGTTAAAAACCTTCCCAATATCACCTAAGGACATGCCTTGATCACAATATAGTTCTTTAAGTTTTGTTTGAGATAATTCAGAAGAAATCGCAACAGGTCTGCTGCGGCGTTCTTTTTGGGTGACAGAAATCTTGAGCTTTACCGCTTCGAAATCAAAACCAGCTGTTTTTCTAACAATAAATTTATGATAACAATTGGTGCAGTACCCGCGAGCATGGTGAGCTTTGCTTGCTGAACAACCTTTACAAATAATTGCCGTTTGCATGGCTAAAAATCCTAGATTTTAGAGGGGTCGCAAACGGCAGAGATAACTACGATTATGAAGGTTTGACGTACTGCCTCGTTGAAGATGGCTATATTATTAGCTTAAACTAAAAATGTTTCAAGGGTATTTTTATCTACATATTATTAGTAATTATTGACACATTATTTTGTTTTAATACTCAAAACATCGACGGAGATTATTATAATGTATATTATAGTAAGTTGACAAAATAAGGGTTTTAGCCATATAATACCTCATGGACACTCCAAAGCCTTCTAAAAACCCCTCAGAAACGCCCAAATTAGCCCTTCTAGAACACGTTCTTGTCAAAAACTGGCTAGGTAACGTCCTTTCACCAGCTTCACGTACAAGCCGCCGTGATGACCTGCTTTCCTTTGTTGGCTATTTCAACCTTAAATCAATTACCGACTTTAAAAATATTAAACGATCCGATGTTATTGAATGGCGCGATTCTTTAATTGGCACAAAAGAAAAACCTAAATATGCCATCCGCACAGTTAAACGCCGCATGTCAACAATATCAAAATTGTTTGAATACCTTTGTGATAACAAAATTTTAAGAAGTAATGTTGTTTTAGGGGTTCAGCGGCCAAAATTGGAAACAACTGAAGGCGCAACTCAATCAATCTCTGATCGCCAAGCTAAAGACCTGCTGGATGCTCCAGATCCATCAACTTTAAAAGGAAAACGTGACAGGGCAGTCTTGGCGACATTCCTTTATCATGCTTTAAGACGCTCTGAATTGTGTAATCTTAAGGTTAGAGACGTTCAAGAACGTGAAGGCATTAAGCAGTTAAAGGTTTTTGGTAAAGGATCAAAGGAAAGGTATGTTCCAATTCATCCGGTCGCACAAACAAGAATAACAGAGTATTTGTTGGCCGCGGGCCACGGGCATGAAAAAGAAGCGTATTTATTTAATCCAATTAGCAATAATACGGCTACCAACCCCAACAAAGGCCTATCTCCTAACGCTGTCTACACATTAGTTATTAACTATGGATTGAAAGTTGGGATCCAGAAGGGGAATTTTTCGACGCACTCCCTGCGCGCGACAGCAGCCACGAACGCGCTTAATAACCGTGAGGATATCCGTAAGGTTCAGCACTGGCTTGGGCATGCGAATGTTTCGACAACTGCGATGTACGACAAACGAGAAAATAGGCCCGAGGATAGCCCAACGTATCGCGTAAGGTATTGATTGATTCGTTGATATTACACAAATTAAATCTTATTTAATATGACCTCGCTCTTCTTCAATCTTTTTAGCTAATATATCTGCAATTTTCTCTATTTCTCTATCAATTTCATTGCCTCGATCAAACTCGACCCCTCCATATTTTCTTGTTTCATCAAATAGTCCTACAGGAGAGTTTGAAAACCAAACTGGTATGATGGCTCCTTCTCCAAACCTTTGTTTAAAATGTTCAGATTCAAATTTCGTCCAAACTCGTTTTGGGTAATCTGGCCCCAGCAAAACAACAACAAATGTCGCCTCAGTTTGATAAATAGGCGCTAAATAATTTTCAATATCTTTAGCTAAAATATTATGTTGTTCATCTTTGTCATAAAAAACTTGAAGTTCTCGTGCTAGAAGTACGTTGGATAATCTCTGAGCAACATCCCTATCGCTCCCAGCGAAAGAAAGAGCAAAATCATACTTACGTGTAAACTCAATTGTCTGAAAACCCACCTGCCGAGCAAACTTTGACCAAAGTATATTTCGAAGAAAATATACAAACTTTGGATCTTCAATGCTTAATACTTTAGTTGCGGCATCGAAATAAATTATATCTAGCAGCTCCGGGTTCTTATTTAAGTGGTCATTCAAATATCCCTGTTCAACGATCTGTTGAACGCTTCCCTTATGCTCTGGAGATTGTCGTATTGCTACGTCAATATCTAAAGACCATTCATGTTGTTTTGATAAAGCATTGAGTAAAAATAAATACGGCGCTCGTCCTTCCTTGCGTAGTCGTGGTCCCGTAGCAAATGTTTTTGATTTTTCGAAGAAAGTGGCATATAGATTTTGTAAAACTTGATCTTTTAATACCTCAATTCCCGTTGTTACATGAGAAAGTTCCTTTTGTTCCTCTAAAAGTGAATTCTCGATACATACTTCATGGCAAAGCATTTGCGCAATATGGAAACTTCCATAGGATTCTTCGACAATATGATTCTTAATGTCGATTCTAATATTTAATGCAGCCTCTCCTTTAGCCACTAATTCATTAATTTTCTCGGAGGGATTCGCTTCAAATTGAATAGTGTCTATTCGACCAGTTAAGTCACTTGCAAAATGTATTAATGAGCGGCCAGCCTTGTTAATGCCAATAACTACCAATTTGTTATCAATCGTACCCGCGTCAGCTAAGTTCTTTATGTAATCTGCAATTCTTGCTTTTGTAGTATCAGCAAGTTTATGAAAGTCGTCAATAACAACAACTCCGATGTTTTTCATTTTTGGTAACTCGTTAATCAATACGATATCGTCTTCTTTTCTACCTGATAGAAGTGTAACCTGTTTCTGAAACCCAAGTTTTGCAATAACATTTAATACACACGTTGTTTTTCCGATACCCGAAGGACCTTCTACAACTACTCCTCTTCCAGGAGTGCGGATGGCTACAAGCAATTTGTTATATTCTGTTGGCTCAACAAATGTATATTCCGGGTTACCCGATGTTCTAAAGACTTCCTCGAGGCGTTTCATGGTAATTTCCTTTTAAACAGATATGTTTGAAATGGGCGCTTCTATTTATGAAATTCTAATTAAATCAATTTAACTTATCATAAGTATTGTCAAGAAATTCCATCCACGGAGTTATCCGATATGTTTGCTTTAATATTATAAATGACTCTTCTCAAGAAGTCATTCAATTCGGACGAACTCATTTTACATCCCTCCCTTGTCTCTAAACCATCTATGCATATCTTATGTACAAAATACGTTCTGCCTTGCTCTGGTAATAATTTCGAATCTCGTTTCCACATTGCCCATGCCAAGCCAGCATCGGTTATAAAGTCATCGCAATAGTCACAAACTACTGAGGGACAGCTTACCCCTTTTTCATCTAGGGTGATTTTAATCATATATTCTTACTTATCATAATTCCCGGGCCTCTTAAGTAGGATAAGTTTCATTGAGCCTCACCCTTTCAAGAATAAGTTCAGCAGCCTGTCGTGGTGTACATGTATTTAAATCAACATAACCATCTGTAAGAAATAAACCTTCTACCGCAGCATTATCAAATCTCATTAACATTAACGTATGCTCATTTTTATTTGCAATTATGTTTCTCAAAGCACGCCACTCTAAGCCACACCAGAACTTTTGAGCATATTCTTCGGAAAGGAATACAGCCACAAGATCAGAATTATTTAAATAAATTTTTTGTAATAAAGAATCTAGATTCGGTCTTGCAAGTTGAGCTGTAAAATCTTGATCGTAGAATACGGTGTGTCTGGGTAGTTTTCTTTTAAGCTCAGCGACAACTTCTTTCACATAGTTTCTTTTTTCCCCTGGAAAGGAGACGGCCACTTTAAATCTCAATTCATCAACGCGACCAGGCTTACCATTAGAATTACGGAATTTTTCATCAATCAGGCCAGCCGAAAGTAAAATCTCAAAGAGATTTCCTTCTTTAACCGCCCAATGAGTACGATTTTCTTCCCAATCTACATAATCCAATCGTGATCTTAATCCTCTAATCTTATCAAAAGGTATTTCCGGGATATCCTTCTCAAATTCATATTCAATAAGAATAGTCCGGCCACGTTCTTTAATATGTCTAATATAGCCAACACGGACGGGCTTTGTAGTGCCTTCATATGCAAATAACGCAGGATAAGAAATAAGTTCATCAATTGTTGCAGCACTTAATTGCCGAAGATCCTCTAAGTTTAATACTGAAGTGTACTCACCAAATCTGGTGCGGTCATATTCATACGCTGACAAATCCCATGCTCCCTCTTGGGCTGTCACAAGCAAATTATACATACATTTCTCTCCTACTTATCATAATCCCCGTTACAACAACCTTGAGCTTACTTAACTATTATACTTCTACTGATTGAAATATTTATTAACATATTAAATCTCACTGTAGATAGTAATAGCATATGGTTATTAATTATTGTTAAGATTTCATTACAATTGTAAAGCAAGGTTTACAGATAATTATCGACTCATCATATCCAACCCACGCGTATACATCGTAAGCTTACCTTGCTCATCCTTGGGCCATTGGTCGCTTGGGCGGTCGGCATAAACTTCAATACCATTGCCATCAGGATCTCGCAAATACACCGCTTCACTCACCCCATGATCTGCCCCTCCTTCGATTGGCCAGTCATGGTCTATTAAACGCTTAACGGCCCTGGCTAATTCACCCCGGTCTGGCATTAGGATCGCGAAATGGTATAAACCCGTGCTCCCTGCTATCGGGGGCTTGCCGCCTTCACTTTCCCATGTATTAAGGCCGATATGGTGGTGATAGCCCCCTGCTGAGAGGAAGGCAGCACTTTGCCCCAAGCGTGTGGTGATTTCAAAGCCTAATACTTCGGTATAAAATTTAATCGAGCGCTCTAGGTCGCTGACCTTTAGATGGATATGGCCGATGGAGGTTTTGGGATGGATGGGTTGGGTCATTGGATAGGCTTAGATTACTGCTTTTGAGGGGGGATTTCAAGGGATTTTAGGAGCTGGCTTTGAGATAGGCACTTGATTTTTTACGTATTATCGCTATAGTATATTCATTAAACAGAAGCCCTATGCCGCAACACCTACTGCCGCTTCTTTTATTAATCCAATTCACATGGAGGCGGTATGAATCTTCCAAAAATCAACGGACAAAAATCAGCGTTCGAAAACATCAAGCAAATCAATTCTAATGGCCTAGAATATTGGTATGCGCGAGATTTACAAAATATTTTAGGCTATGTCAAATGGGAAAACTTTATTCTTGTTATCAATAAGGCAAAGAAGGCTTGTTTAAATTCAAAACATCAAATACAAAACCATTTTCTTGATGTCAGGAAAATGGTCGAAGTCGGCTCTGGGGCTCAAAGAGAAATTCAAGATATTGCCCTGACCCGTTATGCTTGCTATCTTATTGTTCAAAATGCAGACCCTTCCAAGCCTATTATTGCATTAGGCCAGACTTATTTTGCTATTCAAACACGCAAGCAAGAATTAATCCAGCAAGAAGAATATGCCAATCTTAAAAATGAAGATGAAAAACGCTTGTATTTACGTGATCAACTGAAAATTAATAATAAAAAATTAGCTGGAACGGCGAAACAAGCAGGAATTTTGACTCCTTTAGATTATGCCATCTTTCAAGATCATGGGTATAAAGGTCTTTACGGTGGATTGGGAGCCCAAGATATCCATAAAAATAAACATCTCAAGAAGAGCCAACAAATTCTTGATCATATGGGAAGTACGGAATTAGCCGCTAATTTATTCCGCGCTACTCAAACTGAAGAAAAAATCAAACGAGAAAAAATTAAAGACAAACCAAAGGCCAATTTAACTCATTTTGAAGTAGGTAAAAAAGTCCGCCAGACCATCAAAGAATTAGGTGGAACCATGCCCGAAGAATTACCAGCACCTGGAAGCATAAAAAAATTAAAGAAAATTAAAATTGATGCTGTTGGAATTCAAATGACAGGAGTAACTAAAGGCAAGATATCACTTAGCGAGTAAAAACAGGAGTTTGGCTGTATTGGTCATCGTAGCATTACCTATTCCCATGTATTAAGGTCGATATAGTGGTGATAGCCCCCTGCGGACAGAAACGCCACGCTGTTGCCCAGCCGCGTGGTTATTTCAAAGCCTAATACTTCGGTATAAAAGGACAGCGAGCGCTCTAGGTCGCTTACTTTTAAATGGATATGGCCGATGGAGGTTTTTGGGTGGATGGGTTGGGTCATAGAGACAGGTTTAGATTACTGCTTTTGAGGGGGGATTTCAAGGGATTTTAAGCGGCAACTAGGTAAGTTTAAACTTATGCTTAGAAAGATAGCTTTCTAAAGCATTAATAATGACGTTATTGAGACTTGTTTTTTTCTTTTGGGCATAAATGTAGGCTTGCCGGTGCAGCTCGGGGCCGGTCCGTACATTAAAAGATCCTTTAAAGGGTTTAGCTGGAACTTTATTGTGAGCTTTACAAGTCTCTAAATAGTCATCTATGTCTTCTTCAAAAGCTTTTCTTATCGAAGCCGCATCATGTCCTTCATAACTGATTAAATCTCTAATATATTCTACTTTTCCAAAAAAACAGCGGTCTTCATCACTGTAATGAATGGATCCGTGATATCCTTTATATTCCATCATATCAATCATAATAGTTTCCTTTCGTTTAATATTTCATATATGTGATCCATTTGATACCTTTTTAAAATTTTGTGAGGATGCGGTTGATGTAATTTTATCGTTTGATGATCTTCATGAATGAATTTACGTCTTGATCCGCTCCCCTTGATTTGAACATACCCAAAATTGTCTAAGAGCCTTGTTAATTCATCCCAAGAAAAGTCCCTAGGTTTTGATTTAAATCGAGCAATGAGTTTCTCTATAGTGCTCATAGTAAGTATACCACCTTTCACCTCAAATGCAACTATTTGTAGTTGCAGTTATTTTTTAGACAAAAAGACGCCTTTTTACTTTATAACTGATTTTAGCTGCATTAGTCCTCCCGTTTTGGTGGGCTGTTGCTTGCGCCTCGGGGGAAAGGCGTGTTATTTAAATATATTAAACGGTTAAGGGGTAACCGATTAGTTTATTTATAGCATAAAGTACAATCTTGTCCTATCATTTTGTTGACGTCACTCTTCAACCATCCCTCTTAATTTTCTTAAAGAATGATAGGGAATATCCACCACCAGCGAATTAGCCAGAAAGGCTGGTAAGGAGCCGCCAGCATCACTATGCTGTTGGAAATAAATCTTTGTGCCGCCCTCTGCCAATGGGGTCAGGCGCCAAGTGGATTTTAGATACGGCACACGAACCTTTCCCTTAACCTTAGGCAGCTGATCCGGCAAGGCCTCAAAGGCATAGCTAATCGTGCCATCACCCTCTATAGTCTTTATCTGACGGAACACCACATTACGCTGGGCTACGGGAAAAGGAAGAATTAAAAAAAAATAGTCGATTTGGGAGCCCTCCCCTTCATCTGTCACAAGCTTCTTTAAACTGCATTGATAATACCAAAGCGGGGTTTGAGCGGGATCATCAAAAATGCTTAACACTTTTGCTAAGGGCGCTGACACCGTGATCTCTGCCTTGAATTCTAACAAGGCCGAGCCATCCACTGGCCGGGTGTCTACCGTAATGCCATTTTTGTTGATCCTAGATTGCCAGGGATGTTCTGCGGCATACGAGTTAGAAAGATAAAACAAACTAACAGTAAGAAAGGTAAAAATAAACTTCAAGGAAAGGTGGGATTGTGGCATGAAACCTCCAGTTATTGAATTTAACTCTATTAACGTCGGTTAAGGGAAACCGATTAGTTTATTTACCCTCAACCTTTGGCTGAGTCAAATAAGAAACAATGATTAAAACTACAAAACTTAACGGGATTGAAATGATCGCTGGGTTATTTAATTGAATGGGGGCCATTACACCCGTTAAATGATAAACATTATTATAGGTCTCTTGTGATAGCAAAATCATGCCCAACGCTAATATCAAACCAACCCAAATAGACGCAATAATCCCGGCAGCGGTCGTCTTTTTCCAAAACAACAGCATCAGGATTGACGGAAGATTGGCTGATGCGGCAATCGCAAAAGCCCATCCTACAAGATAGGACACATTCATTCCTTTAAAAAGTACACCTAAAATCATCCCGATACAACCCACAGCAATAGCAGCGAATTTCCCAGCCTTAACCATCTGCGTATCTGATAATTTCCGAGCCATAAACCTGTTCATAATGTCATGCGCTACTGCTCCCGAGGCTGCAATAATCAGGCCACTGACCGTGCCTAAGACTGTTGCAAAGGCTAGTGCAGATATGCAGGCAAAGATCACCACCCCAAATGATTTTGCCAATAAAGGAGCTGACATATTATCGTTTGTTAAATCAAGCACCCCATTAACCATGGCCCCTAAACCCATATAAAGGGTTAAGATATAAAATAAACCAATGGTCACGATCGCAACGATGGTTGATTTTCTTGCACACGCTGCGCTGGGCACTGTGTAATAGCGAATCAGGATATGTGGCAATGCTGCTGTACCAAAGAAAAGCGCCAACATCAACGACACAAAATCCCATTTATCCTTAGTGCTTGCACCCTTAGCTGAATCCACCTTAAATTTTAAACCCGGCTTTAAGATATCTTTTCCTGGTGTAGGATTTTGATGATAAACAATTATTTTAACGCCATCATCTAGCAGGGTTTCCTTACTCCAGCGCACCACAACTCCCTCTTTAATCTTCTTTATCAATGAAAAAATATCAAGCGGACCGGTTTGCTGATCAGGGCCATTTCCCTTAACCTCACTCATATGCCCTACTTGATAAAGTTTCCCAACATGAAGCGTCTCTTCGAGGATTGATTGCTTTTCATTAAATTTCCAAATAGAAATATCCTTATCTTTTTTCAAACGAACAAAATGTAATACCTTCCCCGCCTTTTCGATCTTCCATTCTCGCATCACACTATAGGAGGCATCCTCAAGCTTAAGCCCATCAGGACTAATCCCGCTTACCTTTAAGGTCATCAATTGATGATAAGGAACCGCCCCTCCCTGATCAGGGGCAGTTGAAATTCCTCGAGCTAAGACTAAAAACACTAAGACAAGCGAGAAAACAATCAACAAGCTCCCTTTTAAAAACTGCACATAGGTTGTTGATGTCATGCCAGCAGTTGTGACAATGATAATAACGATTGACCCCACCATCACAACCCCCACCCAATGCGGCAGGCCAAATAACGGCGTCACCAATGCACCCGCACCAACCATCTGCGGGATAAGATAAAATAGGGAAACTAGAAGTGTGCTGATTGCTGCAGTAATCTGAATACCCTTAGAATTAAATGTTGAATCAAGGGCATCAGCAAAGGTATATTTGCCTAAGCGTTTCATGGGTTCAGCAACCACAAAAAGCGCTACAATCCATCCTGCTAGATATCCAATGGAATACAAGAATCCATCGTAACCCCAAAAAGCAATCATTCCGCAAATGCCTAGGAATGACGCTGCAGAAAGATAATCTCCCGCAAAAGCTATGCCGTTAACGATCCAGTGAATCGAACCACCAGCGGCATAAAAGGACGCCGCTGACTTAGTTAGGCGTGCAAAATAATATGAAATGAATAAAACAGCAAAAACAAAGATAAAGAAAATAATAATCGCCCAAGGCGATGCGATGTAATTCATACAGCAAGATCCTTTGCTTTAAATATTTCTTCCGCCTTATTACAAATATGATTGTAGGCAAGCGCTAACAACAACGCAAAGATGATCAACCCAAAACCATAGACAATCGCCACATTGAGGCTCCCCACATCAACGCCCATTAACTCTGGGAAGAAAACATTAATGCATATAAATCCAGCATAGACGATTGAATAAATAAGAAAGAACCATTTGCCGACTAAGATTCTTAGCGCTAATGAGGCATCATTCCCCCATTTTGTTGCTGACTTGTGCATACTACATCCTCTCCACAATTTCTTTAGCTTGATTCGATGGGTTATTAGATCTTAATCTCCAAAAGTTCATCCCAGCGGGTGGTAAATCGCCTTGATTTATGGGTTTGACGCATAAACCAAGGTTGCTCAACCCCCTCTGCCGCCCAAAAAAGTTTGCCGCTATTGCTTTGCCTGTTATGCGCGTCAATCGTCTGCATCAGACGCTGTTTAGGGCTGTTATGATAGCTTTCATCAAAAAGATAATCTTGCGATTGCTCTTGGGCGCTTAAATTGGTTAAGATCACCCCAGCTTTTTTATAAGCAAAATCATTTCGATAAATGCGCTTTAATAAATCTTTAGCTTTTGTAATTAACTTGCTTGTATCTGCAGTGGGTGGATTTAAATGTATTGAGGCGCAATTGGCATAATAAGAGCCCTTTTTAAAAGGATTGGATTGCACAAAAACCTGCAGATAGCCGCAGAGCGAATTTTGATCGCGTAATTTTTCAGCAGCCTTGGCGGTATAGGCGGCAATTGCTTCATCTAATTCATCTAGGGAATTAACTTCATAACCAAAACTGCGGGTGGTAGCAATGGCTTTTTTATCCGGTGTTGTTTCATCTAAGGCCAGGCAGGAAACACCGCGTAGCTCAAGCACGGTCTTATGCGAAATTACCGTCAAATGACGCTTAATCCATTCATCCGGCACGTTCTTTAATTGAAAGGCGGTTTCAATGCCGTTGCGTTTTAAAAATTGAGACTTCTCTGCGCCAATCCCCCAGATATCAGCCACATCGGTTTTTTGTAACCAAGCATTGATGATGCCTTCATCTAACAGTGAAAATACGCCTTGCGGCATATGCTTTTTGGCAATGCGGTTTGCCAGCTTGGCTAAGGTCTTAGTCGTTGCAATCCCAACAGAAACGCTAATACCAGTGTTTTGTTTAACTTCTGCACGCATTTTGGCAGCATAGGCATCTAGATTATCTTGCCCCATGCCTTGGAAGGATAAAAAAGCTTCATCGATTGAATAAATCTCCATCGACGGGCTAAATTGACTTAAATGGCGCATCACCCGTGTCGACATATCACCATAAAGCACAAAATTTGCTGAATAAACCTGCACCTGATGGCGTTTAACAAGGTCTTGGCATTTAAAGATAGGTGCCCCCATGGCAATGCCAATGGCCTTTGCTTCATTGGAACGCGCAATCACACAGCCATCATTGTTGGAAAGCACCACCACAGGCTTATGCTGTAAGCTTGGGTTAAAGACCCGCTCGCAAGAGGCGTAGAAATTATTGCAATCAACTAAGGCAAAGATTTGCTGAACTTTATCAGCAGGAATGAATGACATGAAGCACTACCCCCCAGATTTCAAAATCTGTACCGTCGGTAATTTCAATAGGCTTAAATTCAGGGTTTTCTGATAGTAAAAATAGCTTGCCCGCTTTTTTGTGGATGCGCTTAACCGTAAACTCACCATTAACAACAGCAACCACAATCTTATTATGCCGGGCTTCTTGGGAACGGTCTACAATTAAGATGTCTCCTGATTGAATGCCGGCATTGATCATGGAGTCACCCTTCACCTTCACAAAAAAGGTGGCGGCGGGCTGCTTGATCAAGAATTCATTAAGGTCAAGCTTGCGGTCTAGGTAATCATCTGCAGGCGATGGAAAACCGGCCCTTACCTTTGAGAGATAAAGCGGTAAACGTTGTTTGGTTCTTATTTCACAAGGCTGGATGGAGACAATTTTAAGCACGTTTTACGATAGCGCTTTTAAAGAAGGATATCAAGGGATTTTAAGGAGTAGAATTACCCAAGTGATCTTTATTTTGGGGATAGATGTTTTAAACGGCACAATCTTGCTTGCATCAAAAGCGCTTCCCTCCAGAGCATATTACTTCTTCTTAGGGGCGCTTTTCTTTTTTGCAACAACCTTCTTGGCTACGACAGCTTTTTTCTTTGCAGCTGGTTTAGCTGTTTCTGTTGGCCGTGTGATGGCAGCGGGATTAAGTACCGGGGCTTCACTTGATTTTTCTTCTTGCCCTACCCTCGATAAGGAAATAACCTTGCGACGGGAAAAACAATCTTTGCAATAAACAGGCCTATCCCCGCTTGGCTTAAAGGGAATGGAGCATTCTTTTTTGCAATCCGCACAAATGACATTAAACATCGGCCTGGTTTTTTGTGGCGCTGGCGGTGCTGGTGGTGGCGTTGGTTTAGCAATAGCTGCTGGTGGCACTGAACGCTCAAGTAAAGAGTCTATTTTCTTATCCAGCGCAATAAGGCGCGATTGGATGGTGCTGATAACGCCTAGTAAATCTAATTCTTGTTTTGCAGGTTTCTTCATTGATGCTCCTTTTATTCCCATCTTATTAATCCCGATGCACACTATCCATTGAAAACGCCGGTACACAGACGGCGATATATTCAGCACCGCCGGCATCTGGGGTGCTATATTGAACCCACTCTCCGGCTGTAACAATAATGGCTTGCCCCTCTTTAACAACAATGGTACGGTCTTTAAATGTTAAATGCAGGGCTCCTTTTAAGACCACCGAATACTCGTTGAACCTTGGCGTCTGCCCGGGCTCAGACCACCCTTGAGGGCTTACCATCCGAGCAATACTTACTTCACTGGTATTGGTATTCATCCGACCGATAAATTCTTGGATTTCTTTTGGTGGCGTTCCTGCGGCTTTAATAATTTTTGCCCGTTCAATTAACTTTGACATTTTTTCTCTTTCTATAACTTTCTTAAACTGCATACTTACTGAAGTAAATAAATAACCTCGCAATTACCAGAAACTTCTATTGAGC
This sequence comes from uncultured Planctomycetales bacterium, assembly GCA_964400365.1. Taxonomy (GTDB): domain Bacteria; phylum Omnitrophota; class Gorgyraeia; order Zapsychrales; family Fredricksoniimonadaceae; genus CAYNTZ01. Next base: position 16,449 of record CAYNTZ010000005.1, on the reverse strand, counting down.
CTGATTCTACTTGTGGCGCTACACTTGTCTCTGCCATCGCTTTAGCCATTCCCATATTTCTATCATATGCTTGGTAAGCAAAAGATTCTTGGGCATTGCTATTAATACGCAACACCTTACCTAGAGAGGCACCAGCCCCTTCCGCTAATTTCAAGGCCTTTTGTTTTGCATCAGCCGCAGCATCTTTTAATACGCTTCTTTTTAATTCATCAATATTTGATGAAGTATAGGTCAATCCTAAAATAGATGTTTCTGAAATATCTGAAAGCGCTGTAAATAATAGCCCTAAATTATCCAAAGGAAAAACAGTCACCTTTAAATTATAAATAACTTCGTAGCTTGTTGGCTTAGTTAACGATGAGAATATTGCCTTGCCTTCATAGAGCGGATTGTAGGTATACCCTTGATTTTGGATACTTTCTTTTTTAATGCCATAGTTAGCCAAGATTTTAGATATGGCATTAATCTTCTCAGTGCTTTTTTCAAAGGCTTTATCTAATTTTTTATCTTCTTGCCTAAGCTTAATGTTAAAGAATGCCTTATCTGCTGGCGTTTCTATCTTAGCGGTCCCTTGCACAATAATTTTAGGGAATTCATCATCACAGCAACGCGCATTTCCTTGATCAGCATAAGATAAAGCAGTTATATTAAGAAAAAGACAAACAAAAGATATTTTTAAAAATGTGTTCATTTTTTTCTCCTTACTTATTGCCTATTCACCAATAATTTTAATCAAAACCCTCTTCTTGCGCATACCATCAAATTCACCATAGAAGATTTGCTCCCAAGGGCCGAAGTCCAGCTTACCCTTGGTGATCGCCACCACCACCTCACGCCCCATGATTTGGCGTTTCAAATGCGCATCGGCATTGTCCTCACCAGTATCATTATGACGATATTGATTAATGGGTGCATGGGGCGCTAACTTTTCTAGCCATTTGTCGTAATCATGCAATAAGCCGCCTTCGTCATCATTAATATAAACACTGGCAGAAATATGCATAGCATTAACTAAACACAGACCTTCCTTAATGCCGCTTTCATCGATGGCAGTCTGCACCTGATCAGTGATATTTATGTAAGCCCGACGGGTCTGTGTATTAAACCAAAGCTCTTTGCGAAAATTCTTCATCCTGCCTACTTTTCTTTTACTGTTAGCGGCGAATTTGTAACTCCTGCATAAAAGACAACAATCACCGCAGGTACATCACCATCATTCTTACCATAATGCCAGGTGTTGACCACCTCCACCAGCGCTTCCCCTGCCTTTAATTGCACGGTTTCACCGGTCTTTTTAACAACAGTGAGCTCCCCTTCGAGTAAGATGCCAGCATTGATAACTGGATGCTGATGCATGGTCAATCTTTCGTGCGGTGGAATGGTGATGCGCAGGATGCTAATCTCTGGCTTGCCTCGTGGATACCTAGGCAAGGCATTGCCATCCCAGCTGGCACCGCTCTTAACCAAGGTCTCCACCTTAATTGTTGAAGCTTCTTGAGCCCTCACAGGCGCAAGACTCAAGATCAGCAAACAAAGAATGACGTAATATTTCATTTTAAATAGGTTAACACTAATGCGATTAACTGGAGATTTAATAAATAATAAACACCGTTTAGTATAAAAAGATTCCACGGTCTACCTTCCCAAACAACAGAACCTATTAAAAGCGGCACATAAAAACCAAACCAAGCCACAATGCCTGCCCCAAAAAGACAGGCTGGCTTATAAATATTCATGATATAGGCCATGGCAATGACAGTAAACAGTGTCCCTACAAAGGTCAGCACCAATGCTGATGCATGTGGTTTATTGCATTTGCCTTCTTCAAACTTAATTCCTACCAAGCCAGCCCATGTTTTACCAAATAAAGGACCATACCATAGAAATCCAAAGATAAAACTTGCTCCAGCGGCAACAATTAAAGACAAGTAACTCGCATGCGTTAATGGACACATAGACATCCTCCTTTAGGTTTTAAAACGAAACACATCCCTTTAGCTTCCTGCCCTATCTTTTGGTTTTAAGTAACAATATAAACTCTCAACCTTTTGCCTAGCCCACGGGGTTTTGCGTAGGAAGGTTAGGCTGGATTTAATACTAGGGTTAATGGCAAAACAATTAATTTTAATGCGTTCATTTAAACCTTCCCAACCATGCACCTTTAATAAACAGTTGAGGATGGTTTCAAGGCTAACGCCATGCAGGGGATCTACATTCTTGGGTTTTTGTTCGTCTGTCATTAATTCAATGTGTCCCGATTTTATAATTTATTGTATTTTGTATGCCGGCCTTTGGATTTTTCTACCGGGTATTTGGCGGCGTTTTTTAACATCTTTGTTTCAATCGCTTTGGGCAGGTCAATTTTTAGATTATCAGCTAACTCAAATAAATAAACGGCCACATCAGCTAATTCATCGGCGAGCTCATCCTTAGCTTCCTTGCCGTGCGCTTCCACTTCAGCGGGAGATTTCCATTGGAAATGCTCTAACACTTCGGAGGCTTCTAAGACTAAGGACAAGGCCACATCCTTATGATTATGGAATTGCTTCCAATCACGCTCATCACGGAATCGCCTGATTTTCTGCGTTAATTGTTGGATTTCACTCATTTGACTAACTGCATGCCTTTTTGATCAATCACTATCTTGCGTTCCTTATACAAATAGCCGCAGACCATCTTGAATTTCTTCTTGCTAATACCAAACAATTTATAAATCTCTTCCGGCGGAGTTTTATCGGTTAAGGTACAGCTGCCGCCCACGGATTTTAAATAGGTCAAGACCTTTGCCGATAAATCACTGCTTGCAGTGTGTCTGGGCTTCTGTAGATTTAAATCAATCTTGCCGTCGTCCCGAATCTTTGTGACATAGCCCTTAATCTGCATGGCATAGGTTAGCGGTTGAAAGACTTCCATCTTATAAAGTAAGCCGCCGGCGGTGTTATTGATAATGGCTTTAAATCCTAGGTCTGTTTTTTCGTAGATCAATAAATCGACTTCTTCTTCAACAGCCACATCAATTCTTGCCTCATCAATAAAATCATCGATCCTAGTCGAGGCTGTTAGCCGACCAGAACGTTTATCTTCAAACACATAGGCAACAACCACATCGCCTGGATGCATTTCCCGCTGCTGCTGTTGTTGGGGAACAAATAAATCCTTAGGCATACCCTTTTCCCTATTTAAGAATGCCCCATTTTCAATAACGGAAACAACCTTAAAGAGATTAAACTTACCTATCAATGCCTTTGGATCTTCTTTAGTCATAAAACCAAGTTGATACTTATGCCTTTTACCTAAGCTGAGCAAAATGCTTTACCAGCATCTGTAATAATAACCTCACTGCTAGCATCATCAAAAATAACCAGTCCTTCATTAACGAAAGATTCCATCATGATGGAAAAACGCTGGTGCTGAATCATGTAGGTATTGAGGCTATAGTCGTGCAAGGCGCTCATGCCAAGCATGCCGCCCTTGGACTCCAAATGCTTTAATACCCCCTTGCGGGCCTTTTCAAAAAATTCTTTAAATTTAGCTTCTTGATCTTGCATCATTCACTCCTATCGTTCTCAAAAACCCAATGTGTCCCGGTTTTTTATCCTCGCGCGTAATCGTCTTGAATACGGATGATATCTTCTTCGGTGAGGGTCTCGCCACAGGCGACTTCAATAAAGGCTAACGGAATTTTACCGGTATTACCAATGCGGTGCACGGCCCCTAGCGGCACGTCAACCACCACACCTGGACTCACGGGAATATCTTTGCCATCCACCACGGCCAACCCTTCCCCATGCACAATAATCCACTTCTCCGAGCGGTGCTGGTGTTTCTGCAACGAGAGACGGCCACCGGGATTAACTTCAACCCGCTTAATCCACACGCCGCTTTCCTGATAGAATTTCTGGTACTTGCCCCATGGGCGCACTGATTCTTCAATCATAATTAAGAGTATCCAAAGAGTGCTGATGAATATAATTGTTTATAAAGCACAACAAAACGAACAACGTAAAATAAGCTAACAGCAATGATAAATTGACCCACCCACCAACCGGCACGATTATCCCGCAAAAGGCGGAAAATAGCAATCACCCCATACACCGTGGCCATAATTTCCAAAGGCGACAAAAATACCAGATAACGGCTATTTAACGCCGGGCCGCCAGGGATCTCACGAAGTTTATAATATAGCAACAATGTTAACCCAAAACCAATAAATGAAATTAACACGTAGGCCATGTTCTTAAAAAACTCCTTATTGAAAATATTAACACTCTTCTTAAAAAATAAATGGCCTGTAACGCCAATAATTCCCAATAAGAACAACAAAATTAAGCGGTCTGCGGCAAAGGCTTCAAAGAATAAGCTAAAAAAATCAAGCACCTGATAGGAATATAGGCCCACCTTGGTTGAGGCGATCCAGAAGAAATACACGTCAAGCAACAAAGGCACAAGGGCTAGAAAAACAATCCGTTTTAGGCTGCGTTGACCCTTCCACCATAAAATAGCGGCAACGCTTAATACCTGGCCCACACTGACGACAATGGTCAACGATAACAGGATATGCACCACGGCTAAGGAGCACCATCCTTCTCCCTTAGGTGAGTTCACTACGCGCAGGAATAATAAAAATTGCACGACAGATAATAAAAACCACAACGAATACGGCCTAGCCTCAGCCCAAAAAGCTAGGGCCATATAGGAGCTTAGCGACGTGATCAGCGCTAATAAACCTGCCAGCCACGACATCGTTAAGAAATGGCGGACGATTAACGTAATGCCTAAGGACATAAAAATATTACTACTTAAACGCAGTAGGATTTGTGCTGGTTGGTCATAAATATTGCCCGTATCAAGGCCTTCCCATTTAAAGGGGGAAGAGAAATGAAAATGCGTTAGATCTAACAGCCCTTTTTGAATCAGGTAATAAAGGGGATTATTACATCCCTCCTTAATCCCCCCTTGAGCAATCTTGTCATAGGAATACACATTGATGCCTAAGACCTGGGTATACAGTTCATCATTCCACAGAATCTTTTTAGAGGAAAGGCAAACCCCAAGCCCCAGGCAGAATAGGAAGACAATAAGCGTTATTAAATTTTTATTTTTCATCTTAGTAACACATCACCTTAAGCAAATTAGCTGGTGCATCCTCTAGTTTAGGATTTTCTGTTTTTAATTTAGCAAACATGGCCAATTGCATGGCGACCTGCTGGCCTTCTTCTAATTGATGGATTAAATCATGTTGCAAATCAGGCATATAGCTGCTGACAATGGGCATATAAATCCTGTTCGAAGAAACAATAAATACAAAACTTTCCTTTAAATCCAGATTCAATGCTGATTGAAACATGCTAAGCGCCTGCGCATACTCTTGCTGACGCAGGTAAATAATGCCTAGATTGTAGTAATACCAGAAGAATTTGGGGTTCTTGGATAAGGCTTTCTTGTAAAACTCTTCCGATTTACGCAAATCCCCTCGCTGATAGGCACAATAGCCTTGCAAACCAAAGGCTTCAGGGGATTCATAGCCTAAATGCTGCTCCACCCGCTCAAAATAAATCTCATAGATCTTTAAACGCGCTGGATCAAGCTGGGGATATAAATATTTAAAGGTCTTAGGTCTTAGATTATCAAGGGATTTTAATTGGGCCCGATCCCAATCAGCACGAATCGTGTTGATGGCAGATATAAAAATAATACAGGTCAGGGCAAGAACAAGCAGATGAACAAAAATCGAAGAATTTTTAGCAGGCAAAGGCACGTTATTTAAAGAAGTCTTTTAGTAACAAGGTTAAGCGGCGAAAATCCTGCGCCCCATGCGCACTTGAAATAAAAAACGATTCCAAATCAGCCGGTGGCCAATAAACGCCATTTTTTAATAAATGATGGAACAATTGGCCATAAATCTTATCCGAAGAGGCCGCTTTAGCGTCAACGTAATTATTAACCGCCTGGCGCCTAAATCTAATGCTGATCATGCCTTTATAATTAGCGAAATGCGCGTCAAAATTATTTTCTTTAAGGTAATTATTCATTTCAACTGTAAAGGCGTCGGCTAGTTGATTTGAATGCTTGTATAAGGACGGGGTTAAATTCTTTAATGTGGCAAGACCGGCCGCCATCACCACGGGATTGCCAGAAAAGGTGCCGGCCTGATATACGCCACCTAAGGGGGCCAAACATTTCATGATATCCTGACGTCCACCATAGGCACCAACAGGAAATCCCCCACCGATAATCTTACCCATGCAGGTCATATCTGGGATTATACCAAAATCTGCCTGCACCCCACCGAGGCTGGAGCGAAAACCACTCATCACTTCATCAAATATCAACACAATGCCATATTTTTTGGTTATCATGCGCAAGGTTTGCAGGAATTCTTTCTTAGGCACAATAACACCCATATTCCCTGCCACCGGCTCTACAATGACGCAGGCAATATCCTTAGCGTGACGCTCAATGGTCAGCACCAATTCTTGGGAATCATTAAAGGGCAGGCTTAAGGTATCTTGGATATGCCCAGCAGGGATGCCTTGGCTTGAGGAGGATGCCAGGGCCGCGACACCGGAACCAGCGCTGGCTAAGAGATCGTCACAATGGCCATGATAACAGCCATCAAATTTAAGCACTTTATTTCTTTTAGTAAAGCCGCGCGCTAAACGGATGGCGCTCATGGTCGCTTCCGTCCCGGAATTAACAAAACGCACCATATCAACAGAAGGCACATGCTTGGTAATAAATTGGGCAATTTCAAGTTCCGGCTTGGTGCTGGTACCAAAGCTGCTGCCATTCTTAATCGCTTGTTGCACTGCTATAACAACATCCGCATGCGCATGCCCTAGGATTAAGGAACCCCAAGACAAACAATAATCTGTATAAGCATTGCCGTCGACATCATAAAACTTAGCCCCCTTGCCCTTGGCAATCACCAGAGGATTTCCGCCCACGGCATTAAAGGCACGCACCGGGCTGTTGACGCCGCCGACCATTGCCTTAGTCGACTGTTTAAAATATTCTTTTGATAATTTGTTGTTCATTAGGAATTAAACCACTTAAGGGCATCTTTGGCATGGTAGGAAATAATAATATCCGCACCTGCACGTTTCATTGAGGTTAAAGTTTCCAGAACAATCGCGCGTTCATCAACCCATCCATTAGCGGCAGCAGCTTTGATCATGCTATACTCACCGCTGACATTATAGGCCACAATAGGTACATCTAATTCACGGCGCAAGGAGGCCACAATATCCAAATAAGCTAAGGCTGGCTTAACCATGACCATGTCTGCCCCTTCGTCGACATCTCGACGGGCTTCCTTGAGGGCTTCGCGGCCATTGGCATAATCCATTTGATAACTTTTACGATCTCCAAACCCCGGTGCACAATGCGCGGCATCGCGGAAAGGCCCATAATAAGCTGAAGCATATTTAACGGCATAGGACATAATGGCCGTATCTTTAAAATTATTCTTATTTAATTCACTACGGATAGCCGCCACCCTAAAATCCATCATGTCAGACGGTGCCACCATATCAGCCCCAGCCTGTGCATGCGCTAAGGCCATCTTGGCTAACACCGGCAGGGTCTTATCATTATCAATTTGACCCTGATTAATCAAGCCACAATGTCCATGCGCCGTGTAGGCACATAAACAGACGTCGGTGACTACAAAAAATTGCGGAAAGTTCTTCTTCATCGCCTTAATAGCCAAAATCACCGGGTTAGTTTTAGCATACGCATGCTTACCAGTATTATCCTTATCCGCAGAAATCCCAAATAAAACCCCACCCCTGCCGCCAAGTTTAATATAGGACTCAATCTCTTTAAGCAAGACATCGACACTAAAACGGTAAATACCTGGCATAGAAGCAATCGCTTCCTTCTTATTGCGGCCTGGCATGACAAAAAACGGCTGCAGGAGATCGTCGGCGGTTAATTGATTTTCCCGCACCAGACCCCGGATCGCCGCATTGGCTCTTAATCTACGGTAACGTTGTGGCATAGTTGATAACCTTTGCTTTCAAGCTCCTTGGCCGTCACCGGCCCCTTGGCGATGATGCGCCAAGATGATGGTATTGTACCATAATCATCTAGAAAATTCTTCACTGTTGATGGGCTTGTAAAGATGATTCCATCGATCTGCACTGAGGGCAAATCACGTTTGGGTGGCTTGGTGTTTTCATAAATAGCCAGCTCTGCAACTAAAGCCCCTTTATTGATAAGCGCATCCTTTAAGAACGGATTAGGTAAATTGGAACGGGGAAAAAGGATACGTTTCTCATCGACATCAATTAAATTGGTAATCGCTTCATACAACCCTTGGGCTGTTTCATCCTTGGCCACAATAAATGGCTTTATACCAAATTGACCTAAGGCTTCTTGGGTATGCGCACCAATGACGGCAAAATACTTCTGACTAAAATTGACCGAAGGCTTAATGCTTAATAAAGCCTTGATAAAATACTCAACCGCATAGGTGCTGGTGCAAATAATTAAATCAGCGCTCTCGAAGTCTTGCCATAATTTCTTTTGCTGGAGTTGATTTAATACAGCCGGTTTTATCTCAATCATGGGGAAATGAATAATACGGCCTAGATGATGATAGATGTCCGGATGCGTACCGCAATGCAGGTAATTTAGCTTCTGCTTAGGCTGATATAAATCAATGGATTTTCCCGCAATAATCAAGGCCGGTGGTTTTAAATTGGCTTGCGCAACCTTCAGCTCAATGCCGCCTAAGGTTGACTGAAGAATTTGTTCATCAGGCCGGGTGCCGTTAGCAATAATCATCATTGGCAAATTGGCAGGCCTGCCCGCTTTAAGAAGCGCTTCGACAATAAACTTCAATTTAGTTAAGCCCATTAAGAAAACAATGGTGTCGGCATCAGGAATCTTAATTGGATTGGGTTGATCCCTGCTTTCGCATTCATCATGACCGCTGACAAAGGCTACTGACGAAGAAATACCTCGGGCGGTTAATGGCAATCCTAGAATAGACGGAATTCCCGTCGCTGAAGAAACGCCAGGGACCACCTCTACCTCAATATGATAATCCCGCAGGTAGTTAATCTCCTCGGCCCCGCGTCCAAAGATTAAGGGATCACCACCTTTTAAACGCACCACCCTTTTGCCGTTTATAGCCTTTTCTTTTAATAAGCGTGACAACTCCACCTGAGGCATGGAGTGTTCACCCTTGCGTTTGCCCACATAAATATGCTCAGCTTCAGGCGAATAACTTAATAATTGCTTATCAGCGAGATAATCATAAAAGACGCAGTCAGCTGTTTCTAACGCCTTAATCCCCTTCACTGTAATTAACTCAGGATCGCCAGGGCCAGCACCGACCAAGATTACCTTGCCATAACGCTGACGGATATCAATAGATTTAAATAATTGCGCTAAAGCCGCATCATCACGACGGCCAACGACAGCTAACTGGCCTTGCAAGGGCATCCCTTCCCAGGGAAAAAGATCCTTTATTTCATTAGCCAATCCTAAACGCGTTAAAGCACAGGCGGCAATAATCGCACCGTCAATCTTCCCTTGCTTAATTAATTCAATCCGCTCACCAATGGTGCCGCGGATATCAACAATTTGCACATCAGGACGCAGTTGCAAGACTTGTGATTGACGCAACACCGAGCTCGTGCCTACCTTAGCCCCTTTAGGCAAATCCTTCCAATGGCATTGCCCCACCCAGGCATCCTTATCATTTAAACCTTGGGTTAAGGCAAGAATAGATAAGCCTTGGGGTAAACACTTAGGCAAATCCTTAGCGCTGTGAATGGCAAAATCAATTTCACCCTTTAATAAGGCGGCATCAAGAGTATCGGTAAAGAAATTATCGCCTGGATTAGCCGTTAAGGAGGTGGTCTTATCCTTGTCGCCGGCCGTGGCAAATTTGATCAGTTTGGCGTCAAACGCCTGCCCCTTATTTCTCAATAGCCCAAGCACTTCATCGACCTGAACTAAGGCCAAGGCAGAGGAGCGTGAACCAATTTTTAGATGGAAATTCATGGGGGTTATTATACAACAAAGGGCTTACTTTTTAAGTAATTCTTTAATGGCAGGCAGTGCTTTGGTGGCGGCTTCTTCACCGCGTTTAATTAACTCATTGACGCGGTATAATTCAAACCAATTAATACCTTTTAAGTCCGGATGGATCAAGACATCCGCTTGCTTACCGCTTTGTTCAGCGAGGATATATTCAGAGGCTTGCAAGGTGCGCACTACAATGTCCGCCACATTAGGATTAAAAGCACTGCTAATCCCACGCAATATGCGTAGGCCCATAAACTTAAACGGATGCTTATTAAAAGGGAGTTTAAGGCGATCCTTCATTAATTGATTTTCTAAGCTATGCCCCCAAGAAACTTCACTAGGCGATTGCAATACATTCACCGCAATAATCTTTTTAACACCCATATCCACCATGATATTGGTTGGCAAGGGATTAATAACGCCTCCGTCGATAATCATTTGATCATCCTGCATAATAGGCCGGATAACACCGGGAATAGCAATGCTCTTACAAATCGCATCTACCAAGAGCCCTTGGCTAATAACAAGGTCTTCACGGTGATATAAATCGTACGCGGTGATCCTTAAAGGGATTTTTGTTTGTAAAAATGTTTTATCCTCAATCTTGCTTTTTAACCATTTCTTAATGGCCTTACCGCCGATTAAACCAGCAAACAACTGCCAGTTCATATCAAATAACTTTTGCATCCCGGCTAAGGTCTCAAATTCCTGACCAAATTTCTCTAATTCATCGGCATTATGCCCAGCCGCCCAAATACCGCCAATCAACGCCCCCATACTGGAACCTGCCACCACATCAATAGGAATCCCTTCACGTTCTAAGACCCTAATCACACCAATATGCGCCATACCTAAGGCCGCCCCACCGCCTAAAACTAAACCAACCAAAACACCGCTAATTTGACGAGAAAGCCGACGAATAGTTTTAGCGTATTCACTATTAGGATCCACTTCGATGACGGAGAAATTCTCTGTCACTGCACGAAAGACAAATTCCTTAGGGGTCAAATGCGGCAAGACTAGAAAAACATCATAATTAAGGATATTCTTAATTTCTTCATGGGTCAGGTGATGTGTCGCATCAACCCCACTAATCACAACCTGTATGCGGTCAGCATGAAAACGTTCCTTTAGCTGCTCACCAAGCCGGTCAATCACATGGCGGGTAGTGGTTAAATCCGACTCCCTGTCAATAGAGACTAAATGAATAATGTCCGACTGGGTCAATGTTTTCATCACCACATCATCCATCTCATTAGGCAAATCCAGGACAATATAGGTGTAATCATTTACCGGCGCGCTGACAAATTGACTAATCTTTCCTAAAATAGCGCTATTTGTCGGGTCAAATTTTACCGTAAGCACATCAACAGCAAGACTGCTACGGATAATTGATTGAATGATTTGTTGATGATCGTGCACAATGTCAGCCAAATCAATGCGGCGATCCGTTTGATCGGAAGAAAGGCTTAGCAACAAGACCTTCTTATCTGTCTGTGCTTTTAGGCTTAAGGCTAAATTTGCCGCATAGGTCGAAGAACCTGAGCCTTTAACCGGTGCATAGACCGCGATAATCGTACTCTCTTGTGAGTTCCTCACCCCTGTTACATGAGAACGAATACGACGGGATAAGCTTTGACTTAAGGTCACTGCTAATTTGGGCGTTGCCTTTAATAAGACATCAAAATCATCCTTATTGATCTGCAGGATAACAGAATCATTAATCGCTTCATATGAATGGGAATGGCATTCACCGGTTAAGGCGGAAATAATCCCAAAGGGCATGCCCCGCAGGATAAAATCAACCTCATTTTTATGGCCAGTGGGTGATGAAATATAGGAATACACGCGACCGGAAACAACCGCATAAAATGCATCGGCTGGAGCCCCTTGCGCGCAGATCACATCTCCCTTGTTATACTCAACCAATTCACAACGTCGGGAAATGCGGTTTAATTCAAACCAATTTAACCCCTGAAAAATAGGGATTTGCTTAAGTGTATTTAATTTATTGAAAAATGGTATTGAAGCCATAAATTTATTTTATAATTTCGTTTTCCATCCATTCATATTCCTTGCCCAAAATCTTTTTAGCGACCTTTAAATGACTGCGATCATTATTAACACCGGATTGCGCAAAACAAATCTCAATGCGCTCCCTGGAGTCAACACAAAACGCATTAGCCAAATCCACCGCATTAGCCTGACCGTTTTTCACCAGCATCGCCGCATAGGTACATGTTGCTGATATCGCGAACAATTCCGTTCCGATATCAACGATACGATTTAAGATGCTTTGCTTGCTTTCTAACTTTTGCTGGTATTTAGTCATCTGATGGAATATTTCACGTGCTAAACGCTTACTAGCCGTTTGCACATAGATCATATGCGCATCCAGAGGCTTGGGCAAATTAGTAATATTACTTCCTGCAAAGGATGGCAACCATAACCTTGGGTACCAGGTTGCATAGAAGGCCATCATCTTAAACGCCGCCGCTAATTTTACTGGAAGCGGGGTCTTACCACTAAGCAATGGCTTAATCTTAGATAAATGCGGATCCAGGGCTTCACGGGCGATGAATAAATGCATAATTTCATCGGTTCCCTCGATGATACGATTGATACGCACATCGCGCAACACCCGCTCCACTGGCCAATAATCCACCCCGCGTTTAGCCAAGGAAGATGCGCTTTCATAGCCTTGACCGCCACGGACCTGCAAGGTCTCATCCACAATTTTCCAAGACACAAAGGTACAAAAATATTTAGCAATGGCTGCTTCCAAACGGATATCACGCTTAGGGTCATCAGCCATCGCTGAAGTTAACCAGGTCACGGCATCAATAGCAAAGGCATGGCCTGCGATGTAGGATAATTTTAAGGCAATCGCTTCATGTTCACCGATAGCAGAGCCCCACTGAACACGCTTGGTGGACCATTGACGCGACACATTCAAACACCATTTAGCAATACCTGCCGAGGCTGCAGGCAAGGTCAAACGTCCGGTATTAAGGGTCATCAATGCAAGCTTAAGCCCCTCCCCTTCACCTAGGACAATATTCTCACGTGGCACCTTTACATCTTTAAAACGGATTAAACCGTTTTGAATGCCGTGCAGGCCCATGAATTGGCAGCGATGTACTTTTTCAATGCCAGGCGTATTCATCTCAAGGATAAAGGCTGTGATTTGCTTGATTTCCTTGCCCTTAACGAGCTTAGGGGGCGTAACAGCCATCACCACAATCACTTCAGCAACCATCCCGTTGGTGCACCATAATTTCTCGCCATTAATGAGAAAATGCTTTCCATCTGCGGTGGGGGTTGCAGTTGTACTCATTCCCCGCGGATCTGAACCAGCATTGGGTTCAGTTAAGGCAAAGGCAGAGACAGCCCCACGGACAAACATAGGAAAATATTTTTTCTTTTGTTCTGGGGTGCCAAATAATTTCAACGGTTGGGGCACACCAATACTTTGATGGGCAGACAACAACACTGCAGTTGAACCGCAATATGAAGAAATCAAATGCATAATACGGTTATAATTGTATTGGGTAAAGCCCATGCCGCCGTATTCTTTTGGAATCTTTAAAGCAAAGGCTTTTAATTCGCCTAATCCTTTATAAACTTTTTCAGGGATTTCACCAGTGCGGTCAACCTCATCGGGATTAAGGTTTTCCCGCAAGAATTTCTCCATCTTAACTAAATAAGCATCGCCTTCTTTTTTGTCAGCTACAGATAGCTGAGGAAAAGGACTAATTAAAGAAAAATCCAAGCTGCCTAAAAAAAGCTTGGAACCAAAACTTGGAAATTTCCATTCTTGCTCGCGTGCCGCTTCCGCAAATTCCAATGATTTTAATTTTTCCTGGGAAATATTCTTATCAAACATGCTCATAATAACCTCCAATTGAAGGAAAAATACCCAATATATTGAAACAATTGGCTTTACAAATATGCCTATTAGAAGTATAAGCCTGGCTAAGAAAAAAGCAACAAAGGGATAAAATTTTTTTAAATAAAAAACCCAATGACCCGTTTCCAGGTCATTGGGCTTAATATAAAAAATTATGCTATTAGTTTGCTGCAGGGGCCGCTGCTGGTTCTTGGTCTTGCGGCTTTTCAATTTGGGATCCGACTGCTGCACCACCAGCCGCTCCAACGGCACCACCAATTAATGCCCCTTCAACCCCTGCCCCGCTTTGATGCCCGATAATAGCACCGGTCGCCGCGCCCAAGACAGCCCCAATCCCTGCACCTTCGGCAATACGTGTCTTATTTTGCGCACAACCACTAACCATCACCACAGAAACTAATACAAGAAATAATGATACTGTTTTATTCATATCCATCTCCTTTTTGTTAGAAAATTTTTACCATTTTATAATAAAACAATTAACTTACACGTGTTTTTTGAATAAATTGTACGGGAAAATGCCCGAAGCATGGCCGTCACTAAAGGTAATCCCAACCGCATAATTCCCCAAAGGCAGGATTTCCTTAATTGTGATATCCGTCGGTATTTTAGCCGGATCAATTAGGCTTTTTCCTGTCACCTCTGAGACGCATAGGGCACATTGGCAATTCATACGCAGGTCATAAACCTTGGATGCTAATTGCCGGCCGTCAGTGAAACGTAGAATAACCTCCCCTTCCACCACATCAACATCGGCGAGGATTTCTTGTGATTTAAGCGCAATATCGATTGATTTCAATAATTCATTAGCTGCCTGTTCAAGATAGACATTAGGTTTATATTCACTCAAACCCTGGGTTAATTGGGCTAAAAGCGGGATTTCCACCAAGGTCTTGACCCCAAAACGCGCGGATAAAGCCCCAGCTTTTTGTTCACCAAAGACATAATATTTCTTACCAGTATCAGGCGCTTGGAAATAAGCCATATTTTCAATTACTCCCAAAATGGGCACATTGACCTTCTCAAACATCAAGATGCCGCGCGCCACGTCAACTAAGGAAAGCCCATGATGGGTGGTAACAATCACAGCCCCGGTTAATTTCACCGACTGGGTAATGGTTAACTGCACATCCCCTGTTCCTGGTGGCATATCCAAGATTAGATAATCAAGCTGGCCCCAATCGGTTTGTAATAACAATTGCTGAATATAACGCGTCACAATCGGCCCCCTCATCACCGCCGGGGCATCGCCGAGTAAGAAACCAAAGGACATTAACTTTAGCCCCTGATACTCCAAGGGCATCATCAGCTTAAATTCATTGGATTGGACGGAGACCTTGCCTAAACCTAATAAGGTGGGCAGGGATGGGCCATAAATATCCGCATCCAATAAACCTACCTTAAACCCACGGTGTGCTAATTCCCACGCTAGGGCGCAAGCCACCGTCGACTTCCCCACCCCGCCTTTACAGGAAGACACGGCAATAATATGTTTAACCTTGGTTAAGCCAAAGGGGTTTTCACTCATACCTGCACTCCAGTCAATAAGGGCGTATCAAAGAGTTTGATGGTTGGGTTGCTATCAGAAAAATATTTTAAGGCCCAGTCACTGGGGAAAAGCGCCACGCGCCGCTCCTGATCATCCATGGCTAAGGAAGCGCCACTAGGCAGGGCTTCACGTAATTGCGCATCGGTCAGGGAAGAATCAACCCAACGCAATAGTTTATAGGGCATCATATCAAGCCTGGAGTCCGCTCCATATTCATCCTTCAAACGATATTGCAAGACTTCAAATTGCAAAGGCCCCACCGCACCTAGCAGCGGGGTTGCATAGGTTGAACCCTTAATTGTAAAAGACTGCACAATATCTTCGGCCAATAAATGCTCAATGCCTTTACGAAATGATTTATACGACGATGACACGGAGTTTTGTAAGAATCCAAAACATTCCGGTGCAAAACGGGAGATTTCATCAAAGGCCAGATTTGGGTCGGTGCTTAGTGTATCACCAATACGGAAATCCAATTTTGTCACAAAGCCGATAATATCCCCAGGAAAGGCCTCATTTAAAACTTCCCTGTCACGGCCAAAGAGATTAAAAGAATCTGATAAGCGGATATCTTTACCCGAGCGGGCGTGGAATATCTTGATGTCGCGGTAGAATTTACCGGAACACACCCGGGCAAAAACTACCCTGTCACGATGCAGCGGATTCATATTCGTCTGCACTTTAAAAATAAAGGCAGAAAAAAACGGATGATCAAGCGGCACGACAGCCCCCTTGCTCTTTCTGGGTGCTGGCGGCGCTGAATACTTTAAAAAACCATCTAATAAAAACTCTACCCCAAAATTATTAGCCGCACTCCCAAAGAAAATCGGCGTCATCTTACCAGCCAATACAGCCTCAGGGTCAAAATCGCCCTGCGCCCCGTCTAACATATCGATTTCTTCAACCACTTGATTATAGGTCTGTTCATTGAGAATACCTTTAACAAAGG
>CAYNTZ010000004.1:0-29550 GCA_964400365.1 uncultured Planctomycetales bacterium | reverse complement strand
AGCAACCCAGGAAAAAAACGGTACGCAAAATGTTGATAACAAAGTAGTAAGCGACATCATCCTCCCCGAAATTGAAAAAGAAGTAAACGCCGGCGAACATTTTGCTCCGTTGCGCCAAATATTCAACGCCTTTATCCTAGCGAGCTGGTATAAAAAGAACCTAAAAAAATCTATCTTGAATCAAGTGTACAGCGATAAGGGGAAGGCGAAAGGATTGTCATTCTCGAAGCAAGAACAACCCGTAACTCCGGATGCCATCTACCAACAATATTTAAAAGCCTACAAGAAAGGCGTCTTCAATTTTATTCAAGACCCAGATCCAAGCAACCTTGGATATGGTGCGACATCGCTTCCCCGTAAGTATTTCTCCGGAGGAACAGTATTTCGCGCGGCAAGTTTCGCTCAAGTCAGCAACCCCGTCCAACTAACCGCTACAGACTTCACTCAATTAAGCAATGTAGACTTTGCTGTTACTGCAGATCTAAAGTCAGCTGATATAGCTCCTGATGCTGCGACGGTTGCTTTACCGTCGTCCCATCAATACATGGTCGCTAATGATGAGCAGCGGCGATTAGTTTATGAGGCTATAAAATCAGAAACACAGCAAGGGCAAAGGCAGTATATTAAACGCTTTCGCGACATTGTTGATAAGGGGCTTCTTACCTTAGATTTTGAGCTCAAAAAGCTGGAATCGTTTCCTGATCAAGAGCGGATTTTTCATACAGGGCTTCTTCAGGATGAAGATGGTGTGTATTGGATTGTTAAGCAAAAAGAGGGGGGTCTAAATGTAGAGTGGAAGAATATTGCTCATCGTGAGTATTTTGTGTCATTAATCATGTCGGGTAGGGCCAATATGGCTGAGATAAGATTACTGTCCTATAAAGAAGCAAGTCAATTGCCCTTTATTGATCAAACAAAGATCGGTGAATATTATTTAACCCGGGTTGTAACAGCAGAAAATGTTAAACAACAATCTTTGATAAGAGATCCAAGTAAAGCTTTTTCAACTAATTTGGTAGCGCATCTATTTCTTGGTAAGAATGATCAACATTTATTGAATTGGGCTTTTGCAGGAACGCCTATATCAGTAGATCATGATCTTGTTGGATTTTCTATTGATGAGGGCAAGCTTGATAAGCCAGCATCATTGATACGGTCATTATGGGAGCATGCTGTCTTACGTTTAGTGGCTGGCCTTAAACCATCATTAAATTCTCCTTTTTATGATGATCTAAAAGTTTTAAGAGAAATGAGAGACCATAGACAAAGAATGGGTGAAGGGGAAGACATGAGATCCTTTCATTCTATTTTTACAATCCTTGAAGATTTTAATTTTGGTCAAGGTTACATAAATGCTGAACAATTAAACCCTGAATATATCCGGGAATCGATCAAGCAAATGAAAGCCATAACGCCCCAAGAAATTCATAGCAAAGCGCTTGAAGCGGGATATTCTGCTGATAAAGCGCGTAAGCTCGTCCAGTATTTGGAATTACAACAGCGAATGTTGGGTTCAATGCTTGACCTGTACTTTAGTCTATTGACTAAAACAAAACATGATTTTTACCGTTTGGATGACCAAGATTATAGGGAAGCTTTATTTAATCCTGCCATGTCAACGTCTAATGTGCAGATAACAGAAGAAGAGCGGCAGGAGCGTAGGGCAGTAGCGGTGCGCAGCATAGGGCATGGTGAATTTTTTAAGTTAAGTCCTTATGACTATATGGTTAGTATGATGGATGATATTCGGAAAGAACATGATGAAAAGAAAGGTTATGATTCAGAAGAAAGTAAGATTTATAGACGCTTTTATAATTTACAAAATTCAGAAGTGTTAAAGAGAAGGCGAGGAGAGTTAGGGTTTTATAATGAATTTTTTGATAGCATGAAGGAGGTTCTAAAGATTATCGATGAGTTTATAAAAACTTATCCAGATGCAACAAACAATGAATTTATAGTTTCATATGTGACACAATTAAGAAGTCGCGTTGAACAATCAGAAGGAATCTTGAGCAATGAAGTGTTTCAGGTTACCGATACCAATAATATAAGGCCATTTGTAAGTGTTCATTCGGATTTTAAAGGTGATTTAAGCGGGGTTCAATTAAATGGAAATAGATATAGTTTTTATAGCGCAATTAATAATATTTTAGGTAATGGAGAGCAGGCGGCGGAAAAGAAGTTTGGTGATGATTCTAAGAAAGCTCAGTTTAAGGCTATTTTCAATAGGGAAGGTAATAATTTAGTGGTGCGTATTATAGATAACGGTCCAGGCTTAAGTCCAGAAATGCTTGCGTCTGATCCTATTAAAGGTCAAAAGATTTTTGTCTTGAATAATTCTACTAAAGGGGAAGCTGGCACAGGCTTAGGGACAACTGAAGCGTGGTATGCGATCAAGGATATGGGCGGGACAATTGTAGCTGGTAATCGTACGGATGGAGTAGAGGGGGCAGAGTTTGTTATTACAATTCCTATTGCCAGCCCCGCCATGTCATCTGATATGTGGCCGGAAGGTATTCCTGATGCCAAGGCGTTGGCGCAAAGAAATCCAGAATATGTTGTGGAAACCTTAAGGCGTTATTTAGTGAAATTCAGGGCAACGGAACAAAAAAAAGATCAAGCGGTGGGGCTTCAGCCTGAAATCAGGGAGGAAGAGCGCGAATGGAAAGGGATGCAGTGGCCGAAGGATGATTTATGGAAGTTTTATACATATATGTTTAACTTAAGTTATGTTGCAGGATATGCGTTTTATCCGCAGGTAACTCCGGAGAGTGCGGCACGTGATTTGGGGGGTGGAAAATATCTAGCGGGGCTTTACAATCGCTTTAGGAATAGCGTGCTTTTAGAGGTTAGGGATATTAATGATATGCAAAAGATTAGTGATATCGCTTTTAGAATTTTTGATACAGAGAAAGACCTTTGGAATGAGTTATGGAACAGGTGGCAGGGGGTATTGGAAGATTTAATCAGGGCCAATGAAATGGGAACGGCCCAATATGTACTTGATATTGTTCAAGAATGGCTGAAAAATGATATACGCTATAAACAGCAGTTATTGGAAGATTACCAATGGGCTAAGAATATGTTTGAAAAAGCCAAAGGTCAGGGTTTTGCTGATGGAGAATTTAAAAGTAGGGCAAAAACCCCCTGGCGGGGTAATGCATCCAAGGATTATTATGCAATTCTGGGACTTGCCAAGGACGCAACCCAAGGGCAAATTAAGTCTGCTTATTGGAAGCTAGCCAAGAAATTTCATCCTGATCTTGTTCAAGGGGACAAAAAGACTTCAGAAGAAAAAATGAAGGAGATTAATGAGGCGTATGAAGTCTTGAGTGATTCTGATAAGAGGCAAAGGTATGATGAGCTTTCAAGTCGTGCTATGACATCCTCAGCCGATGAGGCGCAAAGGGTGGCGGTGTATTTAAAGCAATTGCCGTATCACCTGTCTTTATTAGATGATGAAGATCCGCGCATATATTTTCCTGCGCTAGCAGCAGTAGGCCGTATTGCAGAAAGATTGCCCCCAGCGCACCAGGAAGCCAGAGATAAGGTAGTGCTTAAATTGTATGAATTGCTTAAAACTAAGATGGCAACGGATGATTTCTTTAAGGAAGAGATCATTCATTGGTTGATAAGCATCGATTTAAATAAACAAAGAACATTTGATTATGTGCATCATTTATTAAATGAAGGTTCATCTCTGGAAGTGCAGTCAGTGTTAAGAGGATTAGCTGGCCTTGAAAGGCATCGGGTTGTTGCGGGATTTAAGCAAATAGATTCTCAATATCTTTACCTGTTTTTATTCACTTGGTGGGAAAGTATCAAGAAGTTGTTGGAAAGTAAGGATGAAGGAATATTGAAAAGCGTTCTTTCTTACCTAACAACAATGAAAGGGTATTATCAAGAGTGGACTCGGGGCTTGGGGCAACGACCTGTGGCATTTTTAAAGGAGGATGTTAAACGGCAATTAATGAAGGTGCGGGGATTAATAAAAGATGATTTTTCTAAGGCCGAGATTGATGATTTATTGCAAGAAGCAGATGCTAATAAAGAATGGGAATCTTCTCCTTCCTTACCTAAAACAGATGGTCAGTTAAAGGTTAATTTAATATCCCCTGAGCAGTTGGTGAGCGATTTCATTAAAGAAGGCAGGAGGGTGATTTGTTTGAATGCTGGGCTATCTTATATTCTTCTTCAAGGGAGAGTTAATGGACTGCTAGATCAGATTGTCACACGATCGGGGATTACCCATATTGCCCTGCCTTACCCTGAAGCATCACGGCAGATTATTGAAGATATAGTGGCTGGTAAGGAAGTTGACATGGACTTATTAGGTAATCCCTATAATGATGGATTATGGCTTTTTGGTAAAGATTTTCGTAGGGCTGAGGAAGGGGTAACCAGGGTATTTCTAGAAAATGTCTATCGCCATGGGATCAAGGTGATGCTTTATGACAATCTTTCTGCGGGTGGATTATTAGGAGAGTTAAGGGCGATAAGGCGTTCTCAGGAGATTGTTAAGGTGGCTAAAGCGGATCCTGAAGCTAAGATATTGGTTTTAGGATCATTGAGTATGGGGCGCACATCATTATTGGGTATTCAACGTTCTGAACATACAGTCGCTTGGCAGTTGACTAGGGAATTAGGAGAAAAGAAGATTGCTAGCATTGTAGTAGAAAAGCATAATCTTCTTCCTGGGAAGAATACAAATATTCCCGTTGGATTTTATGGTTTTAAAGTACAAGGTTCACCAGTGGCAGAACATGAATATTTTATTTACCGCACTAAATGGCACCAGGCATGGGATGGTGCTATTGTTTATAAAAAACCAAATGGTGGTGATCCGGGAGATAGGTCTGAGCCTAAGGTTCCTCCAGCGAATGCCAAGAAGTTTGAGCCTCAAAGAGAGTTGCTGGTTGATACTTCAGCGGCAGCGTTAAGTTTAGTAAATAGGGCCATGATATCCAAGCCTGCTGAAACTGGTGGTATTGATTTAAAGGCCCAAGATTTAAAGCTCACCGAAGAAGGGGCTGGATGGGACGCTGCCGCCAGCCTTGATCCTGCCCTGCTCGCCCAGTTAAGCTCCCCGGATTTTACCGGCCTTACCGCTGTAATTATAGACATCAAGCCCTTCCAAGTTACTCTTCAGTAGTTATTGAAAATGTTTTTCTAATTTTCAACTTGTGATACAATACCTGCCTTATGCCTATTAAGAGTAAGATCGTTTCTTTAAAGAGTTTATTGATCCAGGTGGCCTCGTTGCGCCGTGGAGGTAAGAAGATTGCTTTTACCAACGGCTGTTTTGACCTCATGCATAAGGGGCATGTGGCTTATTTGGAGAAGGCGAAGGGTGTGCCGGCGCAAAAGCGGGTGTTGATCGTGGGTCTTAACAGTGATAAGTCCGTAAAAGCCCTAGGTAAGGATAAATCCCGGCCCATTTGCCCCCAGGATTCCCGCGCCGCTGTCTTAGCTGCCTTGGAATCTGTTGATTTTGTTGTCATTTTTAATGAAGATACGCCGTATAGGTTGATTAAAGCCATTGGTCCGGATCTGTTGATTAAGGGTGCTGATTATAAGGGTAAGCCGGTGGCGGGTGCTGATATTGTTAAGGCCCGCGGTGGAAAATTGGAGCTGATTAAATTTGTTAAAGGCTTTTCCACATCCAATATTGTTGAAAAAATTAAGAAACAGGGGTAGAAGCAGTGGCAGTCAGCAGGCGAAAACAAGTTGATCCGTTATTAAGGATGGTGGATGCGAATTTTAACCGCGCTAAGGAAGGTTTGCGGGTCTGCGAAGATACCTGTCGCTATGCCTGGGATGATAAAGTCCTAACCCGTTCCTTTAAAGATATCCGCCATCAGCTTACCTCGGCTATTGAATCCCTTGGTTTATTAAAAATTATTGCCAGCCGCGATATAGGGGCTGATGTAGGCCGTCCCACCACGGCAAGTGAATCCAAACGCGCTAATCTAGACGCTATTTTTTATGCCAATAGTCAGCGGGTGAAGGAGTCATTGCGGGTGTTGGAGGAAATTGCTAAATTAAGTGACCTCAAGGCCTCTCAACAGATAAAAAATTTACGTTATTCCTTCTATGCCATCGAACAAAAATCCCTTAAAAAACGCTAAGCTTTATTTAATCCTAGATACCCAAGTCATTTCACCGCAAAGGCTTTTAATTGTATTAAAAGATGCTGTACGTTTTGGAATTGATATAGTACAATTACGGAACAAATTTTCTTCCACAAGGGAAATGTTAGGCCTTTGTAAGGAAATTAAAAGAATAGTTAAGCATAAATCTTTGTTCATTGTAAATGATCGTGTTGATTTAGCCATTTTAGCCAAAGCTGATGGTGTGCATTTAGGCCAAGAGGATATTCCCTATGCTCAAGCCCGTCAAATGATGGGCCCTAAGGCTATTATCGGGGTATCCTGCCAGAGTTTAGCTCACGCGTTAAAGGCAAAGAGGGACGGGGCAGATTATATTGGTTTTGGCTCGGTATTTAAGACTAAGACCAAGCCCGAGCGCTCTCCTATGGATTTAAAAGTATTGCGTCAGGTTTGGCAGAAAGTAGATATACCGATTTTTCCCATTGGTGGCATCAGCAGGGCCAATATTGACGTTTTAACCGATTTAGGTATAAATCGAGCAGCTGTCTGTAGGGATATTTTATTGGCAAAAGAGCCAGGGCAAAGTGTTGCGGCATTTAAAACCTTGCTGGATTTAAAAGAAAATTGATGAGCGACAAGTGCGGGGGTCATACAGTGGTAGTATTTCAGCTTCCCAAGCTGACTGCGAGGGTTCGATTCCCTTCCCCCGCTCCATTTTTATTATTAGCCGGCATTATTTTTTTGCTGGTTGCGCAACAACTGAGTATAAGCCGGCCATTGGTACGGATGCCAAGTCGGTGGAGGCTAAAGCTCAAGGTTTTTACCATAAGGTCGAAAAGGGGCAGACCTTATGGCGCATTGCCAAGGCCTATAATGTGCCGGTTGAAGATGTTATTAAGATAAATAATATCCCCAATGCTGGTGCGATTGAGGTTGGGCAGTTGGTGTTGATTCCCGGCGCGGATGAGGTGAAGGTTGTTGCGCCGTATTCCGTGGATGAGAACAAGGATGAATTTGCCTGGCCGCTTAAGGGAAAAGTTATTTCTTATTTTAATGACCCCAAGGGTGCTGCAACAAACCGCGGCGTAGATATTGAAGCGGAAGAAGGTACTCCTGTTAAGGCCGCTCGTGAGGGCAAGGTTGTTTTGTCTGATTATGTGAGCGGTTATGGCCAGGCGGTGCTGCTTGATCATGGGGATGGGTTTATTTCAGTTTACGCGCATAATGCGAAATTGATGGTCAAGCTGGGTGATCAGGTCTATAAGGGTGACCCTATTGCTGAGGTTGGGCGGACGGGGAGGAAGTCATTCTTGCATTTTGAGGTGCGTAAAGGAGTGCAGGCGGTTAATCCGCTGTATTATTTACCATGACCTTAGTTAATGTTGACCAACATTTTTTTGGCCGTAAAGCCATCCTGGATGTCTTAAGAAAACG
Source organism: uncultured Planctomycetales bacterium (assembly GCA_964400365.1). Classification (GTDB taxonomy): domain Bacteria; phylum Omnitrophota; class Gorgyraeia; order Zapsychrales; family Fredricksoniimonadaceae; genus CAYNTZ01. The sequence goes on along the minus strand of CAYNTZ010000004.1, from coordinate 22,006 downwards.
TATCTTAGGGCTAAAAGAAGGTTATCGTCAGAATGTGGCCTTATTGGGCAGCCGTTATGTAGGCAAGACCGTCATTGCCCGTAAATTAATTGCAGACCACGATGACAATGGCGTCATTATTGTTTATTTAGATTTAGAAAACCGCGATTTTACCTATTTCACCACCCAATTTACGAAAAGCCTTCTCTATCATTTCTTAAAGGTTGAAAATTTACCGTTGCATGAAGATTTAAAACTGCTTTGTGAGGCTGCCCGTTCCCGTATTCCTCAAACTGTGGGGCTTGTCGAGGCTGTTTCTGCTTTAGTGGGGGAGGGTAAATATTTAGAGGGTTATCATGCCTTACTATCACTGCCCGAGATTTTTGCTCAAGAGGCGAACAAATTAACGGTGCTGATTTTTGATGAATTCCACCATCTAGAGAATTTTCCTATTCCCGATGTCTTTCAAGAGTTAGGTAAGCGTATCATGACGCAAAAGAGCAGCTTGTATATTGTCACTAGTTCTTATGAGGAGCAGGCTGAGGCGATCCTATCCGAAAAATTGTCGTTGTTGTTTGGGAATTTTGAGACCTTAAGGGTGGGGGTGTTTGATTTTGCCAGTAGCCAGCAGTTGATTGACCGCAAGCTCAATGAGGTCAAGATAGGGTTGCAGTTGAAGAATTTCTTGGTGGATTTTACCGGTGGGCATCCGCTTTATATTAATATCTTATCCCAAGAGTTAATTGCTTTAAGCGGGATTCACCGTCAGGATGAAATCTATGCCCCTATTGTGACGCAAGCCATTGAGAATGTGGTCTTTAATCCTTGGGGGGTTATTAGCAGGCATTTTGAACTAATAATCAGTGATTTAAGTCGCGGTAAGGCGGCCAGTTCGGCTGTAGCGGTATTGGTTGCCTTAGCTCAAGGTCGTCATCGGGTGGTTGATTTGGTTGAGCATTTAGGCGTAAAGCCAGCGCAGGTTAACCAACGCGTTAATGCCTTGCTGGAGGCTGATGTGGTCGAGAAGAATGGGAACTATTTCCATTATAAAGATAAACTATTCCGCTATTGGGTTAAGTATGTTTATGAACGCCGTTTGCGTGCGATTGATTTGGAGCCAGGCCGCCAGCGTAAGCAGTTTAAAGAAGAGATTAATAGGTCGGTTAACGATTTCCAAATGGTAGCGCGCAAGGATTTATCCATGCGGGTTGTTGATTTGATGCAGAAATTTGACAGTGAATCATTTAGTTTAAGCGGCCGTCGGTATAAACTTTCTGCTTTCCGTAATATTGTACCGTTAAAATTACGTTTAGGTGCTGGGGCTTTTGTGGATGCGGTGCAGGCTGATGGTGATGAAGGGCAGTGGCTGGTGGTAATTAAGAAAGACCCTGTGCATGATAATGAGCTTCATTCCATCCTGGAAGAGGTAAAGCGCATGGATCCTAAACCTGCCCGTTGTGTGGTGGTGTCTTTGAGCGGGCTGGATGACAGTGCCAAGGTCCGCGCCTTGCAGGAAAAGCTGTGGGTGTGGAATGAAGATGAATTAAATAATTTGATGCATCTTTATGATGAGCCGTATATAGTCAAATGAAAATAGGTGTCCTGTCAGATACGCATTCCCTTAACCTTCCTCAAGCCATGTTAACGGCTTTCAGTAGTGTTGATTTTATTATTCACGCGGGTGATATTTGCGATGCGGATGTGCTTAAGGAGTTAAAGGCTATTGCGCCGGTTAAGGCGGTGCATGGGAATATGGATGACCAGTCGCTAAAAAAGAAGCTTCCTTTGCGTGAGGTGATTAATGTGGACGGGATTATTATTGGCGTAACGCATGGCCATGTGGGCGAAACCCGTGACGCTCAAATGAATGCCTTAGCGCAGTTTGATGGTGATAAGGTTGATGTGATTGTTTATGGTCATTCACATCATGCGGTGAATCAACGGATAGGTGATAGGTTGTTATTCAATCCTGGCAGCCCTAACGATGTGGTTAAGGCGAGGTATTTTTCTTATGGTATCCTGACCATTGAATCAGGTGCTGTTAAGGGTGAAATCATTAAGATATAATATGCAACGGCTTTATGCCCCTTGGCGGGAGACATATATCACCACAATTATCGATAAGCAAAAAACCTGTACATTTTGCCGTATCCTGGCTGATGGGAAGGATAAGGATCATCTTATTTTTATCCGTGGGGATAAGGCATTTGCCGTGTTGAATTTATACCCATATAGCAATGGCCATTGTTTGGTTTTGCCAAATCGCCATGTGAATGATATAAGTAAATTGACAAAGGGTGAATACCAAGCGATTATGGATTTGCTTCTAGAAGTTAAGGCGCTGCTGCAAAAGGTTTTTAAGCCGATTGGTTTTAATATTGGGATTAACTTGGGCCGTGCCGCCGGGGCGGGGATCCCGGGCCATGTGCATATGCATGTTGTTCCACGATGGCGGGGTGACCATAATTTTATGCCGGTGACTGCTGGGACAAAGGTGATTTCTCAATCATTAAAGGTTATTTATAAAAAACTACACGATGCGCACACGCAAGGACATTGAAGAATTAGAAGATAAGGTTTTTGCTCCTTTTGCCATGAAGGCCAAGGATGCTGGCCCTCGTGAGCACAGCGAGCCTGCCCATGAATCCCGAACGGCTTTTCAGCGCGATCGTGACCGCATTGTCCATTCCGAAGCTTTTCGTAAATTAGAATACAAGACGCAGGTTTTTATTATTTTCGAAGGTGATTATTACCGCACGCGGCTAACCCATACGATTGAGGTGGCGCAATTGGCCCGTACCATCGGCCGCAACCTGCGTTTGAATGAAGATTTGATTGAGGCGATTGCCTTGGCGCATGACCTGGGGCATCCGCCTTTTGGCCATGCGGGGGAAGAGGCGATTGATGCGGTGGTGCGCAAGGGGAACCCTAAGGGCTTTAACCACAACCTGCGTTCATTTGAAATTGTCACTAAGTTTGAGAAAAAATACCCTAATTTCGACGGGCTTAACTTAACCCGTGAAGTTTTGGTTGGGATATTAAAGCACCAGACTATTTATGATACGCCCGGTGGTGAAGTTTACCGTAAATATAAGGAAGGGCCGACCCTTGAGGCGCAGATTGTTGATATTGCGGATTCGTTGGCGTATTTAAACCATGATGTGGATGATGGGATCGCCTCGGGATGTATTAGCGAGGAAGATTTGATGGCAAGTCTTTTGTGGCAGAAGGCGGTAAAGAAAATCGGCGGGTACGGTCCGACGGGAAGCCGCGAGATGTTCCGTTATCAGGTGGTTAAGGAATTGATTGATATGCAGGTGAGGGATTTATTGGCGACGACCGATGCTAAGTTAAAAGAAATGGATTTTAAGTCTTCTGCTGAAGTGAAAAAGTGTAAAGAATATGTGGTTGGTTTTTCAAAGACGATGAAGGAAGAGCGGGATGTGTTGCAGGGGCTTTTAAATGAAAAGCTGTACCACCATTGGCGGGTGGAGCGTATGACCTTTAAGGCACGTCGGATTCTAACGGATTTGTTTAAGGTTTATATCGAAAATCCCATGCAGTTGCCCTACACCATTTACCCGCGGAATATGAAATTCACTGAAGCGCAGAAATATGAATTAATCGGTAATTATATCGCATCCATGACGGATCGTTTTGCGATTGATGAACATAAACGATTATTTGACCCATACCAAAAGGTTTGATGAGTAAAACCAATCAGCCCAACGCCGCAAAACGTTACCGCCTGGTCTTATCGGCGGTGCATATGGTTTACCGCTTGGTTAATTCCACCTATACGGTTTCAGAATTAACCTTGCGGCTGACACGTTTGCTTTGCCAGTTCGTGCGTGCGTCATCAGCCAGCGTTTATTTGCTTGATAGCAATAAATCCCAGGTGGTGATGGTGGCCTCTTTTGATAACCAAATTAATATTTTGCATGACAAGCCTTTTCAGTTGCGGGATATTTCGCTTGATGTAATGGCTGTGACGCGTGGCGCTTCTATTTTTAATGAGGCTTGTATCGGTTTGCCGCTAATAGCGGATGATTACCTAGGGGCTATTGTTGTCCGTCGGAAAGCGGGTGAGCCGGCCTTCAGTAATTTTGACAGGGAAATGCTTTCTGTTTTTGCGGAACAGGTGGTGACCGCGATTAAGAATTTACAGCTTTACCATGAGCGTGAAGAAGTTATTTTAGGGAGTATCCAGTCGATAGGGCAGTTATTAACGCGGCAAAAACACTTAGGCATTGCGCATACGCCGGCCTTTGTTGAAGTTGTAAAAATATTGGCGCGCCAATTAAAGGTGGGGCAGGAGGGGGTTAAGCAATTGGAATATGCGAGCCTGCTCCATGATATTGGTGTAATTGATGTGCCGTATGAAGTCTTGTCAAAGAGGGAGCGTTTGTCGGCGGAAGAATTTAAAATAATCCGTAACCACACCGCGCGTTCCGTTGCCTTTATCAAGCCAGTGGCCTTCCTTAAGCCGGTGCTGCCGATTATCCTGTACCATCATGAGCGTTACGACGGTAGTGGTTATCCGTCGGGGTTGAAGAAAGAGCAAATTCCTTTCGGTGCGCGCCTTTTGGCGGTGGTTGATGCGTTTGAGGCAATGGTCCAGGAGCGCCCCTATCGAGCTCCATTCTCCGTCGATGAATCGCTTGCCCAGCTGCGTATCCACAGCGGCACGCAATTTGACCCAAAGATCGTCGAGGCTTTTCTGCATTTGTCTGCGCAAAAAAAGTTTAGAAAATTCTTGTCATTGCTCTCCGCCTAAGTCTATAATGCCTTTAATAAATACGGTGCAAGGTTCGTATACAACTCCCTAGTATAGGGGGATTCATATAGGCATAACTTTTAATAATTTTATTTTTTGGATTATTCATTTATGAATATTAATTACAAGCAGCCGCAGTTCGAGCTCTTTCCTGCAAATTCCGCAACCCTTGAAGATGTAAATAAGCCAAAGTTCCTTTTAGCAAATTTGACCCTCTCTGTAGAAAGTCTTGTCATTTTATCTATTTTGGGTATAATGGTTGGACTTTTTTCGTTTTCTATAGGGGTCGAGCGTGGCAAGCAAATCGCCGCTTTAGCCTTGGAAGAAAGGGTTTCAGCTGCATGGAATCTGCAAAAACAGCCTTCAGCGGCAGTTGTTGCGGTTAACAAGCCCCAAGTGAAGGGTAATGGCGGTTATGTGACGCCGGTGGTTAAGGCACAAGCCCCTGTGGCGCGTCCTAAGCCGGTTGCCCTTAAGGCTAAAAGCCCTGTTAAGACGGCAAAACCTGTTGCTAAGGCAGTGCCGGTGGGCGGTAATATTACGGTCCAAGTCGCCACCTATAAGAACGAAAGTTTTGCTCAAAAAGAGGCGATCGATTTAAAGGCTAAGGGGTACCCAACCTTTTTAATCAAAAAAGGCGATTTTTATTTAGTTTGCGCCGGTCGTTTTGCCTCGCTTGAGCAGGCTAACATTTATTTACAAAAGCTTCAGGCGAAGTATCGCGGGAGTCAAATAAGGAGATTTTAGTATGTCGTTACACCCATCGTTAAAAATTGATAAAGCTTCTGTTACGCAGCGCACCGTGCAAACGCGCATTGAACGCATTAAAGAAATCATGAAAAAAGGCCTTTGGAAGGACGAAAGCGCTGTTACAGGACTTCCTAAGACAAAGATTGTGCGTGTTAAGGCTAAGAAGAAGGTTAAGGAAGAAGCGGCTGAAGGTGCTGCGGCTCCTGCAGCTGGTGCAAAGGCTGGTGCAAAACCTGCAGCAGCAGCGGCAAAACCAGCGGCTAAGAAGTAAGGGTCTTAAAAAAGAAATGTTTCAGATTTTATGCTCATCGGTATTCCTGGTTGTGGTGTTGATGACACCTGGGATTGCTGATGAGCATTTTCCTTTTTTAGGGGAAGTTGTTAAAGAGTCTGTGAATGTCCGTGCCGGTGCGAATACTAATTTTGAAAAAATTGATAAGTTGGGCCATGGGGCGCAGGTGGTTGTTTTGGCCCATCAATATGAATGGTATAAGGTGCAGCTTCCATTGACGGCCAAGGCCTATTTACGTGCAGATTATTTACAGATTAATGCGGATGGAGTTACGGCGCAGTTAATTGGTGACAAGGTTAATGTTAGGGCCTTGCCTAATAGTGAGTCTTCTTCCTTAGGGCAGTTAACCAAGGGTGTGGCGGTAAAGGTTTTGGAACATGTTAATGGCTGGTGCCGCATTGAGCCTATTGAGGGGATTGTTGGGTGGGTGCATCAAGATTTCTTAGGCGTAAAGTCTAAGGATGTGCCGCAATCCTTAATACTAAAGCCTGTTGCGCTGCCCTTAATACCTACGGAGACTAAACCGGCAGCACAATCTCAGGTGAAGGTCAAGGGGGTGGTTATTCCTTTAGTGCCTGCTGAGGGAAGTGTACGGTATGCCTTAACTGTTGATGGGGAGTTGGTCTATCTTTTAGAGGAGGGCCCTAAGATAGCCTCCTTCACAAGATCAACAGTTGAATTAGAAGGTTCCCTAGTGACTGATCTTGACCGTAAGTATACGCGTCCATTAATCCACATTACTAAGATCGCCTTGGTTTTATAATTCGGGCATTCATTTATGATTGATGTTTTATTGATCATTCTTTTTGCAGTATTACCGGCCATTGTCCTGCACGAATATGCGCATGGATGGGCAGCGTACCGCTTAGGGGATACCACGGCCAAGCGGATGGGGCGATTGACACTTAATCCCATCAAGCATATTGACCCCGTGGGTAGCATCCTTATCCCGGGGGCTTTTTATTTAATGTATTATGTGGGGATGACAAAGTCGTTGATGCTTTTTGGCTGGGCCAAGCCGGTGCCGGTTAATTTCAGCGCCTTACGGAATCCGCGGCTGGGGATAATCTTGGTGGCTATTGCAGGGCCGTTGGTTAATGTGATCCTGGCTTTTTTGTTGTCCAAACTTTATATTTGGCCAGCGTTAAGTTCAATGTCCTTTGTTTTTGGTTGGGCTGTTATTTTTAATCTGACCTTGGCGGTATTTAACATGATGCCGATTCCGCCGCTTGATGGCTCGCGTATCGTGATGGGTTTGTTACCGCCTAAACTAGCTTATCAATATAGCCGTTTGGAGCCTTTTGGTTTTATTATTGTGATTGTACTTTTACAACTTGGCATGTTAAGATTTCTTTATCCGTCGATTAGTTTGTTGGGAACATGGATTGGGGTTCAATTATGACACAGCGTATACCAGTGGCCTTAAAGCCAAATCCGTATGATATCCTTGTTGGTCATGATATTTTAGCTAGCCTGCCAGCGCATATAAAAAAGCTTGGGGTTGGCCGTGATGCGGTGATTATTTCTCATTCGGTTATTGAGCGTTTGCATGGGGCGGCCGTATCGGCTGCATTAAAGAAAGCGGGTTATACGGTTAAGTTTTTGAATGTCCCTGAAGGGGAAAAGAGCAAGTCGGCGGCTTTTGCCTTGTCGTTAATTGAGCAAATGGCGGCCTATGATGTGGGTCGAAACATATTTGTGGTTGCCTTAGGTGGCGGGGTCGTCGGTGATTTGGGGGGATTTGTTGCGGCTATTTATAAGCGGGGCATTCCTTATATTCAAGTGCCCACCACCTTATTGGCGCAGATTGATTCAGCCATCGGTGGGAAGACTGCGATTGATTTGAAAGTCGGCAAAAATCTGGTGGGGGCTTTTTACCAGCCTAAGCTGGTTTATAGTGATACGAAGGTATTAAAGACCTTAAGTCGCAGGCAACTGGTTAATGGTTTGGCCGAGGCAATTAAGTATGGGGTGATTGCAGATGCTAAGTTGTTTAGTTTTATTGAGTCCAATTACCTTAAGTTCTTTAAAGGAGATGCAGCCGTTGTTAACCATATCGTGAAGCGATGCGCGCAGATTAAGGCGCAGGTGGTTGCCTCCGATGAGAAAGACACCAAGGGTTTACGGGCAATCTTAAATTTCGGGCATACCATCGGCCATGCCATTGAAGCCGCGGCAAAATATGACCAATACCAGCATGGTGAGTCAGTGGGTTTAGGGATGCGTTGTGCCTTGCATTTATCCCGTGCAGGAGGGCTCTTGTCCGCTAAAGAGGAGATAAGGATTAACGCATTAATCACCGCTGTGGGTTTGCCTACAGGCATTAAAGGCGTTAGTTTAACGCGTATTTTGGAATTAATGCGCCATGACAAGAAATTTGTCGCTGGTGAAAATCGTTTTATTTTAGCTGAGGCTATCGGGCGGGTGCGGATTGTCGCTAATGTCCCGCAAGGAGCTATTGTTACGGCTATAAAATCGTATACAGTTTAAGTTATTTGCCTACCGCTATTGATTGTTCCTTGCCGTTATTTAATACAATAATTTCATTTAAGCTTATTTTAAGGATTTTAACACCTTGGACAGTATCGCCTTCTTGGTAGACTTGATTGTTGATCAAGGCGATATTGGCGCTTCCATTGGCCATGACCCCATGGATACTAAGCATGAGCGGTGCTAGGGGTTTAATCTCTTGGGCGGATGGGGGCGTATTTGTTGTTGTGTTTGACTCGGGTGTGGTTGAGGGGAGTTGTTCAACGGCGACCTGGGCTAATGGTTTAATGTCCTGCGCTTTCTTGGCGTTGACTTTTAGTGCCCCGATTCGTTTAATTTTGGCATTCAATAAGGCTTGCCATTCTTGGACTTGGGGCATGTCCTTAATTTGGAACCAGGTTATGGCCCCGCAGGCGATGACAACGATCGAGGAGATAAAGGCAGCAGCGATATTCTTCTTAAGCTGGGTGTAATCTTTCTTAAGTGTTTCAACCGGGCCTTCGTCCGTTGCCTTGGGTGATGGCTGGTCAAAAGGAGAAGTGGATCTTGGTGCTGCTTCGCTGGGTTGTTGAGCGGGTTGGTTTGTGTTAAGGTTCTGTTGGACTTTCTTTAGGGCGTCATTAATGATACTCATAGGCGAATTGCATCTCCTTTGCGCTGTCATGGATAATTTGATCGTCAATGGTAAAGGTTTCTTTAACAAATCCAGCCAGCAAGGCGCGGTCGCAGATGATGTTAATGAGCCGCGGGGTTCCTTGGGAATGGGTATAAATAGCCTCGATAGCTTTAGGTGTAAAGTTAAGTTTTGGGTTTGCGCCGGCGATTTTCAAGCGGTGGTTAATGTATTGGCTGATTTCGTCCTTCCCCAAGGGCAGGATATGGTAGCGCACGGCAATGCGCTGGTTTAACTGCCGAAGGGCAGGATTTTTTAATTTATCGCAAAGCTCTGGTTGTCCGACTAGGATGATTTGCAGTAGTTTTTGTTTTTCAGTTTCAAGATTTGACAAGAGCCTGATTTGTTCCAGTTGGCGGATATTAAGGTTTTGGCATTCGTCAATAATGACGGCGACGTTATTGCCTTGGGCTGACTCTTCGACTAGGAATAAGGTGATGGCGCCCACTAAGTCTAACTTTGTTTTTTTTGTGCACTTGATACCTAAATCATTGATAATCATTTGCAAGAGCTGCAAGTCGCTAAAAGAAGGGTTTAAGATAAGCGCGGTTTTGATCTTGCTGTCCAGCCGGTTAAGCAGGGTGCGGCAAAGTGTTGTTTTACCAGTGCCGATTTCCCCTGTAATGACTAAGATGCCTTTGCGCGAGGTAATGCCGTAGCTTAAATGATTAAAGGCTTCTTCATGGCGGATGGAAGAAAAAAAGAAGCTTGGGTCGGAGGTGATGTTAAAGGGGTTTTCGTTGAGTTTATAAAAATCATTGTACATTACCTTGAATTATATCATAGATTTGGCATAATCAAATCATGATTGCGAAAACCGAAGGCATAGTTCTCAAGAGTTTTGATTTCCGTGAGACCTCCCGCATTGCCACATTCTTTACCCGTGATTTTGGCAAGGTCAAGGGGGTGCTTAAAGGTATCCGCAAGGACCCTCGCAAGTTTTCTTCCAGTGTCGACAGATTTTCTCTTAATGAAATCATCTATTACCAATATCGCAATAGTGACATTCATTTAATCAGCCATTGCCATATGAAGGATTATTTTTCAGGCCTGCGCCATGATTTAAAACGCATGACGGCGGCTTCTTACGCGTCGGAATTGATTGACGCGGTGATGCCGGTAGAACAGCAGAACGTAGAGATTTACCAATTGATGGGTGATTTCTTGCAGAGTTTACAGACGGTGGAAGATGTTTCTAAGTTGGTGCATACCTTCCAGATTAAGATTCTTTTATTGTCGGGGTTTCGTCCGCATTTGGAAGCGTGTGTCCGTTGTGAGCATAAGATCCTGGCGAATACGCGTTTTTCCCTGCGTTTAGGCGGGCTTTTGTGTGAGTCCTGTAAGGATCCTGGCGGTGAAACAGTGGCGATTACCAAGGGGGCGATTGCTTCGATTATTTATATTCAGGACAATGATTGGGCGCAAAGCATGCGTCTAACCTTGGATGCACCGATTAAGAAGGAATTAAAATACGTGCTGAATCATTTTTTGGTTTTCCATTTGGATCGGCATTTACGGGCGACGAGGTTTTTGTCATGAGCAAGAAACGTTATGGTTTGCCTGGGGGGATTACCCCTAAAATGGTGAAGGTAGTTATCGGTGCTGTTGCTGCCTTAGTAGCGGGGTTGTTGGCCACTAAGCAGCCCTCAGCGCCGCAACAGGCGTTGCCGGTAAGGGAGGGGGGGTATCATCGGGTGATTTACGCCAATGATGGCGATACTTTTAAATTAGATAATGGTGCGAAGGTTCGTTTGATTGGTATTGATACGCCAGAATCGCATGAGAATCCAAAACTTGAGAAAGATGTTAAGCGCACCGGCAAGGATAAGGAAACCCTCTTGGCGATGGGGCGGCGTGCCGCAAATTTTACTAAAAAATTATTAACCGATCAGCAGGTACGTTTGGAATTTGACGTCGAGCCGCATGACCGTTATGGGCGCACCTTGGCTTATGTGTATTTGTCTGACGGCACCTTTGTAAATGAAAAGATTATTAGGGAGGGGTATGCGTATCCGTTGACCATCCCGCCTAATGTGAAGTATGCGCATGAATTTAAAGCATGGTTGGATGGGGCAAGGGACAATTAACGTGGGCTTTGGAAATAAGGAGGAAATCATGAGATTATTATTGTTAGGGGTTTTGATGGTGTTGACAGGTTGTGCTTCCACCGAGGCGATCCATAAGAATTATAACCAAATGGTAAATACGGCTGATGGGGTTTCTGCGCATGAGGCGAAATTGATCGCTCAGCATAAGATTATTGCTGTTGATGAAAAACGTAATTACCGTATTACGGCGCCTGATGTTAAGGCAGATGCGGAAGCTTTAAAATACCCGGATTATTGGTTTGTAGTTTTTGGTCATAATTGGTTTTCACCTGTATCCATGGATCCTGCTGCCAAGACCTATACAGAATTGCGTGAAACCCAATACCTGGTGGTAATTAATAAATCAACCGGTGACGTCAAATTCTTTGGTGAATGGTATCCTAAACGCGAAAAAACCTTCTTTTGGGTTTTCGACCAGGAAGGCTATATGAAAGAAAAGCCCGCCTTGAGTCTGCCTCCAGGCATCCAGAGTAAGGAGCGCAATTAAGTTGCGTTTCTGGAAATAACGCCTTTATAGATATAAAATTCTAGATTATCTATAATATTTTACCAGTTAATTCATAAGCTATTGCGGTTAATAGGCTTATGTTTATTTGTATTATTTGCCCCTGCCTTGCTATCCGCACTATTTCCGGATATACTTTCAGCAACCTGAAATTCCGTTTTGACCAAAGATCCTGTCATCATCCTAATTAATAGTTAAGGTGAAAACGGAGGGTTGTTTTGTATTATTGGAAACTTACGCTAGGCCGGGCTTTTGCTAGGCTCATCGTAGTTATTGTCAGTATATCGTTAATTTTACAGTCCTTGCCTGCATGGGCAGGAGAGGCTGTGTCATTTTCCTTACCTATCCCTGGGCAGATGGTGCCATTAAGCGCCTCGTTTTCTCCCGTAGTCCTCAAAGGCATTAAGCTCGATCCCAAGAATCCGTTCCGTTTTCATTTCTATGTTGATCAAGGTGAAGCGGGGATCAATCAAGAACAACTCAAAACCGAATCCCAACGTCTCATCAAATATTTCCTAGCATCTTTAACCATCCCTGAAAAAGATCTTTGGGTTAACCTGTCTCCTTACGAAAAAGACCGCATCATCCCAGATGCCTTTGGCCAAACCGAAATGGGCCGCGATCTTTTAGCGCAAGACTACATCTTAAAACAAATCACCGCCTCGTTAATTTATCCCGAAAGCCAGATGGGTAAGCAGTTTTGGGATAAGGTCTACAGGGAAGCCCAAGCCAAATACGGCACCACTGAGATTCCCATTAATACTTTTAACAAGGTCTGGATCATGCCCGAGAAAGCCGTGGTCTACGAAAACAACGGTGTGGCTTACGTATTAGAAAATCACCTAAAGGTAATGCTAGAGCAGGATTATTTAGCAATGAATAATTCACTCCCCCTTGTCCCCTCATACCGGGGATTTCCAAAGGTCTCGGGGAGGGCTAGGGAGGGGGTAAACACAAATGCCCTAGGCTCTCAAATCGTCAGAGAAATCATCATCCCCGCTCTAACCAAGGAAGTCAACGAAGGCAAAAACTTCGCCCAGTTAAGGCAGGTGTTTTATTCACTGATTCTAGCGACGTGGTACAAGAAAAAAATAAAGGATAGCATTCTCAATAAGGTCTTATCAGATAAAAAGAAAATATCAGGACTGCATTATCAACCATTGCCTACCGGGGGACATGACTTTAGTCGTGTCCCCAAGCAGGTGGCCAAGCAAGAGAGGGTTGAGGGTGTAAGCAACCCAGAGGCTAAAACTGACAGCCAAGCAGATGACGTTGAACGTATTTACCAACAATACCTCCAATCCTTCAAAAAAGGCGTCTTCAACTACATCAAGGAAGAAATTCCTTTGTCATCCCCTCCCCGCAAGTATTTCTCCGGTGGTGTCGTTGGAGAAATTGCCCCCAAAGTAGAATATCTTACTCCCGCCATGATCTCTCCAGCCCAAGCCCGCTCTTTAAACCAAGATCAATTAACCGAAGTTACCGGTGAAGTCAATTTTGCGATGTCAGCAGATGCAGCGATGACAAATGACGAGGGGGGATTGAATCTTAGCCGTCGGACTTTCTTACGAGGAGTGGCGGCAGGTCTTACTCAAGCTGCGCTGTCTGTGGGTGATTTATTAAAGAGCGCTGAGCAAGTGGCAACAACAGCCAAGGCCGTGCCTGGACTTACAAGTCTTGGTACAAGGGCTTTTTGGCTTGGGGCAGAGAATTTTATTGATGGTTTTGGGTTTACAGGTCAGATACGTTATGCACAGGTGGTGCGCTATAGCATTGAGGATCCGGGTGAAGCGCTAGGGGAGAACATAGATCTTTCTCGAGGTGAATTAGAGGCAATAGTTCCTGGTTTAAATAAATCGTTGGATGCTGTTAGGACGATGCTTGCGAATTTAAATAACGATGATAAAAAAGCAGAGGTGATTAAGGGATTAAGAAAGAATATCGAACGTATGCGGGACTTAAATGCAGAATTTATTTTACCTAAGGATCATGAGTTATATGACGCTCAAGATCATGTATTTTATGATGGGCTAGTTGAATTAACAAAGGTAAGTGATGATCAGCTGGCAGAATTATTAAAGGTGCGTATCCATGAAGTGATGAAGATATGGCAGTCCGAAGCCCAAGAGGAGGGGGAATTGTTAAGGAAGGCTTTAGATAGGGCTGAAGAATATCAACGCCAACAGCAAGTCAAGCAAGAAGCTAGGGCGGCGGAAGATAAGAAGCCCCAAGGCAGCAGGGGGGCTTCACCGACAGATTCCCCTAAAGCTATCGATGCTAGCGGTGAAAATATTAAGCTGCCTAATCCTGTAAGCAAGCCAAGCTTTGCAGAGGGAGAGGCAAGGGTCAAGCAATTGACGGGCAATTCCTTAATACAGCATCTTTATAAGCGTGGGGATGTTGATTTAGATTCGGCAGTAGAGTTTGTGCGCAGAGATCATCCATTGAAAGAAGAGATATTTGATCGACTTGATCAAATGACAGATGATGAGGTGATAGCGGAAATAAAAAGAGTGTTGGTATTGCCTCATGCTAATGATGCAATAAAGAGAAAGCTAAGAAGCGGTGCTTTTAAGGGATTGCATTTATATAGTTCTATATCTTTAAGGGAATTATTGCTTCATCCAACCTATGGCCAAGAAGATATGCGTCAACTTTTAGCAGGATTGGGTAATTATGCTTCATCTGAATTGGATGGATATAAAGGAGATATTTGGGTTTTAAATCTAATTGAACACACATATTTACTTTTTAGGGCGATTGAAGTGCTTTCCCGTCAGTTTAATTGGGACTTATTTTTAAAAGAAGACTTAGATAGGCAAGGTGGTTTATTAAATTACCTTATAGAATTTGGGTCTTATGAGGATGCAATTAAAAGGTTCTTGAATTTTAGTAGTGATGTGCTGGTTGAACGATTAGATAAACAAGACATGCGTTTCTCCATTGAGAACTTCTTTTCCTTACTGGATAAACTCCAACAAACAAATTGGCCTAACGAGGCGTTTAATGCGAATGCTAAAGAATGGCAACGGGTGCTTAGTCTTAATGAGCCGTATCGGGATAATATTGAAAAGCTGAAGAAAGCTTTAAAGCCTGCAAGTGAGGCGATGAGTGCTAAGTTGGTAAATGCAGCGATGACAGCTAAGCAGGTCAGGGCAACGGCTTTGTCGCATTTGAAGATTATGCGGTGGATGCAGAGAATGGCCAAGCATCCATTTAGTAACGCTCTTGCAGTAATGCCATCGGTGGCTGCATTGAGTCCAAGAACATGGATAGTAGGACACGATTTCTATGCCGCTAAGGCAGTAAAAAGCGCATCTCTTAAAGCCGCTGACAATTTTCCTGCTCCGGGGATACCGGAAGGTTTATACCATACAACATTAGGTCCTTGTTATGTGATAAAAGATAGGGATGTGCCAGGAAGAGCTATTGTTTATGGGCATAATGTTTGGCTGGGTATGCTTACCGTAGTTTCAATGGGCGTGACAGGGGCTGTTATGCAGGGAGATTATTTTAGGCCGAAATATTTACCCTTAGTTGGAGGGTATGCTCTTCTGATATCCTTTTCTTCTTTGATGGACTTTATTAAAGAAGGGCTTAGGTATAGAAGTGTTCTTTCGGCTTTTAAGTTTCCTTCTCAGGATAACCCCCTTCATCATCAAATAGAAATTCCTCCTCAATTGGCTAGTTTTGATGGTGTCCCTTATTTGCCATTGGAAGAATTGGAGCGTCTGGCTGGGGAAACTTTTGAAGGCAAAGGGAAGATGCTAGAAGGCGTTTTATCAAGAAGAAAAGACACTAAAACCGGAAGGGCTATCGAAGGCTTTCGGGTAAATACCATGGATATAGGTTTAGAAAACATAGTTAAGATCAAGCAGCGGGCAGGAGATGGGTGGATAGGTCTTGATAAAACGCTTTATTCTACAAAGGCAGATTTATTAACGCTTTTTAATCGCTTATCAGCTAACCATAACGAAGTGCAGATTGAGTATAGTTTATGGGATTTAGGGTCTTTGAAAATTGATGATGGCAGTGCTGATTTAAAAGCAAAGAGGCTAGCTTTATTACTAGCAAGCTGGCTTGCCCTGTTAGAGCCACGCAAGGCAGCAGAGAAATTAATCCCACCATTAAAAAACGGCTCTATTGTTACAGATGCAGCGATGACTATTGAAATAGATGAGCCTCAATTAAGGAAGCGCAATCCTTATGCGGAAAGTTTGAGGAACTTTATCCAGAATTTCGCAACGCCTGAAAGCATTGCAAGGTTAAATCTTTTGAAGAAGCTTGGCCATCGCATTGAGGAGTTTATGAGAAAGGAGCTGGAAAGCCCTCAGTTAAAGATCATGATTGTGCCTTTGGGAAGCACTCTTAAGGGATATGCGGCTCAAGAGAGTGATGTGGAGTATGCGATATCAGTATTATCCGGATTAAAACACAACATCACAGAAGAAGATAGGGAGGGTATTTTTGGAGAAATCAATAAGATGATTGAAGCCGAAGGGTATCCAATTGAAACATTAATGCATGCCCTTACTAATGTGGAGGATCTCTCGGAAGAGATTAGATTCAATGAGCAAGGTGATGGTTTAGTAAATAGTTCGTATGATTATTTATTTTTGCCTGTGGCTTATGGGGATAGGAATATGGTTGAGAATTATCGTCGAGAGTTTATTTCGTATTGTGCAAACAAGCTTTCTGCTATGTTGTGGGAGAGGTTTAAAAGAGCTTACTATAATCGTAATATTGATTTAATTCCAGTGTCTAGGGAAAAGGAAAAGAAAAGGCATTTTCATGATTGGTTAAGAGGCATGAAAATTGAGTCTGAAACTCAGATAAGGAGCTTTCAACAGAAGCGCAGTTTACCTTCACTTGAAGAAATGATGAAGATTTATGGTGTTGATGGTTCATTGGTGAGAGAGGATGATGGTGCTTTAGAGGATGGGGACGGGGGTTGGGATGAGCCAGAAGATGCGGCGATGAATAGCATCTTAAAGGGTGATGAAGGTTTTCAAGTAAAGAGACCATGGGAAGCAACGGGCGGTCTATTTGGATTTGATGTATTACATAAGATGATTGGTGATTATGGAAATGAAATTAGGTCAACTGGCTATCTGTTTAGAACGACAAAGAAGGTAAATCCTTGGCGGTTAACAGCCTCTTTGGAAGCATTATCTGACGAACAGAGATTAGAATTGGTAGGTTTGCTCCCATCGCAAGCTCCAAATATTTTTGGTGGCCCCATTGGTTTCTTGAAGGAGCGGATATTAGAACCTAATAGCAGGCATTATTTTTCAGCAATGGAATTATGGGAAGATCTTCATGATTTTGAGAAGGATCTTCCAAGTAATTCAGATTATTCAAAATATTTTACAGGCCATGATTGGGGAATGTACAAGTGGAAAGGTAATAAGACCTATACGGATTTATTAAAAGAAATGACTCCTTTGGCTAATCGCCTTGAATTAAAAGCGCATGGAACAAGAGGCTTTTTTATTAGGAATGGGTTTAATAATCAGTGGGCGCTTTTAGAGATCTTAATGGAAGGGCGCATCACTAAGGGTGATATGGGAACCTTGAGATTTAATGGGATACCTGAAGGTAATCCATTTACTGATGCAGCCTTTTTTGGTCCTTATTATGTGATTATGAAGGAGGGGGCTCAGCCGGTGTTTGATCAAAATTTATTTAAGAAGATGTATGATGGGAGGAGACAGTTCTCCATGTTAGCATCTTATGAGTATATGCCTGAATCCGAACATCTTTTTTATCTTGTACCTGATGAGGCAGGGCGTGCTTTTATGGTGCAGGGATTAAACGCAGCGGTTAAGCGAGGATTTCTTCAGTCATCGCAGATTTCTGAGAAGATTGACAAAATAATAACGTATGAAGATTTTATTATGATTGGTAGGTTGATGCCCCATGTTATCGACGGTAGTCTTACTATTAAAGCGGCATTAAAAGAAGCGGTGCGTAGCAGGGGTGAAGATGCAGCGATGGGGGTGGCTAAACGGATTATTTATAAAGGGGTTGAGTTGTGGGCAGATGCAGGAGAGCAGCCGCTTTACTTAAAGGTTCCAGAAATTAAAAAAGAAGGGGCTCATAGCAGTGGCTGGCCAGAACTAAACCGTCAAAGTTATGTGGAAAATCTGGAGTCGTTGCAAAGAAGCGTAGGGCTTCTTATTCCTGCGGCTCAAGAAAGAATTGCGCGCGGGAATGCACTTTTAATTGGGCCAGGTCATCATCCCTATGAGATTCTAAGATTATTGGATTTATTTCCTAATCTAGAATCGATTACTGTTGTTGATATTAACCCTAGGAATTTAGAAGATAATCGTGAGATTTTATCCAAGCTGCTTCCTTCTGAGATGCTTAATAAGATACGATTTGAGAATAAGCATTTTGGGGTAAGTGATTTTTCAAGAGAGCCTCAAGGAAGGTATGATTTAGTTGTGTCAGATTCGGCAGTGTTTGATCCAGACATTCATTTACCTGGAATTTCCATGGGGTGGGAAGAGGAATTCAAAGTAAGTTTAAACCATTTGAAGCATGTTATAGCGCCTTCAGGAGCATTTGTTACGGTTCTTTCAGAGCCTAGGGTTGTTAGGGTTTTTAGTGAAAATGGTTTTCATGTGCGCAATAACCTTGGTAAGGGCATAGATGACATGTATCATTTTATTGCTGTCAAAGATGAGGGTTTATTTGCCAAGCAAGGGGTAGCAAAGCAGAAAAGTAAGTCTGATGAGGCGGTAGGTTCTGTCGCAAACGCGGCGATGAATGGGGAAGAAGTGCGGCGTGAGATACGGGGCATTGTTGATTTGTTTGTAGGGTTTCACAATAGCAATTCTGTGGGGGAAAATTTAGATAAGATTAGAGCATTTGATATCTCGAGTTCTGATCCAAGTGATCTTTTGAAAGATCTTTTTAAGCTGGCTACTAAGATAAATAATCAGGATATGTACTATGGAGTTAGATTTTCTTGGGAAAAGGTGCGCGAAATATTGAATGCTATTTATCCTGTGTATTTTAAAAAATTAAGTCCTGAGCAGTTAACTTTACGTTGGGAAGGGTTGAAGAGAAGATATGAATTTGATAAATGGGTTATCAAGGAAAAGGGATTGGGGGAATTGCTTGATGTGGTGATGAAAGCTGGTACGTGGCAAGAAATTGATAAGACGCAACGGCATGCGGTGATTGGTTTTATAGAAAAATTTTATGAAGAATTACCTAAGCTTAATATTCACGATAAGCAGACCTTTTCTTTAATGATGTCAGAGATGTCTTTCGAAATGGTTATTCTTTTAGATATTTTAGAGTTTATGAAAAATGAGGAGAAGGGTGCTATATCAATAAGCACAAAAGGCGGTATTGACATGAACCCTGCCCAGATGAACTTGCAGGTGAAGAACGAGGGGGAAAGCTTCCACTTTGATTTTAACGGTGTTGAGATTGATGCGGCACAGGTAACAGGGGCGGAATTTATCATCAATGACATCAAACCTGTCACCAATCTGCTAATGGAATTAGGTCTGCCGGCTATTTAGTAAAAAATGTTGCTAAATAGTGCGATTTTACCTATAGTGCTACCATGATGATTTATGGTCAGGAGTTAAGAGATTTTAATAAAAACCACATCCAGTACGTTATTGTTGGGGGTATGGCTTTTAATTTATTGGGGGGGTTTCGTTCGACGGCAGATCTAGATATTTTGATTGAAATGACGCCTGAAAATCTGTCTGGTATTATCAAGATTTTGAAAAAGCATGGCTATCGGTTAATGCAGCCAATAAATCCTCTAGATGTATTAGATCCTAAGAAAAAGAAAGATTTGTTAAAGCATAAGAATATGAAGGCTTTAAGCTTCTTGAAAGATAATTCATTAAGTGCAGTGGATATTATTATTGAAAGTCCAGTGAGTTTTGCTCAGGCTAAGGCAAGTGTTCTTGAAGTAGAAGCTGATAAATTAAAATTGCCTGTAGTAGGTATTGATGAATTAATTTTAATGAAGAAAGAAGCTTGGCGGCCGATTGATCAATCAGATGTGGCTGAGTTGAAGATTCTCAAAAAGGTAAGGCAAGATGATGAATAACCAATGGGAAACTTTAGAAGAGAGGGTCAGGCGCCATGCGCGGATTCCTTTAAAGCAAAAGCTTGAGTTCTTGCGTCAAATGCTCGAGTTTTCTTCCCGCAATCAATTAAAGCTGCGTCGTAAATTCCGCTTGGCCGTGCGTTAAATAATTTAATCCGTCCACTCACTAGGCAATTCTTCAACGGGGGCATCGTCGATGGACTCGACGGTGGCCATGGCGGGGTTTTTGTATTGGCGTTTGTGGGTGGGGTGATTGATTTGGTGGACGATGTCACGGGCTAGGGCTTTGCCAATGGTCTTAATCGATGCTAATTGTTCGACAGTAGCAAATTTCAGATCGCCTAATTTGTGATAGCCATGCTTTAACAGCATACGCGCCCGCACCCGGCCGACACCGGTGAGCGACGCAAGTTCTAAAAGTTCTTCCTTGATCCCGTATCGCACGCGAGAGCGCAGGGTTTCTAATTCGAAGGTTAATTTTTTGTAGTGGTAAAGTTCGGCAATCATGCCTGCGGCATACAAGAGCCAGCCTGCGGATTCGACGTGGCGGTAGATGTCGCCGGGCCCCACATTAAAATCATCACACATGGCTTCTTCCTTATCCTCGTCAATCCAACGGGAAAGCAGCCACATGGTTTTAAGCGTTCCATAAAAGGTATAGGCATCCTGCAGTTGCGGTAAATCATTGGGCGTTAAGATTAATTCATCTTCTAATTTTGCGGACAAAGATTCTAGTTCATCATAATCGGTTTTACCGACGGATAACATTTCACTGTCAGGGCAGCAGGCGAGCATATGCAAGAGCCCGTAGGTCGAGAATGATTTGCCTTTATGGATCTTATCCAACCCTTCCCGCAAGGTAAGGGAGGTCATGGGGTCGATGTAAAGCCGGCTGGTGTAATTACCAAACGGTGTCGTAAAGAAACGGAAGCCGCTTTTATCAATGAATCCATTTTTATGCAGAAAGTCAAAAATTTCACTGATCAAATCGATCATGTTGGTGCCCTGGCGCTGATGGGCCAGGAAGGTCTGGTTCATGAACTCAAACATGCCGTTGATATCATGCACATAACCAGCGGCAATCGATGACAAGACATGAATACGCAAGGCCGCTTCCGTCCCTAATTTTGAGGTAACCGGTTCAGGCTTAGCCATGACAAATTTTTCATAGAGGGTGTTTTGTTCTGATAAAGATTTCGCCATCAACACGGCTTCCCCATAATCATCATATTGCGGTCGTCCCGCACGCCCGGCACATTGCTTGTATTCGCCAACGGAAATATAAACCGAGCCTAAGCCAGAGGCATAGCGCTTGCAATCGCGGATAATCGCCCGACGCGCAGGGAGATTAACCCCTGCCGCCAAGGTGGGGGTCGAGCAAATCACCTTAATAATATTAAGTTTAAAATGATCTTCAATGAGGCGGCGCTGTTTAGGTGTTAGACCTGCATGGTGAAAGGCAGAGCCCTGCTTGATAATATCAGCCAGTTTTTTGCATACCTTGGTGGCGGATGGATCATCGCCGATTTCCTTGGCTAAAATCGCCAGCGCGTCTTTTTCTTCAGGTTTAAGTAAGCTAGCAACGCAAGGCCCTACTTCACGGGCTGAGGCCTGGGCCGAACGTCTGGAATTAACAAAGACCAAGACTTGCCCACCGCCGCGCAGGGTATCCATGGTTAGTTTATGCAGGTCTTCATCCGTCTCTTCCTTGACAATGCGCACTGAATCATTATTGAAATGAATTTTCTCGTTAAAGTAGACGCCTTCCTTTAGGGGGATAGGGCGCCAATGGCTTAAGGCTAACTCCGCATTAAGCCAGTCCGCCACTTCCCGGGCATTGGAAATCGTGGCGCTAAGCCCTAAGATTTGGATATCTGGTTTTAATTGTTTAATGCGGGTGATTAAGATTTCTAACGTAGGCCCACGGCTTTCATCATCGATAAAATGGATTTCATCCAGCACGATCACCGAGAGGCTATTAATCAACCAGCCGGCTTTGGCGCGCAGGAGGGAATCAACCTTCTCAGCGGTGGCGATTAAGATTTGGTAACGGTCTAAATATTTGCTAGGGGAGTCTAAATCGCCGGTCGCAATGCCTATCTTAATGCCTAAGGGATCATATTTTTTCTTAAAATCATGGTACTTTTCTGAGGCTAAGGCCTTAAGTGGGGCAATATAAAGCGCCTTGCCGCCATGCAAGAGGATGGATTTAAGCATGCACAGCTCGGCAATCAGGGTTTTCCCTGCGGCTGTCGGCACGGCCATGATCACATTCTTCTTATCTAAGACGCTTTTACGGATCGCTTCAGCCTGCGGGGGGTGTAAATCAACAATGCCCGATTGGGT
>CAYNTZ010000003.1:0-30571 GCA_964400365.1 uncultured Planctomycetales bacterium | reverse complement strand
GATTATTGGCGCGGGTCTTTTTTCATTAACGGGGATTGCGGCTGCAGAACATGCCGGGCCTGCGGTGATCTTGGCCTTTGTGGTGGCAGCCGTTGGTTGCGCTTTTGCTGGCATGTGTTATGCGGAATTGGCATCTATGATTCCAGTGGCGGGATCTGCATATACCTATGCCTATGCCACCATGGGTGAATTTATAGCCTGGATTATTGGTTGGGATTTGGTTTTAGAATATGCGGTCGCTTCCGCCGTGGTGGCTGTGTCTTGGTCGCGTTATGTGGGATCATTCTTACGAGATTTTGGGATTAATCTGCCTGCGCAATTTACCGCTTGCCCCTTTGACCCCATCACCTTGGCTGACGGCAGCATGGGCCATGGGATTGTTAATATTCCAGCCATGCTTATTATTGTGCTGATTTCCCTCTTGTTAATGACAGGCATTAAAGAGTCATCCTGGGTTAACACCATCATCGTAATTATTAAATTAGCAGTGGTTTTAACCTTTGTGGCCGTAGGCATTCAGTACATTAAACCGGAGAACTATGTTCCCTTTATTCCGCCAAACACAGGTACCTTTGGTGAGTTTGGAATTAGCGGTATTATGCGGGCAGCAGGGGTGATTTTCTTTGCCTATATTGGTTTTGATGCCGTGTCGACCGCGGCGCAGGAATCGCATAATCCAAAGAAGGATGTACCCATTGGCATTATCGGATCCTTGGTTATTTGCACTGTTCTTTATTTGGCTTTTTCGTCGGTGTTAACCGGCATGGTGAACTATACGGATATGCGCGGGGATGCGGCACCGGTGGCAACAGCCATTAATTTAACACCATACCCGTGGCTACAGATGCTGATTAAATTAGGGATTATTTGCGGGTTTACGTCGGTTATCTTGGTCATGCTGCTTGGGCAATCCCGCATTTTTTATGCGATGTCGCGTGATGGCCTATTGCCTCGGATGTTTAGCGATATTCATGCCAAATGGCGTACGCCGTGGAAATCTAATTTATTGTTCATGGTTTTTGTAGCTTTTTTTGCTGGGTTCTTTCCGATTTCAAAATTAGGGCACATGACCTCAATCGGTACGCTTTTAGCCTTCGTTATTGTTTGTGCCGGGGTCATGGTGATGCGTTATACCCAGCCATTGATCCCACGGGCTTACCGGGTGCCATGTTTTCCGCTTTTCCCATTGTTAGGGATCTTGGTGTGTTTAGCGATGATGACCTCGCTTGATATGGATACCTGGTGGCGGTTGATTATTTGGTTAGGCATAGGGATGATTATTTATTTTACTTATAGCCGTTTCAATAGTAGACTTAACAAATCTTAAATGACCTTTAGGGCGGTTAGCTCAGTTTGGTTAGAGCAATTGACTTACATTCAATAGGCCGCAGGTTCGAGTCCTGCACTGCCCATTTATAAATTTACAATAATAAAGCAGGACGAGAAGGAGCTCTGTTTATTAACTGCGACGAATAGGAGCAGTTAATAGAGCGGGGGGCCGACCTGTAGTGAGCGTAAGCGAACGGAAGGCGCCGAGTCCTGCACTGCCCATTTATTATGAATAAATTTTTTAATTCCTTCCTTATTTTCTGCCTATGCCTATGGCTTATTCCATTAGGCCGTTTCATTGATAAATCAAAAGAAGCTACCTTGTGCGGTGGTCAGCGTGCGGTGTGTTTGTGTTCGGCTAATTTATTAAAGAGCAAGGTTGATCCCGGCAGCAAGATAGAATTGACCCGCAGCGCAACCAGCTCTACTGAGAAATCTCCCTCCGGCGGTGCAGGGCATGAATTTGCTGTTGTAACGTCTTATCAGTTAGTAAGCGTACTTCTTGATCCCTTGAAGAATCCCCAAGCGTTTAATTATTCCCTGCTGTTAAATCGTTCCATCGATCAAGTCCCTAAGGCATAGTTCTTATCCCCATCACGTAGATTTTTTAATTGATAAACTAAGGGAGAGCTATGTTTAATAAAGCATTATTTTTATCTATATTAATATTTTTTGGTTCATTGTTATCTTTGTCAACGGCTTTAGCCTGTGAGAGCTGCACCTTAAGCCGTTTAGGTGAGCAAAGAAACATCGAAGGCCGCTGGTCGGTGGAGTATCTTTTTGAACAACAAGCTTATGTCGAGAAAGACGCGCATGAGGCACACACGCTCCATCATCAGGGCCATGATTTTCATAATAAAAGTACGGATAATACTCATCACACCATCATGGGCTATCGTTTTAATGACCGTTGGTCATTGACGGTGGATTTTCCTTATGTGGTGCGCCGTTCAATCGAAGTGGATAGCCACGCGCATTTAGGTGAGCCGGTGGGCGCCCAGGGGCTTGGCGATATTCCGCTGACAGTGTATTACAATATTGTTCTTCAGAAGGATCAGGATATTTCTTTATTTTCCGGCGTTAAATTTCCTTCCGGTTCAACCAAGGAGCTGACTTCGTTCGGTAGTCAGTTTGAGCCGGAGCTTCAGTTAGGCAGTGGTTCGTTTGACTATTTATGGGGTGGCGTTTATCAGGGCCGTCAAGGGTCATGGGGCACGCTGTTTAATGTGGTGTATATAGCTAAAACGCCAGGGGCAGCGGAATTTGAATTAGGTGATGTTTTCTCTACCACTGCCGGCATTGATTATTATATCGTCTTGCCTAAACCGATTGTTACCATTGCCCCTGGCCTGCGTATTAATTATCAATATGAAGATCGCCATCGGCAACATGGCACGGCATCGCCAGATAGCGGTGGGCGTACTTTATTGGCTGGGCCAGCCCTGACCATCAAGGGGGATAATGTTGCTGTGTTTGGTTCCTATCTAGGCCCTGTGGAGCAGAATCTAGGCGGTGTGCATCAGCATTTGGCCTATGCATGGACCTTAGGCGCGCAGGTGAAATGGTAAAAGGGACTTAGGAAATAAATTTTTCTTTGACAAAGTAACGGTGGGATATTACACTATCGGTCTAATAATTGATTGCTACGGGGTCGTGGTGTAGTTGGTTAACACATCAGCTTGTCACGCTGAAGATCGCCAGTTCAAGTCTGGTCGACCTCGCCATATAAAACAAAAAACCGGGACACAATGACTTTTTATCTATCTTTTTAAAAAGTTATTGTGTCCCGGTTTTTTTACTTCCGTTTGAAAATAATTACCCCGTGATTGTGTCCCCAGCCTGGTTCCGCTTGCCAATTGCCGCCTTGGCGGATGATGGGTGTGAAATTATCTTGGATGTATTTTGAGATTAAAGGGCAATGGGTTTGCCCGAAAATGCCCATGCCTATTTCGCTTGAGGCAATGCGGTTACTCATCAGCACATAGCCGATCTTTTTAGTTTCTAAATCGTTAATAATGGCCAATTCTTGTTGGGGCGTTATCTTGATGTGTTGGAAGAAAATCAAGTCACGTGTCGGGGTTGGCTTGTTGGTTAGGTAGTAATACAGGCAGTCATAGGGCAGGGCAAAGAATAGTTCGCCAGGCTTGAGGTTGGCATTTAGGTATTGGGTAACGGTGTTGACTGTTTCCGCCCATTGGGCTTCATTGCCGACATAGATTTGGCCTTGCGGCACTGATATAAACTGTTGAGGCCGTTTTTGCCCTTCGATTGATTGGTGATGTGATACAAAACCAAAGAGGATTAGTATTGTCAGGATAGCGGCGACAATGATACGGATAAAACGCGGCGCATATTTAATGGCCGTTGCGATAATCAGGAGATGGAACATCATTAAAAATGGCCATGACCAGTAGGAGCGGTACCAAACACCGCTGACTAAGAATTCATGGAAGTATAGGGCGAAGAATATCCCCATGATACTTAAGGCGGTGAATAAAATCCGGCGGTCATCCTTGGGTATTTTCTTTGTTGCTAAAAGTATGCCAACGGCAAGGGTGGCGCCATGCATGATCATGTTTTGTAATAGGAATAAACAGGAAATGCCGGCAATGAGCCCATGGACGGGCGAAGCAGAGGCCTGGCTTAAGGCTTTATTGACGTTCATCAGGTTGTGCATTAGGGTTAACCAATGCTGTTGAAGATAATAAGGGATGGCAACCAGCGGCGATACGTGATGGGGCTGGTCATCGCCGAAATAAGGCATGCATTGGCGGATGACGTAAAAGGGTAGGTCTTTTAACAGGGCCCAATAAATTAATCCAACCAAAAGCGGCAAGGCAATTAACCCTAGGGCATAAAATTTCTTTTTATCTTGGGTTAAGGGGACGGCTTGCACCTTGTCGATGATGGCTACCGATAACAATAGTCCTGCCAAACTAGCCAGGCCAAAGTTAATTTTAATCAACATAAAGACAAAGGAAGCCATCAACCCCAGCCAGAGATAGCGAACCTGTGCTTGGCGCAGATAAGAAAAGAGGCAATAAGCAACGCCCAAGGCGCAGGCAATGCCGCCGATGTGGTTGATGGTAAAGAAAAATTCCAAGCGGGATTGTAAAAACCAAATAGCACCTATGCAGGCTAAGTAGGCTGGCATGAATCGGGCCATGCCCAAATAAAAAAATACCCCTAAGGTGATCTCAATAAAAAGTTTGCCTAAGAAGACAGCGCTGATCTTGGTGCCAAAGAGCAGGTTACATAGGCCATAGTAGTAGGGCATGACCGGCCCGTAGACCCACCAAAAATCCTTATAGGGCATTTCCCCCCGGATGACAGCTGCTGAGGCATAAAGATCCCGCCCATGGTCGCCGGTTGAGAGCAGTTCAATATAATTTAAGTTGCTGTAGCCGGTGATGATGGCGCCCAATATTGTCAGGCCTAGGAAAATAATCTTAGGGTTTAAGAGTGGATTCTTTTGTAAATTAAACATAGCGGAGAGAAATATTATTTCCTTTTTAAGATAAGCGTGCCGTGATTCCAGGCCCAGCCGGGTTCATTAGTCCAATCCCCAAAACGGGCTAGGGGTATAAAGTTATCATTAATATAGCGGGCAATCAAGGGGCAATATGTTTGGCCGAATATCCCCAGCCCGTGCTCAAGGCGGGCATAGGCGCGCGAAGAGACCAGGCAATAATTAACCTTATTCTTTTCTAATTCCTTGATAATAGACGCCTCTTGCTGGGGGGGGATCTTAATATGGTCAAAGAAAATCAATTGCCGGGTGGGCGATGCTTTGTTGGTTAAATAATAATAAAGGCCGTCATAAGGCAGGGCAAAGAATAATTCGTCCGCCTTAAGCGTTGCGTTAAGGAATTGGGTTGTTTGGGTGACGGTATTAATCCAGGATGGTTGACTGCCTAGGTAAACAGTAGCTCCATCCACCGTAAATGCCTGTGCAGGTGTTTTTAAGAGTGATAACCGTTGTGCAGCGGTGATGGCGGCAATCAGGGCAATGACAGCAATAAGGCTAAGGGCGCATTTGCGCAATAGCCCATGGGATCGACGGGTGGCAAAGTCAATCAGGGTAAAGCACAGCGCGATGCTAAAGGGTTGCGACCAATAGCCGCGGTACCAAACGCCGCTTTTGAGGAATTCATGGAAATTGATCAGGTAAAAGGCTGCCATCAACCCTAAGCATAGGGATAGGGATTTGAGTTCTCCCGCGGGCGCTTTGCGGCGCAGGGCAATATAGCCGGTGCGTAAGATGGATGCGTTTAATACGATGGCAAAGGATATGTTGGCCCAATCAGCTGTCATGTTTTTCCAGGTGACAGCGGCAAAGATACTTAAAGCTTGGGGGATGGTGATATTGTAAGGCTGGTCGTCATTAAAATAGGGCAGGCATTGGCGGATTTCCATTACCGTCAGGCCGCGCAGGCAATAGTTATAGATGGCGTAAAGCACAAGCGGTATCCCCAACAAGGCAATCAGGTAAAGGCATTTGCGGTGGGTGGTAAGGGGGTGTTGATAGGCTAGGTCATGGGCTAGGATGGCGGCGGCGATCATGATTAACGCTGTGAGGCTAAAATTAACTTTAATTAACCCAAGGATAAGGGCGGCACACAGGGCGGCATAGATCCAACGTAGCTGCCCGTACTTTAAGAATTGGCATAAGGCGCAGAAGACGGCCATGACCATGGCAATGCCGCCGATATGATTATAGGTAAAAAAGAAGTCCGGGTGAAAAAGTAGAAACCATAGACCGGCCATGAAGGCCCCCAGGGGGGTAAGGAAGGCGCAAAGCCCCAGGTAGAGAAAAATAGCTGCCATTAATTTAAGGAATAATTTACCCACAATAAGGCTGGTGATATGGGTTCCTAAAATTTTATAGCAAAGCCCATTAACATAGGGCATGAAGGGGCCATAGACCCACCAGAAATCTTTATACGGAGCATCCCCGCGCAATACGGCTTGGCCGGCATATAAATCACGGCCATGATCACCAGGAGCTAGGTGTTCTTGGAAATTATGGTAGGGCCAAAGGATAATAAGGCCGGCTAGGATTAGTAAGCCTAAGAATAAACGGCGCATGGGGCTAATTATAGCAATAGAATCTATCTTCAGTTGAGTTTTTTCTATAGATTTGTATCTGTTTCAATTATAATAACTTCCTATGATTTCTTTGTGGCGCTTCATCATTCCCCTTGCCGTGTGGTTGTTTTGCATGCGCGATTTTCTTTTCGGTCAGATTCCCGTTAATATGGATACCTTGACCATCTACGCGGTGGCCAAATTCTATTTCAATAATCTCTTAAACGGCACCGTTCCTTTATGGGACCCTTTTGTTTCCTTAGGCGCGCCTTTTTATGCGATCACCCTGTGCAATTTATTTTCACCGATCGCCTTGTTAATGCCGTTAACAGCCCTGCTTAGCGGTGATTTCTATGCTGGCTTCCTTATATATATGGTGTCTTTCTTTATCCTGGGGGCATGGGGTTTTTATTTATTGGCCAAGGAGTTGATTAAGGATAAGCAAATCGCTTATTTAGCCTATGTCTTGTTGATTTTTTCCTCATTGGGCGCCTCGATGTTTACGCAATTTACCTTGCTTGAATTATTTGTACCAGCGGTGTGGTTCTTTTATTTCCTGTTAAGGTTTTTTGCTAAACCATCTATTGCTAATTGTTTAGGTCTCTGCTTTGCAACCATGTCGGTGCTGATTGCCTATGTGCCGTTTTATTTTTTAACCTTATTTGTGTTTTTCCTATGTACGTTACGGTTGGCTTGGTATAAGGAGTTTGCTAATAAGGCCATTGACTTTGTTAAGGCATATAAGATGCTGGTGGCCCTTTGCCTGCTAGCAGTGTTGATTAGTGCCTTGCCCTTGATGGTGTATAAGGCCATTGATGCGCGGGGAGATATTGTTTCTCCAGGAAGACATTGCCAATATACAAGCGCCCAAGAATGTGTGGCAAAGACCATCAATGAGCAAGGGGGAATGTCCTTTAAGGAGATTACCCAAAGCGGTACCTTAAGTGAACGGATGGATTTATCTGGCTTGGTAAAGCATTTAGATAAGATTAGCTATGGCACGGATGCCTTTATTGTTATCCCTTTCTTGATTTTGGTTATTTTTATTTTTGCCTTGCCCTTAGGCGTTAATCGGTTGATGTTAGGCCTGTGGGCGCTGATTGCATTGCTATTGATGGTGGCTTTAGGGGCGCAAACGCCCCTTTATGGCATCCTGTATAAAGCGCTGCCATGGATGAAATTTTTCCGCAATTTATTTTTCTTTATTGCGTATCTAATCCCGTTAATTATCTTAGTGGCTTGCCTGCAGTTAAAAGATATCCTGCGTTTAGGCAAGAACGCTGGTTTTGATAAGTGGCTGGGTGTGGCGACGTTGGGGATTGTGCTTGGGCTTTGGCTGCTTGACGATGTTTTGCCGTCGATGTATGTAACCGTTATGTTGGCCGGCGCAATTCTATTATTTGCGCGTGGCAAACGGTGGGTGATGGCTGCCTTGACGGTTGTGGCTATGCTGATGCCGCTGCAGGTTTTTGCGCATTATGTGAAGGGGGCTGGAATCTTTGCCTATCCGATATCCCAGGCAGGGGTAACGCCGCAGTTTAATTTTATACGGCCGGCTGTTGCGCCGGCATCTGAGGCGCGCATCTTTCGTTTTGTGCCCTATGAGAATTTTGCCGCTACGATGTTGATGCAAGATACAACGCCTAAGATAGGCTACCCTAATAGTGTGCCCCGGGATGCGTTTCTTTTAGCGCAACATAAGGGGGAGGCCTTTATCGCGTCCTTGGCACGGCATAAATTATATTGGGTGCCCCAAGGCGGCGAACCAATGGCGTTGGATAAGGATAATCCCTTGGTGCAGGTGAAACGATTTTCACCCAATGAACTGGTTGTAACGGGGAATTTCCAAACCCCTGGGCGATTGGTGTATACGGATAATCACGCGTCATTCTGGAGGGCTTATATCGACGGTGAATCGGTGCCGGTAATTAAGGCGGCCGATGCCTTTAAGGCCGTGGATGTGCAGGAGGGCTTGCACGAGATTGCTTTTAAGTATGTTCCGCTGGGCGGGCAAGCAGTTTATGTGGTCGTGACCTTTGTTTTTATGCTGATGTTCTTAGGCGTTGTCATTGCATATAGGAAGACTACCGCCGCATGGGGAACTGTCCCTCAGTATGTGAGCCAACCTGTCATTGCGAACGAAGTGAAACAATCTAAACTATTTAACCGAAACATATTCCTATATTTCTGTCTCTTTGCCGTACTCGTAGGCACGGTCGATTATCGCCAAACCCAAATGAACCGCCTGCATTACCTGTTGGGGATTTTTTATAATGACCACTTTACTAATTTTAAAGATGGGGTTACTTATTTTGATTTAAAGGCAATGGTGGATGGTGGGCAAGCGAAGCATAAGGTGAATTTGGCCTATGCGTATTCTCAGTTAGGCGACCAACGCCGTTATAAAAATATCGTTACTCATTTGCCTGAAGATGCCAAGGAACAGCTAAACCTTTTAATTAGTGGTCGACAACAGCTTTTAATAGAAATGCTGCCCGGGGAAGCCAGGTAGACGGATATGACATGCCAAGTATTTTAATTGCGGCCAGCTGTGTAATCTCGTTATTAATTGAGGCCTTCATCTATCCCAATCATTTTTTTTGGGTTAACCGTACCTTCCTTGATTCAGCGGATGCTGGCGTTCCTTTTGCGCATACCTTTGCCCTGGCTAACCAACTATTAAATGGGGGGGTACAGTTATTTGACCGGCATGACCAATTTTCTTACGTTTACGGGCATATGTCCGCCGGTATTTATGCGATTGACAATATTCTCACCGCCTGTTTGTATTTTTTGATTTCTCCGTTTACCCATGACCAGCCGCAAACCTTCCACTGGTGTTTTTCAATTTTCTTTTATGCCTTAACCACGCTGATTCGTGCTATCGGTGGGTACTTATTGCTGACGCTTTTTACCAAGGACAGGACAGCCATTTTTATTTCCTTGGTTTATTTAAACACCCTGCTGTCAAGCATCACCATGATTGAAGGGCATATTGCGCAGACTTCCTTTAGTTTTTTGCCGTTGCTGGCGTATTTCATTGTCCGCTTCTTTCAATCTTGGCGTTTCAATGATTTTTTAGCCGCCTTGCTTATGATGATAACCGTTGTGTGTAATCAACCCTTATTCGGGCTGGGTTATTTTTATGTCGTGATCCATTTTCTGGTTGTTGCCGGCCTCTTAATCAGTTGCTGCATCCCTTCGCTGAGGAAGAATATGTTAGCCAGCATTAAGCAGCCTACAGTCAGGGTGTGGATTAAGCTGGGCGCTGTTTTAGTGTTGGGCTGTGTCATGCTTTGGCCAACCGTGATGATGGCGCAGGCCTTAAACACGGATTTTCATATTGCTAACTCTGGTTTTGGTGGCACATCGGGACGGCTGGGGAATGCCTTTAAGCCACTAAATTATTTTATTATTGACGGAAAGTCATTTACAAATCCGTTAGCTTTTTTTGTTGAGTCGCTTGATTTCAAGCATTATGTATGGGGTTCGGTGCATTGGATTTTTATTGGTGTTAGCGTTTTTGTTTTTGCGTTGATCGGCTATGTTTTAAGCCGGGATTGGAAGAAGCATATTTTCCTGTTTGCCATCGTGGCGATTATCTTATTGAATGTTGCCTCGCACCCTAATAATTTATACGCGTTGGCCTGGTACATCGGCGGTATCTTTAAGGACCCTGCTGCGGCCTTCCATCAGGGGTTTCATTTTCAACAGCTGCCGCTGTTGTTCTTGTTGATGATTTCATCAATCGTCCATTGGATTAATGCGTTAACCAATCCGTTTAGTTTCTTGTTGCGGACATTCCATGTGCCGGCTGTTTTTATGCCATATTTATTCCTGCCGCTAATTGCCCTGGGGGTTGCTGCCTGTGTAGACCTGGTGCGTCGGCAGGATGGGCGGATATACAGGAAACGGTGTCCCGTACTCCTGGGCCTATTGTGTTTGGCCATGATCCTGGTTGCTTATTTATTTCCGTTGCATCTTCGGCTATACGTGTTAGCGGTGCTTGCCTTATACGCGCTATTATTAATGGTGATGATGTGGTTTAATGGCCCCTTTTTAGTCAGGGGCCTTGTTGCCTTAGGGGTATGCGCAGCGGTTGTTTGTATTGATTTGTCGGCACTTAAGGTATACGCGCAAGCATACCCGCGGGATAACAGGATACAGGCCCTGCCTATCGAGGCATTGCCTAATCAAGCGGCACATGTGATTGAGTATCAAAATCCTAAGGTTATGGCTTTCCGGGAATTTTTGCAGGTGGGGCCGTTGCCGGCGATATTAAGCTGTGATGAAAGCTATTGCGGGGCATTCTTCCAGATGACGCCTTTTGAGCGGAATTTGAGGGCCTCGAGCATCTACACGCCGATCCCAAAAGCGTATAAAGAATTGCACCAAGATATTTGGACTAAGCTTTACCTAGAGAGGCAGCCGCGTTTTATCGGCTTTCGTGATGCGGCGCTTGATAGGCATGTAGTGGGCATGAATGAGTTGATTGCCAGCCATATTGAGGACAGGGTCTTGTTGGTTGATGGCAAAGATAAGGAATATCAGGAGCATATTGTTATGCCTTCAGCATTGTCCCTGCCGCCTAATCATGAACAAGACAGCTGGCGGGAATTCAGCATTAATTTAGTTGAAGCCGACGCATACGCTAAAGATGGGCTGGTGCGCTATAGCGTTAAATTACCGGATGATTTTCCCGCGTATTTATCGACGACGGTGTTAACCTTAGACTATAATAGTTGGCAATTGTTGTTAGCCGGGGTGCCCTTACGCCCGGCGCAGGGCAAGCTAATAGATCCTTTTACTTTTGATGTGCATAATGTGCGGTATAAGCATTTAACGGTGCTTTTGCCAAGCAGCGTAACAGTTGGCCAGCAAAGCTTAAAGTTGAAGGTAAAGCTGCCCAGGTATGTGTCCGACATATGGCGCAATCAGCATGATCAAATTGGATTGACCTACCAGGCGCCGCGTAATGGATGGGCTATTTTCCATCTCCCGTATGACCCTAAATGGCAATTATCTATCGATGGCAAACCCGCAAGGTTGGTGCGGGTCAATAATTATTTTATGGGGACGCCTATAACGCAAGGGGAGCATAAGGTTTTGCTGCAGTATTGGCCTAACACGCCGTTAAGGTGGCTTATTATTATTTCTGTCCTATTGAATTTGATTGTTATTGAAGGATTGATTATTTATGCATTTGCCAGTAAGCTGAAGGACGGTAGGGTGGTATAATATACCTTTATTTAAGAAGGGTCGCGTGCATGTTAAGTACAGATGAACAAATTAAGGGGCGGCGCATCCTAATCACGGGTGGGCTTGGCTTTATAGGGTTTAATGCGGTCAAATTCTTTGCGCCGGATAATCAGGTCTTAGTCATTGATGATTGTTCGCGGATTGACAGCATTAACTTAATTGAACAGGTTGAGCAATGCGGGGCTCAATTTAAACGTATTGATATCAGCCATCAAAAGCCATTGAAAGAAGCTTGGGATGCCTTCCAGCCGCAGATTGTCCTGCATTTAGCCGGCCAAGTGGCGGTGACCTTATCAATGGCTAATCCCATGCGCGATTTTGCTTCAAACGCGGCAGGGACTTTAAACTTATTAGAGTTAGCGCGCCGGCAAGCGCATAAGCCCACTTTTATATTCTCCTCGACAAACAAGGTCTATGGCGACATAAAGACGCCTGTTTCTTTAGTTAATGGCCGCTATGTGCTAGAGGGCGCAACAGGTTTTGATGAGGCCTTGCCGTTGTCTTTTAAGACGCCCTACGGGTGCTCCAAAGGTGCCGCTGACCAATATGTGTTGGATTATTACACCAGTTTTGGCGTCCCCTCGGTGGTGCTGCGCCAATCATGTATTTATGGCCCCCATCAGTATGGCATTGAAGACCAAGGATGGGTGGCATGGTTTACCTATTGCGCCTTAAGCGGCCGAGAGGTGACCATGTACGGTGATGGGGCGCAGGTAAGAGATGTCTTGTATATTGATGATTTATTAGCGGTTTTTGTTAAAGCGATTAACCGCATTGGGCAGGCCCAAGGAGAGGCTTTTAATATTGGCGGTGGCTCGGATAAGACCTTATCGTTAAATGAATTAGTCAGCCGCCTAGAGGGGCATCTTGCTTGTCCGATTAAGATTAAACGGGCAGCATGGCGGCCGGGCGATCAGCGTGTTTTTATTTGTGATATTAATAAGGCACGGCGATTATTGGATTGGCAGCCAAAGGTTAATGTGGGGGATGGTTTAATAAAGTTGGTTGACTGGATGAGGCTAAACCAATCAGCCTTAACGCGTGTTTTTGAGGCGGGCAACCATATTTCAGCCCGAGTGGATGTGTCCATTGTTATTCCCGCCCATAATGAAGAGGGGGCTTTGCCTAAGGTGCTTGATGAGCTAGCCCAACTGATTGACCAAAGCAGTTACCGCTTAGAGGTTATTGTGGTTGATGACCGTTCCAGCGACGGGACATCCGCTGTTGCGCGGCAGTACCCGTTTGTACGGCTTGTGTCAAGCCATCATCCGCCGGGAAAGGGTGGAGCCTTGCGTAGCGGTTTTGAAGCAGCCAAGGGGGTATACTTGGCCATGATGGACGCTGATTATTCGCATAAGGCCGTAGACCTTTTAGCCATGATTGAAGAGGTGCGGCATCATCAGGGGTTGGTGGTGGCTTCACGGATTACAGGTGGAAGCGATGAATACACCCGGGTGCGTGCTTTTGGCAACATCGTCTTGACCTGGTTTTTTGGTTTTATCCATGGCCGTTATTTATCCGATGCGCTTAATGGTTTTAAGATTTTCCATCGCGATGTCTTTAACAAATTCGTTTATACGTCCGATGCCTATGAGATTGAAATTGAATTATTAGTCAACACCTTACGTTTGAAACGGCCGATTACTGAAATATCTTCCCATGAGCGCGCCCGCGTGGCAGGCAAGGCAAAAAGCTCCGTGATTAGGCACGGCACCTTATTTGCGTCGCGCATCTTGTACGAACGTTTCCGCCGGGTGATTCGGCGTGACGTTAAATAAAAATAGGCAAATGATATGCGTCTGAAGTCAATCCCGCTGCAAATTATCTTAGGCGTGGCCCTGGCCTACGGCCTTGGCGCTATTTTTTTTCCAGAACGCTTTTGGCAATTCAATGTGACCTTTGTGGACTACACCGACAGCATGCTTTCTTATGCGGGAGCTTTCTTTATTACCAATGGTCTTTTTCACGGCGGAATTAATTTGTGGGACCGTTATGACCAGATGCCAGCCACCTTTTTCCACCTTAATTTTGCGATGTACAAGTTTTCTAATGCCCTGACAGCCTTATGCTATGTCCCTCTGTCCTGGTTTGCTGACAACCAATCCCAATTATTCCACCAGCTTTTTACCTTTATTTTTATCACCAGCACCATGGTCATCAGGATGGTTGGGATATGGGCGCTGTTTGGGTTATTCCTTGAGCATCAAGGGGTGAGGGTTTTTGCAACGGCGTATGCCTCGGTTATTTACGCCCCGCAATTTATGATGGGCTTAAGCACCAATATTATTTATGCCCTATTCCCCCTGATGATGTTTTTTTGGCTTAAATTTATCCAAACCAGGCGATGGCAGGATTTGGGTTTTTTAATATTGATTTGGCTATATTGTGTCGGGAGCGATTTATTTTGCGGTTTAGGGTATTTATATCAAGCCCTGCATTTTTTAATTGTGCCAGGCTGCGTGATGATGGGGTGGGTATCGGGCTGGACATGGAAAGGGCTGCTTGCCTGGTGCCAATCAGCGTTAAGGGATATGGGGGCCAGCTCATGCCAGCGCGTTAAAATATTATGGGTGATTGGCGCGCTGTTGTTGATGATAGGGACTAATGCGGCGTTAGTTAAGTGGCATTACCAGGATTATGAATTTGGCCTAGACCAAAGCCGGATGAAGGACCCGTTAAGCGTAAGCGCATATTTCAAACGCCCGGCGGCGTGGGCGCCTCAGGAAGGGATTTTAAAACGCAGCCTGGATTTTACGGAGAACCTATGGAGTTTGGATTGGGTGTATCAGGGGCCGCTATTCTTATGTTTGGCGATGATTGGGGCCGTGGTCTTGAGGGACAGGCGCAAGTGGGTATTGCTTGCTTGCGCGGGGCTTTATGTTTTGATTAATTCACCACGGGATGCTGCCGGCCTAAGCGCCTTGGCCCACTGGATTAATGCCTTAAGCAATCCTTTTAAATTCCTGCCGCGTTCTATGCACATGTCCTGCGCCTTATTATTACCATTTATCCTGATGCCCTTGATGGCGGTTGGCCTCCAATACCTGTGGTCTTTAAAGTCAGCTAGGGGGAAATTTGTGCCGGGGATTATCGCTGCCATGTGGCTGATGGTGGTGATGGCGGTGTTAGGGTGGATGCAATTGCCACCTGCGGCTGCCATGGTTACGGCGGCCACGGTACTAGCGTTGCTTGTTATTATTTTAAGCGGGGTATTGCTTAAGCTCTATTATGTAAGGGCAATTGTTGTTATTGCCTTGTTGGGCGGGGTCTTATTGGCAGATGGTTGGTCGATGTCCCAATATGTCAGGGGACTGTTATCGACGGTGTTGATTAAGCCGCGCCCGGTGCTTGCAGATGAAGGCGTTGTGCCTGGTATCCTAGATTACCAAAATCCCGTGATTATGCCGTATGCGGCGCACTTTTCTTTAACGCGCCATACGCGGGAAGATACCTATTTATCAGAAGCAGGGGCGAATGCCCCAGGCATGGTTTTTAGGTATGTCAATATGATGCGCTATTACCAGCCCATTAGTAATTATTTGCCGCGGCATAAGTCTTTTGGGAGTTGGTTTAATGATCAAGGCTTGATGTATGTTTATTTAAATGCCGTGCAGCGTTCAATGGTTTTTGTGCCCTTTGATTTATCCAGCCAAAAGGTTTCTGTGGTAGACTTAATTAACCAAGGACTGGTGTATACGGCAGTTGTTATTGATGACCCGCAAGGGGTTCGTCCCGCTATCACACAGGCCTTGATTGACGGCCGTCGGGGGATGCAGGCGCTTTTGCCGGTTAAGGAAGTTATTGATTTAAAGCCGGCCTTGTGGCGGCGGCAGGGTGCATTAATGGTCGCTGCTGTTGGCTTGCCGGCAGCATTGCCATCGAGTCTTGCGACGAGCGTGTTAACCCCGGATGGGCATTTAATGAGTTTAGAGGGTATTGTTGAGGGGAATCCAGTTGCTTTTAAGCCAGCGCAGGGTGCGGTGACTATGCCATGGACCTATGACATTAATAATAGGCAAGAAGGGAAATTGACCCTGGCTATTCCCGTTTCAGCAGTGGCGCCTACCCAGGTGGTCTTGCAGTATTTAACAGATGGGGTATTTAATGTTGGGCGGATTTCCCATGATGCCTTAAGCGTTACGGTCAATGCCCCTGGCCGCGGATGGGTTGTTTTTCATGAGCCCTATGACCCACGTTGGCAGGTTACCATCGACGGTAAACGTGTGCCGTTTTATAAGGCAAACAATTCATTTATCGCGGTGGCGGTAAATGCGGGGGAACAGCAAGTGTCGCTGGCCTATATGCCAGGATCATGGTTACGCTGGGCGGTTGCTTTTTCTGCCTTGGCCGGATTAATCCTGCTGCCGTGGTTATTGATGCGGGTGTTTAAAGGGACACAAGAGGATAGGGTGTAAGGCATATGGCAAAGATAACATTGATTAGAACCCCTAGTTTATTTGCGGCAGGCGCATTGACCTTAAGCGCGATTCCGCCATTGGGTTTAGTTTATTTAGCGGCGAGTTTAAGGGAAAAAGGATACCAGGTTAAGATTATTGATGCCGTTGCTGAGGCGATCAGCCAGGTGCGGCCAGCCGGATATAAGAATTTGCATGTTAATGGCTTGTCTGTTGATGATATTGTGGGCCGCATTGATGCGGATACGCAATATTTAGGTGTATCCTTTCCTTTTTCTCATGAATGGCCTTTGGCTAAACAATTAGTCAATGCGATCAAGGCGCGCTGGCCCCATTTGAAAATTTTTGGCGGTGGTGAACATATGACGGCCATGCCTGAATTTTCCCTGCGGGATTGCACCGCGCTTGATGTAGCTTGCTTAGGGGAAGGTGAAGGGACGGTGGTGGCTTTGATTGACGCGTGGGAGGGCAAGAAGCCATTAAGCGATGTGGGCGGCATTGCCTATCTTGATGCCAACGAGGCGTATCAGCTGACCACCAAACGTGAACGGGTGCGCGAGATCGACGATATCCCTTTGCCTGCCTGGGATTTGGTGCCGTTGGAAGTTTATTTAAGCGGCGGGTATAGTTTTGGGGTTAATATCGGCCGGACCGTGCCTTTACTGGCGACGCGCGGATGCCCGTATAGCTGCACCTTTTGTTCTAATCCGTCGATGTGGACAACCTTATGGCGGGCCCGTAAACCGCAATCAGTGGTGGATGAGATGCAGTCCTATGTGACTAAATATAGGGCGGAAAATTTCGATTTTTATGATTTAACAGCGATAGTGCGCAAGGATTGGACAGTTGAGTTTTGTCAATTGCTTAAAGAGCGCAAATTAAATATAACCTGGCAATTGCCCAGCGGGACGCGTTCCGAAGCGCTCGATGATGATGTGACTAAATTGTTATATGAAACCGGATGCCGTAATATCAGTTACGCGCCCGAGAGCGGATCGCCGGAGATATTAAAGCGGATTAAGAAGAAGGTTGATTTAGACCGCATGATTATCTCGATGCGGGCGGCTAAGAAAAATAAGATCAACATCAAGTGTAATATTATTGTTGGCTTTCCAGGCGAGCGCCTGAAGAATATTTTAGAGACGTATGCGTTTATCCTAAGGATGTCTTGGGCGGGGGTTGATGATGTTTCTGTGTGGACATTCTGCGCCTACCCAGGCAGCGCTATTTTTAATGACTTGGTCAAGGCAGGACGGATTACCCGTTTTGACGATGATTATTTTTATTCCTTGCTTAGCTATTCTGACTTGCGCAATGTGACGAGTTGGAATGAATATTTTAGCGGCAATCAGTTAAGGTTGCTGAGGTTAGGCGGGTTATTGATTTTTTATGCCAGCACCTATGTGTTCCGTCCCTGGCGTTTTTTTACATCGTTAAAGAATATTTTTACGCATCAACCCCGATCACGCATGGAGATGATTGTTGAAAAAGCCTTGTTCCGGCACCGAAAATCTTAAAGGTGATGCGGATTTCCTATCCGATACGCTGGCCATAGCGGCATTCAGTTTCCTGGTGGCGACCTTTAGCGTACTGCTTTTAGGTGCCATAGCGGGCCTTATCCCACCCCAGATTAATGCTTTTGCCAAAGATCTTTTCCCCTTGTCCTTGTATGATCTTCGGCCTGAACATGAAAGCCTGCTTTACCGTGCCTGGATTGTGATTGCCATTGCCGTCGGTGCTGCAGCACATATTTTTTTAAACAAAGGGGTTCTGCCGGGAAATGCCTTTATTATCCTGCGGCCATGGATAGTGGCCTTGCTGTTTTTTATAGGCTTAGCATGTGTTTTTATTTTTAAATGGTGGTTGTGGCAAATGCCTTGGGCTCGGGGCGCTTTTTACCTGACGGTATCAGCAGGCACCTTGGCTCTTATTTTCATGCCTGAAATAAGGAAGCTCAAACCCATCCGTCTATGGCCATGGTTGTATGAAGGTTGCTTTGCTGCTGTGATGGGGATTGCCTTTATTCCCGTCATTAAGCCATGTTTATCTGTTATCTTTGCTAAGGATAATTTGTATCATATCGACAGCATGATCATGGCGCCGGCTTGGGCGCTTAGTAAAGGCTTGCAATTAAATATCGATGTCGGCAGTGAATATAGCACGATGATCCCATGGTTTTTTGCGCAGGTGATGCAGCTCTTAGGCGGCATTGATTATGCCAGGGCCTTGGGCGTGCTGGCAGGCATAGGATTGTCTTATTACATCATGTGTTACATTTTTCTTAAGCGCCTAACCCAAAATGTTGTCCTTGCGGCGAGTGGCATTTTATTGTTGATGGCCCTGCAGCATTTTCATTGGGGGGTTGTGCCGTTTATGTGGCAATACCCTTCAGCAACGCCGTTGAGGTATTTTTTTGATATGCCTTTTTTGCTCTGCATGCTTGCTTGGGTGCAGGCAGGTGATCGTCGTGCGTTGATGGCAGGCTTGCTTTTTTTAAGTTTGGCTTTAGCCTGGATGATTGATACCGGCCTATACCTTTGGGGGGCGTGGGCGGTTTGCGTTGTTTTTTATCAGTTGAAGAAATCTTGGCATTGGCCTTCAGTATTAATGTTACTTGGCGCGCCTATTATTGGTGCCATTATTATTGCCAGTTTGGTTTCCCCTCAGATTTGGGGGGCGGGTGATTATTGGCAGAAGAGCCAGGAATTTATTGCCCTGTTCCTAAGGGGTTGGGGCGCGTTGCCGGTCACGGATGCCTTGGCGTCGCGTCAATATTTGGCAGTTGCCTGCGGGATGCTGCTGCCGTTTTTTTATGTGTTGGCCTTATTGGTCGCTGGCGCGCGTTATGTATTAGGCGGCGCACAGAAGAGAGACCTGTTGCGTGCGGGCCTTAGCCTTTATGGGTTAGGGTTATACCATTATTATGTGCACC
The DNA here is from genome assembly GCA_964400365.1 of uncultured Planctomycetales bacterium. Lineage (GTDB taxonomy): Bacteria > Omnitrophota > Gorgyraeia > Zapsychrales > Fredricksoniimonadaceae > CAYNTZ01. Next base: position 11,548 of record CAYNTZ010000003.1, on the reverse strand, counting down.
GTTCGGCCGTAACTAGTTACCTGGTGGTGATAACACCGTTATTGTTATTAGCGGCGGATTATTTATGCGTGTACCTGCGCCGTTACGCAGCCGCACCCGTTATTAAGCGGGTGCTCTTAGGGTTAGCGGCCCTTATGTTATTGACCAATATCTTTTTTATCCAGTTCCCTAATCTGTTTAATGGGTTGGGCAAGGATTGGCGCGCTCAAGTGCAGGTGTATGAGGCTGCCGTTGATTTTAAGGTCGATGCCCGGTTAATTGCCAGCTTGACTGCGCCTCATGAGAAGGTGGCCTTGATCAGTAGTTTTGAAACGGCCCTATTGATGCAGGCGGACCGCGCCCCATTCTTTTATTATTTTCCTTTAATGGAATCAAGTTTTTTTAGCCAACCCCTGCGTCAAAGTTACATGCATACCCCAAAGCGCACCGAGCGGCTCCAGGCCCAATTCCAACAGCAGCCGCCTAAGATTATTTTTATTGAACAGCGGCTTTGGCAAGCCTATCAGCAGGGGCGGTTGGTGCCGCAGGCGGGGTTGACAGCCTTGGTGAGTTTTATTGATAAACAATACGTCGTGCAAGAAAAAGGGCAATACCTTCTAGCCCTAGGTTTAAGGCCATGACGACCATTGATAAGAATATAGGATTAATCGCAGGGATTGCATTGGGGGCCAGCACCCGATTGTCAATCACGCTGGCCTTGCTTTTATCATTTTTCCCGGCGGAGGCATCGCTTAAGGGAGAGGTTTATCCGGAATGGCAATGGATTATCAGGCCTGAATGGGAAACCATTCTTTATCGGGGATGGGTGTTGGCCGCGATTGTTATTGCCTCAGGCTTTGTGTTGGGTTTTAGGAAAGAGTTAAATGATTCAAAGGCAACAGCAATCCTTTGGCCTTGGTTTCTAGCTGAGGCCTTGATGCTGGTGTTGGCCTTTGCGTGTGGATTCCAATATTGGGCATCCCCATTTAATAATGCCTTGGCGCGGCAGGCATTAATTATTGTGTTGGGGCTTTCTTGGGGCGTGTCCCTGGCGTGGGTTGCGGGTGGCCTTAAGCCGTTAAGCATAATGGCATTGTTGCAAGATTGGATGGAGGCTTCTTGGCTTAAGAAACTTGTTTTGCCAGCGATGGTTGCCATGATAGTGGTTTTCTTGTTTATCCCAAGGCCTGATGCTGTTGCAGCCCGTTGCTGGATAGGTGAGCAAAATCATCATAACGATAGTTTTATTATGGCCCCAGCCGTGGCGCTTGAGCTGGGGGCCCAATTAAACATGGATGTGATTAGCCAATATGGGCTTGGCTTTGTTGTGGTGGTGAAGTCCTTGATGAAGGCCTTAGGGGGGATCACATATTCAAATTTAATATCAGTGATGATGTTAGCGACGATGATTTACTATATCGGTTGGCTGCTGCTGTTAAGGGCCGTGTTTGGGTGCGTTGCCTTGGCGGGGTTAGCTGTGGTTTTGGCGATTAAATGGCAGGTTTTCCATGCGGGTGCTTATCCTATTGTGTACACCTATGGAAGCATGACTGTATTGCGGTATGCGTTTGATTTGGTTGTTTTTTATGCCATGTGGCGCCATTTAACCCAGGGCAAGGTGATGTGGCTGGGCATTGCCGCGGCGGCGGCAGGTTTTGGTGTTTTTTATATGACCTCCGAGGGGGTTTATGTTTTTGCCTCTTATTTGGCTTATTTAGGCCTACTTTTTTGCAGTCAACGCTTTCAACAAGATTTGCCGATAATCAGCAAAGGCCGGCTAATGGTTTTTGGTGTTTTGCCTCTTGCGGTGTGGTTATTCTTGTTGACGCTGTTAGTTGGACAATCGGTGTTAGAGTTAGAATTTTGGAAAAACGGCACGGAATTCATTAATTATTTCCTTTCCGGCTTTGGGGTGGAGCCTATCTTTAAGAATTTGCAACTGCGCGAGTTTTGGCGTTTCTTCTCAGGCTTGTTGGTGCCTTGCGTTTATTTGGTGAGCTTATTAATCCATCTAGGGTTTATGTTTAAAGGGCGGTTAACGCCTAAAATTATTTTAATAATGGTTTTGTGTATTTATGGGTTAGGCAATTACCATTATTATATTGTACGTTCAGCCATGACCAATTACGCGGCGGTGTCCTTAGGCATGGCGGTGGTGACGGCTTATTGGGCGGGCGCGTTATTAAACCATTATGCCGGTCGTATGCCTAAGCTGCAGGCGTTTGCTTGGCGGTGGGGGATTTTCTTGGTAGCCTTGGCCATGCTGGTGAGCAACCGTTTATTTTTGTCTTATCCTAATATAATTAATACCTCGCGCCATCCCATGGTTGACAGCAAGGTTGCATGGCCTCTGCCGGAGGGCAAGCCGTATTTTAATCATTTATTTAATGAATACCCGTCGGCATGGAAATTAGCTGCGAATAATTTGCAATCGACCCGGGAAGAGCTGCCGATTGAAAGGAATTTCATTTCTGATGAAGCCTTGGTCGGTTATTGGAAACAACGGACAGGTTTTAAGAGCGATGCGGCCATGATTAGTGCGCTGGTGCCTCCCGGGGAACCAGCTGCCTTGATCAGCAGTTTCGAGACATTGATTTTACAGCAAGCCCGTCGTAAACCGTTTTTTTATTATTTCCCGTTAGTGATATCCCGTCCCATGTCCATGCGTTCTTGGCCAGCGGTTAGCATTTACACCAAGACCCAATTAGCCAAAACGGTTAAGAAAATTAGGCAAGAACGGCCTAGGTATATTTTTATGGAGAATGTGCTGTTAATCCAGCAGGTTCCGGCAGCCTACCTTGAACAATACCCTGCCTTGATGGCCTTAATTCAGGTGATCCGGCAGGATTACCAGGTTTTTAAGCAGGGAGAATACCTGACAGCGTTACAATTAAGGACATGATGAGCCAGGAGCTTTTCCGTCAGAGGAATTTATTAGTTTTAGCGTTAAATGTCGTTGGGGCTGCGTTGTTTTTAGCGTGCGGGCTGAGCGTGTTTGCGGCATCTTGGCCTGCGCAATATGGCCTGACAGCTTCGGATTTAATCCTGCGTGGACGCCCGTTTTTCCCCCAAGAATATGACACCCTGATTTTTCGCAGCACCTTAATTGCAGCAGCTATGCTGACATTATCGGCATATATGTTATTTAGGAAACACCTGAATGATGCAGCGGTTGCTGTATTATTGCAGCGGGCCTTGGCGGCCCAAACTATCGGATTGGTGTTGATGGGGTCGGCTATTTATTTGATGGTTATTTATCCGGCCATCAGTGCGTTTGCATGGGCGCTTAAGGCGGTGATGGCCGTAACGCTTTTATATATGTTAACAGTGCGCTGGCATGGGGCGTGGTTTGCTAATTGGGCAGGGCGCTTAAGTGGGAGATTGGGGGTAGTCTTAAAGCATGCGGTAGTGCTGGCGGTTGTGCTTGCCGTTGTTTGGGTTAATCCTAAATCCCTAGCTGCAGCTGCACGGGGATATGGAATTTCCCTTGATGCGGGCACGGTTTTTTACGTACAGGTTTTGGTAGTGGCCTATCTTATGTGTATGTATGCGTTATTGCTGCACGCTGGTTCTTCCATATTTTTAAGTTGTCTTGGCTTATGCTGGGCCATGAAGTGGTTGTTGTTCCATCCGGGCATCAATGCCAGTTTTCATTTGTCACCTGTTTTAATTAATTTGGCGCATGGCGCGGGGGTATTATTCTTTTTGTTGTTGTGGCACGATAGGCATCGTGGCGGGAGCTGTTGGCTAGTGCTTGCGCTGATGGTGGCTACGGTGAGTTATAAGGTTTATATGCCGGTGGGCGTGTTTTTATCGACGTCGTTAGTGGTGTATTTATTCCTGCAGTGCCAGCACCAATGGCGATGGCCATTGGTGACGGTGATTGCGGCAGGCGGCGCGTATGTTACCTTGTCGTTAACGCCGTTGGTTGCATTTGAAGGTTTTGCGCCAGTGCCTTTTTATGCTGTGCTGCGGGAACGTTTATTTTATATTTATGCGGGAAGTGTTTTGCTCTTGGTTTTTTATCTGATTGTTGTCTTAGCGGTGTTTCGCCAGGTGCGGCATGAACGTAAGGTGGGCCTTGCTTGGCCAGGGGCCTTGACCTGTTATGGATTATTGCTGGTGTGTAACTATGTGCGTTTAGTTGAACCGTTCCATTTTTATGCAGCCTTGTGGCCGCTGCTGGTATTGATCCTGCCCGTCGTGCACCAGCGGATGGTGGGGCTTAAATCAAGGGCGTTAATACTAACCGTCATGGCGGTCTTAACGGCAGCATTCTTATTTGGTAATCCGTGGTTTTTATGGTCAATGCCGTTTAAAGGGTTAGGTGGCGGATGAATACGATTTATCAATCAATGCTGATAGCTGCTCAGGGGGCGCTAGCGTTAACGGCAGGGCAATTAAGCCATCAGATAACTGGCGGATTCTGGGGGCATCCCTTGGCCGCGGTGCTTATCCTTGTGGCGGCTGCCGGCATAAGCCAATGCCTATGGCGGCGTTTTAATTTTGTCTACAGCGTCGGCGCAGGCGTAATTGTCTTATTATCCTTATTAGCGCAATTCAAAGTTATTGTTTATGGGGCCCGGGGGGATTTGGCTCATTTTTGGATGGCGGCCTTGGTTGTTTTAAGCGGCCTATGGCCGTTGATGGTATGGGGTTTGCGTTATATCAAGCCGTTGGCGCTTCCAGCCTTTGCCCTTGATGGGGCGATTATAGCTGTTCTTGTGATGGCTGTTTATATCCCGGATGTCACGGCGGTGGCCGCGCATATTTTCTATGGTGAGCATTGGCATCACCTTGATTCTTTTGTGGTGGGACCGGCATGGGCCATGGAGCAGGGGGCTGTGCTTAATGTCGACGTGCGCTCCCAATATGGCATTGGGGTTGTCTTTATTATTAAATGGATGATGCAGTTGTTAGGCGGGATTAATTATCCTAATGCGGTTCATGCGGTGGTGCTGTTACAAACCAGCTATTTTGTGGGCGTGTATATTTTTTTAAAATTATTCATCAGCAACCGGTGGCTGGCCCTAGCTGCTTGGTGCGCCATTTTTAAAGCCCAAATCGCCTTTGAGCTGGCCTTTCCGTTGGTATATACCTATCCCCAGGCGAGCATGGCGCGCTCATGGTTTGATTTGTGGTGGCTGATGAGCTTGTACTTATTTCTTGTTTTGGGTAAGCGGCGTTACGCCTTGATGGCAGGGTTAATGTGCGCGGCAGCTATTTGGTATGTGCCGACCACCGGCCTTTATTTATGGGCGGCACATCTATTGGTAACAGCCTTGGCAGCGTATCGCTTAAAGCCAATGATTCCGACGGTTATTTTAAGCAATGCCCTTGCCATAACAGGTGCGGTTGGTTTATTTGTGTTGAGTTTGAAAGAATGGTTTTTTACGCCGGTCTTTTGGCATCATTTTCTTGATTTCCTTAAGATGGTCACAATTGCGTCATCTTCGCCGCTGCTGAGGGTTTTGCTGGATAACCCGTTAGCCTTTGTTATTTTTGTGGTGATTGCCCTGACCTATCTGGTGACCTTGGTGAAGGTGGGGCTTGATTATTGTGATGGCCACAGTTCTGGGGAGCGCCTGTTGTTAATTGGGTTATGCGTCTATGGATTAGGCCAGTTAGAACATTATGTGGGGCTATCGCTGGGCAATAATTATTATGGTAAGGCCATGCCGTTTTTTATCATTGCTGTTTATTGGATTGGGCAGTGGCTTAAGGTGTTTGAGCTGCGTTGGCGTTCAACGTTAGCGGGTATGCTTTGTGTATTTTCGCTATTGGCCTTAGTGACCAACCATGCGTGGGTTGCCTATCCTAATATGCTCAATGTGTCTAAGCATCCATTGGTTGATGTCAAGACAGCGCGGCTTTTGCCTAGCGGGCAATTTTATTTTGGGCATAAGCACCGCTATGTACCCAAGGCGGCGCATTTTCCGATTAATGATTTAGGGACGGATGGGCGGGATGCCTTATTAACGGAAGATCAGTTTACTACCCACGCGCAATTAATTGCCCAGTGGCGTAAGGATAATGATTTTGCCAAAGATGCGGATTTGATCAGGCGTTATACCAATATTCATGAGCGGGTGGTGTTATTAAGCAGTTTTGAGGTGAGTATATTAATTCAAGCGCAGCGTAAGCCATTCTTTTATTTATTCCCCATTCTGGATAATCGCCCCATGCGCCTGCCGTCCTATGGGGTGGATTTATTTAATACGCACGCACAGGTTAAAGAAGCCTTAGATGATTTAGCGCGCAGCCAGCCGGCCTTTGTTTTTATGGAGAAATTAATGCTGGCTAATCCAGTGCCAGCCTGGTACCAGGATAATGCCCCGGGTTTAATTGAATTGTTGCGGTATTTACGGGCACATTATACGCCGGTTGAAGCGGGGCAATACCTGATAGCTTTAAAAAGAATCTAACTGATAATGCTGCAGGGACTTTCGGTCCAAAAGAAATTAATCATATTGCTTTAAGAGGCCTTCTGGGGTATATTAAATTATTCTTATGAAAATACTTTGGATCATCGATACCTTTTCTATTATTGAGCCCATGGGAACCCTGCAGTTGGCTGCAATTTTAAAGGCCCGGGGGCATCAGAATGTTGTTTGCGCGATTGATGATGGCGATGTGTTTCGTAAGATTGAAGTAAACCGCATTGATGCGATTGCCTGTTCCTTCATGTCAACGGAGGCAGGTAATTTTAACGCCTTAATTAAAGAAATCCGCGCGGCCTATCCCCGCATGCCGATTATCGCCGGTGGGCCGCACCCGACCTATTATCCGCAGATTATTGATAAATGGCCGCTTGATGCGGTGGTGGTGGGGGAAGGCGACCATGTGATTGTGCCTCTCCTAGAGGGTCTTTATAACGGTCGAGACATTTCTGACTTAAAGAATGTGCATGGTAAAACATTTAAGAATCCCCAAGGCAATTTGGTGGAAGACCTAGACACCTTGCCCTTTGCCGACCGCAGCTTGGTGGCAGACATTGCCCCGTTTAAGCATATCCCGATGAAATCTTTTTTTGCCACGCGCGGTTGTCCGTATTCATGTTCCTATTGTTTTAACAGTGCTTTTAATAAGATGCATAAGGATAAGGGTGAGGTGTTGCGCCGCCGCTCGGTGGAAAACCTGATTCAGGAACTGGAAGAGGTTAAGAAGAATTATAAGATGGATTTTGTCCGCTTTGGTGATGACACCTTTGTGATGAAATATGACGCTTGGGTCGAAGAATTTTGTGATAAGTACCCCAAGCGGGTAGGGATTCCTTTTTATTTCTTAATTCATCCTAATTTAGCCAGTGAAGAATTGATTAAGAATTTAAAGCGGGCGGGATGCCATTCCATCATGCTGGGGATTGAGTCGGGCAATGAGCAGGTGCGCCGCAAGGTGCTTGACCGTTATGTGGCGGATGCCACGATCAAGAAAGCATTTTCCCTGTATCGCAAATATGACATTAAGGTTTTTAGCAACACGATTTTAGGCTTGCCGGAGACGACCTTAGCAGAAGATTTGGAATCATTAAATTTTACGCTGGATTGCCGTCCTTTTTATTCCGGGTTTACTGTTTTTACGCCATTTCCAGGGACAGCCTTAGGCGAATATTCCAAGGCCAAGGGGTATGTGAAGGGCAGCGATGATTTTGCTGAAAGCTTCCCTATTTCCATGCAGTCAGGTTCCATGCTTAATACGATTACAGACCAACAGCGGGCCATTCACCGCAATATTTTAGTCCTAGCGCCAGTGGCTAATTTATTCCCTTTCTTGCGTAAGATCATCGTCACTAAAATGATTTACATGAAGCCCAACGCCATTTTTGACATGATTGGCTTTGTGGTGCGCAATTATTGCAACATGAAGATATGGCCTTTTAGTAAATCAGTGTACACCTTTGTGCAGATATTCAACAAGGTCGTGCGTATTGATAAGAAAAATTATACGCGACGTCCTAATTCCGCGGTTTTGCCTGCAGTCAGGGCGTTAGATACGTTTGAACAAGAACGTGTGCATGCGACCCAGATTACGTAACATACTTTTATATCTTGGGGCTTTATTAGGGGTTGCCCTAGAAATCACAGCAGTCGCGGCCCATATCTTTGCCTATATCCCCATTCATTGGGGCAGGCCTATACCTGTCGGGTTGCAGCCTGAGCGGGAGCTGAATTTTTATTTACTGTTTTTAGTGTTAAGCGCCTGCCTGGGCGGAGTGGCATGGCGGTTTTTAAATCCATTGAACTTAAGCGTTGCTGCTGGCCGTCAATTGCGGCTTTTTTGTTTTTTAGAGGGGATTAGCGTAGCATTGATCGCCTTTTGTTTCTTCAAATGGGTTTCCTACACCTATCCGTTTTATCCAATTTTATCTTATGAAAATCCGACGTGGCTTAGGCCCTTTTTTTATGCCGTGTTAGCCTTCTCCCTAGTGTCCAAGATTTTTTTTGTTGAAGTATCTGCTTATTTGGACCGATTGGGCAGTTTGGCCATTCCTGCTTATGTACGGCGTTTAGGTGTAGGTATAGGGGGGCTGATATTATTAGGCTTGTTATGGCCTAAGGCATCCGCTGTGTTAGCGCTTAATCATCTATATGATGGCAACCGCGGTTTAGATACCTGGTCAATGCGTTTAGGGATTGAACCGGTCCAGGTTGTATTCTTAATGGTGCTGTTATTATGGGGCATATGCGTGGGGTACTATTTATTGCTGCGCCGTTTAGGGCTTGGGGCCTTGTGGGCCGCTGGTGCTGTGTTAGGTGTGGTTAATTTAATTTGTTTTAGTGTGGACATCAAGCCCCTGTGGCTTATCCCCAGCGGGACTAACCCGTTGCTGTTGTTGCAGGGTATGGATAATTGGCCGGTTTTTAAGCCATTGCAGGTGCGCCAATTCTTGCCGTTTTTCCTTAACTTAATTATCCCTATTTATTTCCTTTGGCATTTGATTGATGTGTTATCACGGGTGAATAATCCGTTTAAAGATGCGCGTTTTTATATTGTCCTGGCCGCACTTGCCGCGCATGCCTTTAGCCTGTCTTCGTCGATGATTGGTGCGTACCGTTTTTCAGCGTTTTTTTTGATGGCCCTTCTGGGCCGTGATGCTATGTTGCTGGTAAGGCCGCTGTCGGTTTTGCAGCAGCGCGTATTGGCCATGCTGTGGTTGTTGGCAGCAGCCTTGTTGTTATTAACGAATCGGGTTTTTGTGGTTTATCCAGGGATTTTTAATCCATCGGCAACCTATCAAGCAGAGCAGCGCTGGCAGGAGGGCATGACGCAATTTGCTCAAGAGGCAGCGATGATCAAGCGGTTGACGCGGACAAAGGAGCAGGTGTTGATTGTGGCGGATCAAGCAAGGTCTATATTAAACAGCGCGGGGCGCCAATCATACCATCAAGGAAAGCCGTTGTATCTCTCCAGGATTGAAGGGTTGGGTTTACCGGGACGGCTTAATTTCATATCAAAGGCGGAATTTTTATTATGGCTAGGCCGTCTTCAGGACAATCCGCCGCATGATATTTTTATCGGGACGGATATCTTGGCCGCGCGCCAGGGATGGGAGCAGGGCAGCGCCATGGCCCTATTGTTAGATTATGTGGACCGTTATTACCTGCCGCTTGAACAAGCGGGACGTTTGCAGGCTTTTGAATTAAAGGGGATGTAATGATAGGGTTAAAATTATTTATAATAACGGCAGCGGAGCGTGTTGGGGTGTTGGGGCGATTGGGTTTGGCGGTGGTGATGGAAAGCCTACAGTGGTTAATCATAGCGTCGGTGATTTCATATTGGGTTCCGGTTGATACGTCCTACTTTATGGAACGAGCTTTTGATAAGGCCAAGGAAGGGTTTTTCTTAACCCGTCAGGTCAATCTTTTTAGGTTTTTTGGTGCGTTGAATTTTGTGCTTGCTGTCGTTGCTTGGCTAGTCTTTGCTAAAAAAATCCAAACGCCTAATTTTAATAGGCAATTAAATGCCTACATCGTCCTTAATGCCGCCTTAATCATCCTGCAGGTTGCTGGGATTTTTCACCTGATGGTGCATCGTGAGCCTGTGTGGGCGTGGGGGTTATTATATGCAGGTATAGCTTTAGCTATTTTAATGCGGGCTCTGTCCCCATGGCTTATGTCTGAAGCGTGTGAGCAAGGTTTTCGCGTGTGGTTAAAGAAGCCCTATGCGCTTGATGGGGCCTGCTTAGGGATTTTGATGGTATTGCTTTGCCTGGTGCCTGCTGTCAGTGCCCAATTGCCATTAGCGATGATTAATGTGGGTTGTTTTTACGCGGCGCTGCGCCTGTGGGGCCTCCATCCGCTAACGGTGTTGATTGCGTCGATTGCCATGGGCAAATGGATGTTTTGGAATTTGGGGTTAAGCCCCACGACCCAATTGGATGCGGTTATTTTATTATGCATGGCTTTGTATGAGGTAAGGCGCAACATTATTTTCTTAATAGTAGCTTCCTTGATAGCTGGGGCATGGCTTTGTACCAGCCCATGGCAGGCGATGGTGATGAGTATCGGCCTCACCCTTTATATGGCCTTAAAGTTGGCGCGTCCGCTACAGGGGGCGGCCTATGTCAAGCTTGCGTTGATTCTGCCATGGTTTTCAGTGGTGTTGGCAAATGCCCTTGGTGTGGTTAAGTTGGATGGATGGTCCTCGATTCTATCCGTGTTGGCAAATGTGGTTGATGCGCAGAAATCCCTGCCATGGTATGCGCCTTTATACCAACACCAGTTCTTCCTGACGGCCTTAGCTTGGGTAACAGCCTTGATCAGCCTGTGGGTGTTGTTATGCGCGTGGGCCTGTTATCAGGAAAATAGATTTGGTTCCCGTTGGTGCTTGGCTTTATTAGCTAGCGTCATGTCCTTGCTGGAATTAACAGTTTATGTACTTAATCCCCAAGTGGTTAATTTATACCTTGGGTTATGGCCGGTTGCTGTTTTATTGGGAGTTGTGTTGCAGGGGGCGTGGGGGTTATGGCAGGATCCTAGCCGATGGGAGGGCTTGAAGGCCTCTGGGGCATGGGCGTGGGCATTGATTGTTGGGTGTGTGCAGTTGTTGGCCTTGATGGCTGCGTTTAAATGGATGTCTCCGTCGATGGAGATAATGGCTTATGTTGGGGGTTTAATCCTGATTGCCTTAGGCTGGGCTGTGGCGGTCTATTATTATCAAAAAAATAAACTAACAGCCCTGCCATCGCCATGGTTGATCTTAGTTGAAAGCGTTCTGACCTTTTTGATGTGCGCTGCGCTGTGGCAGATGACGATTTATGGCAATCGTTCAAGCCTGGCCCCGACAGCTTTAAATATCTTGTTGGTGCTGGCGTTATTGCATAAGATTTTTTACCGTTCGGTGAAAGATTTTTGTTGGGGGATATTTAATGGGCTTTTGGCGGCCGCATCCCTTGGGTCGGTGAGAAGGTGGTTTGACGCGGCCTTGATTATTTTTATTGGGCTGTTGATTTATGTGCCTGACCCTGAAGCTGCGGTGGCCAAGATGTTTATGGGCGAGCATTTCCACCATTATGATTTTATGGTGATGGGGCCGGCGGCGGGCGGGCGGCAATCCTGGCTCGATGCCG
>CAYNTZ010000002.1:0-34836 GCA_964400365.1 uncultured Planctomycetales bacterium | reverse complement strand
TCCAATCCATACAGCAAAAAGAGCCTTGGCAAATTCAATTCCCATAACCGTACCGACTATTTTTCCATTATGCTCAAATTGGGTTCCTAAAGCAGGTATATAGGTCAACGAGAACCTATCGCCTGCTTTTAAATTTACAAAGTATTCCCCCATTTGTTTAATCTCAGCAGCTAATTGTTCTAACTCAGCTTTACTAATATTGTTCTTCATTGTTTCCAACGTAAAATTATTGAGCTTCTCTCCCGGAATGTTAACAAAATATTCCACCTCAATTCTTTTTGGATAATTCCCTAATAAATCGCGATCATCGCCTTTGCCTTTATAAAAACCAGCCGCAAAGGCCTTAAAGAAAAGCATTGTTTTTAAACCTGTCCCCTGAAGGGTCATGTTAATCCCTTGATCACGGTAAATGGGATTAAACTTGACCCCAGCAATTTCAGCAGCATAGGCATTAAAAGATATGCTTAAGAAAAATAAAAGAAACGCTGCTCGTTTAATTTGTATTATTTGACTCTTGATAACCTTAATCATTGTTGCCTCCTTGTTTAATTCCTACTCCAAGGATACCAGCAAATGATGATAGGTCAACGCCAGCTTAACACTGATATATCATGTATTAATATATACATGATAAAATGAATTGATAATTTACTCCTAAAGTGTTTGAAGGTAAGTGGTTAGATTAATATCTTTATTCAAGATATCTAGTTTATTGCGGATTTTATTGCGATGGGTTTCAACTGTTTTAAATGAGATATTTAGCAAGGCGCAAATCTCTTTACTACTAACCCCACTTTTAATTAGATTGGCTATTTCAATTTCACGCGGGGATAACTTAAATTTCTTCTGAGAGACATTTCTACCAAAGGAAGATGTCAGGCTCTTTAGATTCTTTTCAAGAATATCCAAATATTTCTTATCAAGCGGACTACCTTTGCGGCGCAATTTCTTTAAGGCGGGCAACAACACTTCCTCAACATTCAAGAATACATCTTCCTTAACACCCTTCTTCTCAATCTCAATCTGCTCGATGATTTCTTTTAAAGCTGAATTCTTTTGCTCAATAGCCTGCTCTGACTCTTTTCTCTGTGTAATATTACGCTGTATTGCGACATAGTATTCAACAGCCCCCAAATCATCCCTGATAGGCTCAATATGCCACTCGTTCCAGAACTCTGTACCATCCTTACGATAATTGATCGCCTGCCCAAAAAACACCCCTCCCTCTTTTAACGTTGTCTTTAAACGCTGTATCACCGCCCTATCGGTTTTAGGACCCTGAAGAATCCTTGGCGTCTTTCCGATAATTTCTTCAGGGCTATAACCAAACATTCTAGTAAACCCCGGATTAACATAAATAATCTGAGGGCCAGGCAAGTCTAAATCATTAGTGGTGATGATAATTGAATCTTCTGAAAAACGAACAACAGAAGCCAACATTTGATCCGTAATCTTATAATCTTTGATGGATTTTGTCATTTTAAGCCACTTTAATCGTTTAATAATTTAATGATCAGATTTTGCAAAGGTTCTATGTAGATTTTGTTCTTTGAACTGACCCAATAAATATCTGCAGGATCAATACCAAGTTGGCCAGCAATTTCCTTTTGCCTGGCCTCAAGCTTGGCAGGCCCAATCTTGTCGATCTTATTGATAATGATGTTAAAGGGATACTTGTTATGTATCAACCAGTTGATCATTAAGATATCTAATTTTGTAGGACCTGCAACAGCATCGCAAACCACAAAGACCATGCGCAGGTTCTCCCTGCTGCTTAAGTACTCTTCAATCATCGGCCCAAAATCTGCCTTGCCTGATTTTGTGCCAACCGCAAATCCATAGCCAGGAAGATCAACCATCCAGCGGTATGGCTTAACTTCATACACATTAATCGTCCGAGTCTTTCCAGGAAGCTGTGACACATGGGCCATGTTCTTTTTGTCACATAAGGCATTAATAAGCGAGCTCTTCCCCGCGTTAGACCTACCCACAAAGGTCACCTCCGCATCACTAGCCGTTAGCTTGCGCGTATCCGTTTGAGTCATTAAATGTTTAGTTTGGCGTAGCATTAATTTTCCTTACATTAATCAAATATCATAAAGATCAAGTAAATACTTGCACCTAACCATAACACAATTTACACTAACATAAAAGAAGATGTATCAACCCGTTTTCATGATCAAGGAGCTCACTTGGAAAATCTCTGGAATAATCTATCTGTCAAATTAGCTAGCCTCCCCCACCTGCTTTCTTTCCTAAAAGAGACGGAAGCAGAAGACATTCTCCTACTCTTAGACCAGGCACGTAAAATCAAGAAGCGCAAGCACCAGAAATTCCCTGAAATTAATGCTGACTTTTATGACACCCATGCCTTATTGACCGACGATGACCGAAAACTGCTGACCCAAGTCCGTGAATTTATGCTGACTGAAGTAAAGCCCATCGCCAATGAATGTTGGCTGAAATCAGAATTCCCCTTTCAAATCATTAATGGCCTAAAAAAACTGAAAATCGCTGGGTTAACCTTTGATAAATCATTGGGCGGCTTAGGGAAATCTTACTTATTAGAAGGCATGATCGGTGAAGAAATTGCCCGTACCGACACATCCATCTGTACCTTTTGGGGTGTTCACAGCGGGCTGGCGATGAATTCCATCGACCTCTGCGGATCCGACGAGCAAAGGAAAAAGTTCTTACCCTCGATGATATCTTTAGATAAAATCGGGGCCTTTGGCCTCACTGAACCCGATGTAGGCTCTGCGGCTTCGATGGGTCTTAAGACCACCTGCAAACGCAATGGTGATACGTGGACAATTTCCGGCCAAAAGAAATGGATCGGGAATGCGACCTTTGCGGATTACATTATCATCTGGGCTAAGGATGACGCTGACCACCAAGTCAAAGGCTTTATTGTTGACCGTGAAACACCAGGGCTTACCACCGAGAAAATCGAAGATAAGATGTCCCTGCGTACGGTGCAAAACGCCTTAATTACACTTAAAGATTGTAAGATACCGGAAGAACGCCGTCTTCAAAAAGCAAACTCGTTTAAAGACACCGCCGCTGTGTTAAAGAAAACTCGCGCCGGGGTGGCCTGGCAAGCGGTGGGCTGTGCCAAGGGCGCCTATGAGAATACCTTGGCCTATACCATGCAACGCCATCAGTTCGGACGGCCAATCGCCGCTTTTCAAATGACCCAAGACATGTTAGCCCAAATGCTTTCTCAACTAACCGCGATGCAATGCATGGTTGCCCGCTTAAGCCAATTGCAGGACCTTGGGAAAATCTCAGATGAACAAGCATCCCTGGCTAAGATATTTTGTACGGTTAATTGCCGGCAAATCACCAGCATGTCGCGCGAGCTGATGGGCGGAAACGGCATCCTAATTTCAAACAATGTGGGCCGCTTCCTCGCTGATGCGGAAGCCTTATACTCTTACGAGGGAACAAAACAAATCAATAGCTTGGTGGTAGGTCGCGCCATCACCGGCATGAGCGCGTTCACTTAAATTAGAGACAGCACCCTATTTCTTTAATCCGGCATGAAATGAGTATCCGCGCCTTGCTTAAACACCACATAGGCGCGTCTCCATGGTTCGTCGTTGATTAAACGCCACTTGTGGCCTGAACCAGTAATATCCAACGCCAAGAGAACCTCGCCTGGATGAACCGTGAATGTTTCGCCGCTAAAGACTGTAAATTCAAGCACACCCGTTAACGTAATGACATACTGAGGGATAGGCGCGGGATGCCAATCGTACACTGCATGTGCGGGTGTTTCCTTAAAATGGACGGATTCTGCCGCGACCAACGCATCTGACTTCACGCTCCCACGCTCCACGTGAGAATGACCATCAGGACCAGTATAAAGACGATATGCTCGGATCATAATATTAAATGTTGAAATTAATGTGTGGATTTATTGTCGCCATAATTTACCGCCATGATAAATTTAAATCCATATTAATGAGCTATCCATTCAATCTTTCGGTGAGCTTGCACACAATCTCTCAAATATAAATTGATTAAATTCTGATAAGGCACACCCATTTCCTTAGCCATCGACTTAAAATAGCTGATAATATCCGAACCCAGACGAATAGTGACCGGCTTCTTCAAACGGGCGGCATAAGGATTACGCCGCAACTTCATTTTAGAAAAATCGTATTCTGCTCTCATGGCTTTTCCTCCCAATATGTCTTAGTTTCAAGTTTAGTTGCTTTTCTAGCTGAAATTATCCTAATAACTGAACCTGCTTCCCTAACACAATGACTAACAACTAACATTCGTGTTGTAACACTTAAACCCAGTATAAGGAATCTATCTTCATCATCCGAATGATCTGGATCATGAAATTCCACAGCATCGTCATCATAAAAAACAGTGACAGCTTCTTCAAAAGAAATGCCATGTTTCTTCTTATTTAATGAAGCCTTGCTCTTGTCCCAATCAAATTTAAGATCATTCATATGTACAATGTAAATATATCATATTTGCGCTCTATTTCAAGAAAAAAGAAAACCCCTTACAAGGCCGCAAAACCTTATAAAGGGTTATAAAACTGGGGTCGCTGGCGGGACGTTATCCGAACCGTTTTATCGACTTAGACTTCATTAACCTTCTTTGAACCCTCCACCTTTACTTCTCTTTCTCGCTCCACAAGAGGTTTAATCCAATCCCATAATTCATTAAACGAAGCATCTTTAGGAAATTTACGCTCGGGGTACAGCCTGCATTGCATTAACATTTCCCACATAGCCTCACATGACCGCCTAGGATGCCGGGCTAAGAAAGAATTATAAAAGGCATCAGAAATTCTCGAATGATGGGAATGAATAAATTGGGACCAAGTTTCCTCTAAAACATCTCTTTTCTTTATATCAATAATCTCCACCTCTTCTAGTTCCCGTTTAGTCGCATCGCCCCACCCTTCTTTAAGCAGCGTTATTGCTTCAACGTCAGTGGTAGGCGCACTATATCCGAAAATGGTCAACATATAGGCATTCTTCATTGACCTTTTCACCTCATCCCAACAGATCTTAATAAAAGGATCAGCCGTATAATCCTTCTTGGCCACAGGATACAAAAGCGGCGTATTAGTAAAAACTTTCTGACATTTACTACATTTCTGACCATTAACGCCCATTGTTTTATCACCCATGCAATATCCTATACCAACATTGCCGTGCAAAAATAATGTGTGGGGCATATCGGCATATTTATGATTTCTACACAAACTCCAATAAAGGAAAGGGTCCCAATTAAAAGTGGCCACCACATCTTTGGGTCGAAGAGAAAGCACCAAATGATCGTAAAGGGTTGGTGAGTGAGGCATTTTTAAAGATGAGAAATAGCCAAACACTCTATCTTCAATTAAAGGCAACAATGCTAAATATTTTGGATTTGAATGAAGTGAACTATACAAGAGTTCAAAATTTACTTCTTTATAGGGAACATCCCATTGCTTAAGCAATGGGGCCAACTCCATTACCTCAATAAAATCTTCCATTAAAGGCAGCTTCTTACCTTGGCGTTCACCCTCCGGAAAAGCTGCCCTACTAGCTCCAGCACCCAGAATGAAAAGATGCGGTCTTCCAAAGGCAACATTCTGTATTTCTTCCTCTTCTGTGCCATTTATATCATGTGCAGATTCCGACATAATACCAAATTTCTTGTACTTATTTTCTAGAACAATAAACTGTCTGGAACCGCTTCTCGATATCCCTATTCAAATAATTTTAGATAGTCTTGATAAGCGTACACGCGATTCCTTTGCTGACCAGTAATCTCTTTTAAAACGTTAGCTTTCTCAAACTTACGAACTAAAGCTAAAGCATTAGGGTTACTCAACCCTGACGCCTTCTCGACGTCCTTAATCTTTATGTATGGAGATTTATAAAGTAAATCTAAAAGCTTTTTCCCATATTGAGATCGTCCCATCGCCATTACCTTACTTAAATCTTGCTCACGCAATTTCAGAATTTTCCTAGTCGTCGATACAGCATTTTGAGAGGTCAGTGCTACGCCCTCTAAAAAGAATTTAATCCAACCTTCAATGTCATCCTTTTCATGATAACTATCAAGTCTTTCATAATAATCACTACGATATTTTTTAAAATATTCAGATAGATAAAGGAGCGGCTTCGACAAAACCTTTTGCTGACATAAATAAAAAGTTATGAGTAAACGCCCGACTCTTCCATTTCCATCTAAGAAAGGGTGAATTGTTTCGAATTGCGCATGAAGCAATGCTGCCTTAACCAATACGGGAATATCTGAATTATCATGCATGAATTTCTCAAGATTATCCAGTGAAACTCTCATTTCATGAGGAGGCGGTGGAATATATCGTGCCGTGCGGATAGTAGCTCCCCCCACCCAATTTTGTGTATTACGGAATTCTCCTGGATACTTATTTTCACCACGCACACCTTTAAGTAACGTCGCATGTATCTCTCTAACTAATCTCCATGACAATGGAAAGGATTGAATACGTTCTAGACCATGGTTCATTGCCTTAATGTAATTCTGAATTTCATCAACGTCTTTGTGTATTTCCTGGTCTTGTATTTTTGCTTCTGCTTTTAAGACATCCGAAAAAGTAGCCTGCGTACCTTCCACTTGACTAGATAAAGTTGCTTCTTTACGGATATACATAAAAATAAAAAAATTTACATCGGGTAAAATCTCAGCAATACCGTCTAATCTCCCCAATGCTTGATCCGCTTGAGAAACTAATTGTTGAAGCTTATCATCCCAACGTAAAGAAAAAGGCAAGGCGTATGGAATAAACGCCTTATATTGCGACTCACCTTGCAATTGAGATATGTGTCTTCCTGTTCGATTCATGATATAAGTGTAAAACGTAGATAAGAATTTGTCAATCTATGTTTCCGTAGATAATGATAATCTTATCTATGTATCCTAAAAGTTCGAAATTCCCGTCAACGGTCAAAAAAGAACGCCTGCAACTTATTCCGTTACAGGCGTTTACGTTAATCAAAATACTGGGGTGGCTAACCGGGCTCGAACCGGCGACATCCTGAACCACAATCAGGTGTTCTACCAACTGAACTATAGCCACCATAAAGAACTTTGCGAAGGGCAATAGGATAGCAAAAAAGCTCTTAAAGTACAATAAAAAATATCCACAGCGCTAGACTGAAACGCCTTTATTCAATGGTTAAATAATCCTTGGCCCACTTAACTGATTGGCTTTGATTATTAGCAGTTTTATCAAAACGTATTGCCTTAGGACACCGCTCAGTATTAGGAATGTATAAAACAACATCTTTCTCTGGGCAATAGATGGCATAATAATCAAACTCATCTTTCGAATACCTTTGCGTATGGGTTCCGTGCCTGTCTGCCCAATTTCGCCTGTACCCTACCTCAATAATGCCATTTTTTCTCAGCGAGGCGTACTTAACTTGCACCCTAAGCAGAGAACCTTGAGAAGTTACCACGACAAGGTCAAATGGCTGATGCTCAGACAATGGAACACAAGGCACACAACCTTTAACAGTAAGGTCGGTTATTACTTTGCAAAGGCCTATATCGGCTTTAACTTTTGTATGATGCAAGATATTCTCCCGCTTAATAAAAAAGCGTCCCTGGCACGAATCGAACGTGCGACCCACAGCTTAGCATCCAGCATCAGGTTACCCTGACCACCTTACGGCTTGCTGGCCGGACTTTCTCTTAGGCATTTCAGCCCCGTCGTGTAAAGTCTCTACACTCCCTTATATTGCAAGGTAGCTCGGTGTTGCCCTAGTTAAAAAGGGGGTTCACCGAATTAGCGACGTTCACTTCATAGGTTCTTATTCCCTATAAAGGCTCCTTATTGAAGGCTGTTGCTCTATCCAACTGAGCTACAGGGACATTATTCAAATTCTTTAGATATTCTTTACCACTCCCTGACTTCCATTTCTTTTCAATTAATCTAGCTTCAAGTCTTGTATTAAAATATTCAACATGGAGAATTCTCCAAGGTCTATATGGCTTCGTTGATGTGGTTTGCCCCCTATTATGCTCTTTTAACCTTTTTAAAACATCCTGTGACATGCCCACATATATTCGCTGATCTTTGTCTGACTTTAACGCATACACTGTATACATAAGGCTGTTGCTCCCTGCCTGCCGGCAGGCAGGTATCTCTACCTGTCGGTAGACAGGCAACTGAGCTACAGGGACATTTTCTTTATTAAAGGCGTTCAATCCTAACAAAATTTATTTGCACTGTAAAGCTCTACTTGGCGACGGAAAACATACTCTTAGGTAATTCATACTTGTCAATCACCGCTTGATTGACCCCTCCCCTGCGGGCAAAGATAATCGTGTAATTGTCCACAAACACCGGCGCCCACGCCGGATCGCTGACACGCTCCACCATAAACTGCTGGCCCCAGGGGGTTAAATCATGCCGGTAGAAGTATACCACTTGAAAGTTATTCTGCGCCAATTGCTCTTGCCACACCGCCGCATTTTCCTGCATGGGCATATACACCCGCTTAAAAAAGTCTGGCGGAAAAGCTTCCTGGCGATTATCCACAAAGACCTTTACCTGTGGGGCTAGATGATAAATCAAATACCCGCCTATATCGTAATTGCTAAATATCGACCCCCTTAAACCAACTGCCTGGAAAAACTCTGCTGACTTATTAATACCAGGCATCAGCCCAATCCCGCCCTGCCTTACAATCCCTTTATATTGCACCCCTACGATAATAATAGCAGCCGCAATTAATGCCCCTTTAACCAAACGCCCCTGGACATAGGGCGCATAAAAACGTGCCGCCAACGGGATAAAAAAGAAAGCAAAAAATGGCATCAGCCGCACCGCTTTAAGACCTGCTGCCGCAACAAAAAAAGCTAACACTAAAAATGGCAGCTGCGCCTTTAGGCCATCACGCCTTACGGCCAGAACCCCACCGACTAAAACAACGGCTACCAACACTAAATACCATTTATAACTAAGCTCGCCGGAAAAACGCTGCATCATGAAAAAGATATTCTGATTCTCCGCCAAGCGATAGCCAAATTCTTTAAAAATATTCAACGGCGTTAACATTCCCCATAAGCCGGATGGGTTAGCCACATTAATCATCAGCGCCCCCACCCCCAACGCTTGCAGGGCCTTCATCCGCGGCTTATCGTCACCGCATACACGCGCATCCCACCAAAATAACGCCACCAATAATGGCCCCATAAAAAAGAAAATATGGGTGTTAACCCAAATCAACTGGATGGGCAATAACACCCAAGCCAATTGTTTAATGGATAGGCGCTTGCACTTAAAACTGTAAAGTAGATAGAAATAAATCCCTAACGCCAAGGAACTAAACCCCTCAGGGCGAATCTCCCGACGGTCTGTGACCACAGATACAGTTAACGCGCTTAAGAAAAAAACAACGGCAAAAGAGGCATGCCGGCGGGCTGAAAGCCAAAATAAAATAAACGCACCCAACAACATTCCCGCATAGGCAATGGAAAGGCCCGTATACCCAATCACCTGCCAACACAAATAGGCCACAACGCCAAAAAACCAATGGTGGTTGATAAACGGGTAATCCGGATGGGTAAAGGAATAGTAATTCTTGTACAGCAGATCAGTTTGCCCCTGCAGGAGCAGTTGGCCATTTTTAATGTGCCGTCCGATGTCAACAGCCGTTAAATTAATCGGCTGGGCCAACAGGAGACATAACACTCCCAATAGGCTTACCAGCAAGACCAGCTTTAAGAAACGGTCACGCAGTTCAATCAACCTTGCTCCAATAATTGAGTGATGCAGCTAATTTGGCTTTCCTTTAATATCTTTGCCGTCAAGGCTTCACAATCAACTAACGTAAGCTGGGACAATTGCTCATGCAGGCGCGGCAAATAACGGGAGTCAACACTTAAAACACGGATCCCTAAACCCAGCAAGAGAGGCAGGTATTTGACCTCATGGGCCATATCCCCGCAAATCGACACGTCCTTACCATGCCGACGGCCAGCCTCGGCAATTTTCTTTAACGCCCGCAGCACCGCCGGGTGATGCGATAAATACATGTCTGCCACCTTTTGGTTGGTGCGGTCAACTGCCAGCATATATTGCACTAAGTCATTGGTACCCACCGACAAAAAGTCTGCTGCTTGAGCTAAATCATCAATAATCTCAACTGCCGCAGGCAATTCCACCATGACGCCGATGGCTGGATCTTCAATAGCCTCCTGCTCTTGCCGGTGCAAATCCGCAATGCATTCTTTAACAATGGCCTTCGCTTGAAGAAACTCGTCCATCGATGAAATCATAGGAAAAAGGATCCGCACCCGCGCACCAACGGCCGCACGCAAGATGGCCCGCAATTGTGTAACAAAAACATCCGGGTGACGCAGGGAAAACCTGATTGAACGTAACCCTAAGAACGGGTTTTGTTCCTTGTCATAATCAAAATAAGACAGCACCTTATCCCCGCCGATATCAAGCGTACGGATGGTGATTTCCTTATCCTTCATCCCCTCCACCAAACGCCGGTAAATCAAATACTGCTCTTCTTCGGACGGGAAATTATTGCGTATCATAAAGGGAAATTCAGTGCGGTAAAGGCCGATGCCTTGCGCCTTAAATTCATTAGCCGCCTTTAAGTCCCCTAACAAATTAATATTGGCCATCAACTTAACGGCCGTGCCATCCTTGGTGCAAGGTTTATCATTAACCAGCTTCTTTAAACCTTCAATATTATGGCTTAACTCCTCACGCGCTAAAACCTTGGCCTTGATTTCATCCGTAGGGTTAATATGGATATAACCCATTAAGGCATCCATTAAGACCTCGGCATCTGCCGGCAAAGCCAAAAGCCTGGGCTCCTCAGCAATCACCAAGGGCATATTCAAGGAACGCGACAAAATAGCCACATGGCTGGTAGCCCCGCCACTTAAGAGGATAATCCCCTTAACCCGCTGTGAAAAAAGCTTTAGCGCATCCGATGGCAACAGCTCCCGGGCAATCACAATCTTATCTTCATACTCGCTATGCTGATAGGCCTTGCCCGTCAAATTCTCCAATAACCGCCGCCCCACATCCTTCACATCATAAATCTTATCACGAAGGTAAGCATCCTGGATTAAACTAAACTTGCCCACATAACTATTAACCACCGTCACTATAGCCTCGGTAGCTCCGGCTCCTGACTTAATGGTACGGGCAATAGCATCAACGAATCCCTTATCCTTAAGCATCAAGATTTGGGCGGTGAATATTAACGCCGCCACATCAAACAAGGCGGCTTCAATGTCATTTTGTAATTCTTCTAACTGCCTAATGGTTTGCTCAACTGCCCGATAGAAATCCGCCTCACTGTCATTGCTTTTCTCACCAGCTAAGAAAATATGCAAATCCGTCAATGATTCATCAATCACTACGGTATGCGCTAAGGCCACACCTTCAGCCCCGCTGCGGCCTTTAATGAATTTCAAGTCACCTGTCGCCTGCGGCTTAGGCTTCTCTTTTTTTTCATTCAGCGTGATTAACAACTTGGCGGTCTCAACAGTGGTGGCTAATTGCGCGGTGATGGCACGGAAAACCTGGATATCTTCAGGCGAAAAATAATTCTGCTTTTCGCTTTGAACAACCATGACGCCAATCTCGGTTGACCCGCGCAGGATCGGCACGGCCAAAAATGATTCAAAACGTTCTTCCCCAATGCCAGGAAAAAAACGGAAATTAGGGTTATTCTTCGCCTGGCCTTCACAGATAGGGCGCTTTTCTTTAAGCGATAAACCGGTTAAACCCTCGCCTAATTTCATGCGCACGTTATTAACGGATGACGCGCTTAAACCCTGCGTGGCTTTAAGGACCAGCTCTTCTTTGTCATCATAATAAAGATAGATGGAGCAGACTTCGCAGGCCATGTGACGGGTGACCATGCTGGTGATTTTCTGCAGGAAATCTTCCATGCTGGGGGCATCATGAAAAAGGCCGGCGATTTCCCCTACATCACAAATCAGTCTGGTGTGGTCACGTTTGAATAGTGGCATAACAAATGGATGGATTTAAAAAATCGGGAAGCCGGGGCTCGAACCCGGGACCTCTTGCTCCCAAAGCAAGCGCGCTAGCCAACTGCGCTACTCCCCGTAAAATTTGCACAAGTATATCACGTCAAAGCATTGAAATCAAAAATATGTCATGTATAATATAAAAATCCTATGAAACACCAAAAACTCATTATTATTACCCTTGCCATTATTTTCTTTATCACCGCCGTGACATTGTATGTTAATCGCGTTATTTTTCCTAAATTAGTCCGAAAAATAGCCATCGAACAGGCCCAACATTTCCTAAAACGCAAGGTGGAAATTGGCAATATCCGTTTTAGTTGGGTCAAAGGTTTCATAATTGACAAAATCAAGGTCTACCAAAAAGATTCAACCACCGACGTCTTTGCCCAAGCAGAAGGAGTCACCTTCGGCATCATCGTTATCCCAGGCATCAAGCAGCACCAAATCACTATTCCCTTTGTCAACGTACAACACCCTTCAGCCCATTTAATCCGCACTGGACCAGATGTTTGGAATTTCTCAGACCTACTCCCTGCTCAGCCAGCGCCCGCCGCTGTTGAAGAAAAACCATCCCCGTTCAACATTATCTTGGGAGCAGTCAATATCATCGATGGCCAGTTGCGCGTTGATGATGTCTCATTGGACAAGGCCTGGACTGAACTCTTTGACGCTATTAACTTAAAAATGTCGCTCTCCCATAAAGGCATCAACTACGATTTCACCAGTAGCATCCCGCAGCGCCAAGGCTATCTTGCGGCCAAGGGCAGCTACCAACCCTTAAATCAAAGCCTGCACACAACCCTGGAACTAAAAAACATCGATACCAGCGCCTACTTGTCACTCGTTGCTGTCCCTAACCTAAAAATTTACAGCGGGCTTATCAAAAAAGTAGACCTAACCATCGATTATGGCAAAACAGGTATCGCTGCCCAAGGTAATATCACCATCAACCAAATTAACCTTAATGCCAATGAACACTACCTTAAAGGTAACATTGACATTGCCGGCCTCGATGCCGAATGGTCAAACGGGCCGATTAAGGCCAAAGGTGATTTTAATTTAACAAACCTAGACATCACCACCCCCACCCTTACAGCCTCCGGCCACTTAAAAGGCAAAATCAGCGACCTGACAACCACCAAAGATTTAATTAACTATGAAGGTTCGACCATTGCCGAATCTATTTACATTAAATTATCTGACAACCAAATCATTAAGGGGCAATTATCCCTAGATAATATCAAAATACGTAAAGATAAGGACGGCTCTCAACTAGTTGGATCCATCATCGGCAAGTCACTAGATATCACCTGGCTTAATCAAACCCTGAAAGGCGACATCACCTTAAAACCACTGACCGTGCGCATGAGCGATGAAAACCATATTGAGGTGCAAGGTGACTTAAACGCTGATCATGTTAAAGCTGCCCTTGATGCCACTAAATCCTTCAGCGGCCATATCACCGCCCAAGATACCCAGCTTAGCTTAACCAATAAGCAAGATATTACCCTCTCAACTAAACTAAGCATCGATGACATGACTATCGACTTAGATCAGAATATTAATGCTTCCGCTAATATTAAAGCAAAAACAGTGTTACTTAAAGTTATCGACGGCATCCTTAAACTATCCACAGAAACAAGCATCACCAACGGCCGCCTTGATTTGGGTGGTAATAAGGTTGTAGATGCCAGTCCCCGTATCGACATAAACATAACCTTACCCCTAAAGGATCCTGCCGCCTTGACCTATAGCGGGTCGATTACAGTCAGCGATGCCCATGTCAAAGGTTTCCCCATGACGGACTTAATCAAGGGTATTGAATTAGACGCTGATTTTAAAACCGATGCCGCTACCATTAATGCTATTACCATTAATATCCTGGACACGGATTTACGCGCTAACGGGAGCATTAGTAATTTTAAAAACCCGCTTATCAGCATGACGGCTGAAGCCAATGACTTAAACCTTGCCCGCGTCAAAGAAATCATCCCTGACCTAATCAAACAATATGGGCTGGACATGGATGGAATCGCTTCGGTAAAAGTAAAGTTCGATGGAATGGCCTTATCGCCCCTGGATGGCAAGATCTTAGCCGTAGCCAGCCTAAAGGATGTTAATATCGCCAGCAGCACCTTTAACCAAAAAATAAAAGATATTACCGGTGTCATCGAAGCCACTCCTGACACGCTCAAATGGCGTGATTTTACCGCCACCTATTTAGGGCAAGCCTACACCTTAACCGGCGGATTAAACGATTTCAATAACCCCAAGGTCACCACCAGTCTAGACGGTGCCCAAGTACAATTAAAAGCAGATATCGCCAAGGAGGGTGACTTAATCAGCATCAACACCTTAAAAGGCAAATACCTTAATATTGCCTTTGACACCAAGGGCAGCGTCACCCTAGCCGGCAGCCAACAAATACTTGACCTAAAAAATAACATAACCTTCCAAATCGAAGACATCCTCAACCTGCTTCCCCAAGAGCAGCAGAAGGCTATCTTGCCGCTTAAACCAACAGGCAATATAAACATCAATGCCGACATGAAAGGTCCCGCCGCTGATTGGAAAAACTGGACATTAAATGCCACCGCCACCAGCCCATCGGTCTCAATGATGGGCTATACGCTAACCGACCTGTCAGTTAGCGCGATTGAATCTGAACAAAAAATAAAGAACCTGACGCTCAACGCCTCCTTATACGGCGGCAAGGTGCATGCGGTTGCCTCAACTGATTTAAGCGTTGATTCCATGCCTTTTGAGCTTGCCCTTAACATTGATGAAGTTGATATGAAGAAATTAAAAATGGATTCCCCGCTTAAGGCTGAAGAAATTAACGGTAAATTTTATTTAACCACCATCGCCAACGGGCGCATCGCTGATATGAAAACCCTACAAGCCAAAGGCACCTTGGCCATCCGCGAGGGATTTTTAACTGAATTTAAAATATTCAAAGGATTATTAGGCGCACTTAACGAAGCCCTGCGCCTAGGCCAGGTCATGATCACCGACGTAGAAGCTAATTTTGTCCTGGTAAATCAGAAAATATCAACAGATAACCTGCGCTTAAAGAGCCCCACCATTGTCCTCTTAGGCCAAGGCTGGGTTAATTTTAACCAGGATTGCGATTTAACCATGGGCGTTGACATGAGCTCAGGGCTGGTGCCGCCAATCGCCGAAGAAGTCTTGCGCACCTTAAGTATCCATATTTATGGGAAGGTCAGCGACCCTAAATTCGACAAGAAAATCTCAGTCCCGCAGGTCATCAACTCTATTTTAAAGACATTATTTTAATACGGAATTTCTGAAGCGCGCGGGCCCGGTGGGAAATGCGTTGTTTAACGCTTGAGGGCAATTCGCCAAAGGTTTTATTGTAGCGTTTAAGTAAAAACAGCGGGTCAAATCCAAAACCGTTGCTACCCCGCTCCTCGGTGGTGATAAAACCGCTGCAGGTACCCTCCACACACCCAAGTTCCCGGCCCCGGCCGTCAACCAAGGCAATCACGCAGCGGTAACGGGCTTGGCGGCGTGCCGCAGGGACATCTTTTAGCATCGCAAATAATTTCTTATTCTTATCCTTCTCGCTCTTGCCCTCGCCGGCAAAACGGGCAGAATAGATGCCAGGCGCATTATTAAGCGCCTTTACTTCAAGCCCGGAATCATCCGACATAGTCATCTTGCCGGTTAATAACGCAATCTCACGGGCCTTCTTTAAGGCATTTTCCTTATAGGTCTTACCATCTTCGACAACATCAGGTAAATCAGGATAGTCCAACAGCGAGCTTACCTTATAGGGCAATCCCACCAATAACTCTTTAATCTCGCCAACCTTGCCCCTATTGCGGGATGCGACAATTAATTCTTTCATCATCATTTTAAATACGGTAAATTCTTTTTTTGGATGGCTAATAATTCCTTGATGCCCTTTTGCGCTAAGGCCAATAGCTTGTCCATCTGTTCCTTGCTAAAGGTGCCGCCTTCGCCGGTGCCTTGCACCTCGACAAATTGCCCCTTGCCCGTCATCACCACATTCATATCAACATCCGCTTTTGAATCTTCAATATAATCCAAATCCAAAACCGGTTCACCCTTTGAAATACCGACAGAAATCGCCGCAATAGAGTCTTTTAACGGTATGCGGGCAATCATCCCCTTATCCATCATCCATTTTAAGGCAT
Organism: uncultured Planctomycetales bacterium; assembly: GCA_964400365.1. Lineage (GTDB taxonomy): Bacteria > Omnitrophota > Gorgyraeia > Zapsychrales > Fredricksoniimonadaceae > CAYNTZ01. Next base: position 18,616 of record CAYNTZ010000002.1, on the reverse strand, counting down.
CCGCTAGTGCAATAAACCCGCCGGTAATGGACGCGGTGCGTGTGCCGCCATCGCCTTGGATCACATCACAATCAATCTTGATGGTGCGCTCACCTAATTGGCTCATATCAACAATCGCCCGCAGGGAACGTCCAACTAAACGCTGGATTTCTTCAGTGCGGCCGCCTGACGCTTTTTCCCGGCGCATGCGGCTAGTCACTGAACGGGGCAACATGCCGTATTCCGCCGTGACCCAACCCTTGCCTTGGCCTTTTAAGAATGGGGGTACGCCCTCTTCGACCGAAGCGGTGCAAATCACCCGGGTTGCGCCAAATTCAATCAGGCAGGAACCTTCTGGATCCTTTAAATAATTCTTAGTCACTTTAATCTTACGTAATTCATTTGGTTTGCGTCCGTCGTGGCGTTTCATTTATTTTTTCCCTTTCAAAGGATACTCTGCTGTCACATTAGTAGCAATCCCTCCGCGGGGATTCATCACCACTTCAATCTTCATCCAGCGCGGTTTACACGCTTTAACAAAATCATCCAACAGCTTATTCACCAAATGCTCATGAAAAATACCGACATCACGGTATTCAACCAAATGCATCTTTAATGACTTTAACTCCAAACACAGCTTGGCTGGACGGTAGCTCACCTTGATGGTGGCAAAATCCGGCAATCCGGTCTTCGGGCAAATGCAGGTGAATTCTGGAATAGTCAAATCCACCACATAATCCCGGTCGCTATATTGATTTTCCCAAACTTCGATAGCAGGCATCTTTAATGCGCGGATCTTATCTTGCTTACCTTCGTATGAACTTGCCATAACGCTCTCCCTGTTAATTTCTGCCCCCTCCCCTTACCCCTCCCTCCAGGGGAGGGGAATAATAGGAAGAATAATTAAATAATACTTAGCACCATTTATTGTATGCCCATAATTTTATGCACTTGGGGGAATAATTTGATATGTGGATACACTGGCACGGCCTTATCATAGAATTCCAGGCAATGATCAATAATCCCGGTCTTTAATTCCCCATAGCTTGGCTGGATATACACCCATGTCCGCGGCGCTGATTTTTTCAAAATATCCAGCGAACGCTTAAAATCCGACCACTGCGTTTGCTTGGTCGTTACAATCTTAACAAACAATTCCTTGCGCCTCGACAAACGGGCAAAAGCCTCATGCTCCTTCCAATATGACTTCTCCTTAGTCGAAGAAGGCAGTTTAAAATCCATCGCGATAATATCAAGAAGTGACAGCACCTTCTTTAGTTGCTCAGGAAGCGTGCCATTGGTATCTAAGTAAATCTTTAATTTTAATTTCTTCGCTAACGGCAGGAATTCTTTTAAGAAATCCGCTTGAATAAGAGGCTCCCCACCGGTAATGCTCAGCGCATGGGCATTCTTCGTTAAAGGCTTAATCGCCTCAATCAATTCTTGCGGGGTATATTGGGTAAATTCCCGCTTACCATCACCGATAGACTGCGGGGTATCACACCAGACACAATGCATATTGCATTCAAAGAAACGCACAAAAACCTGCATCTGCCCGGCGTAAGGGCCCTCGCCTTGAATGGAACGGAATATTTCAACGATTTTAGCTTTTATCATGACAGGTCTTCTTGTTTAGCTTCTGCAAAACCTTTGGCACGCAGGCGGCAGGAATCACAAACCCCGCAGGGCCTTGCTCCCCCGTTATAACACGACCAAGTTAATTTAGTCGGCACCTTTAGCTTCACGGCTAACCGTACAATCTGCGCCTTGCTCATGCGAATCAACGGCGTCTGCACCTTAATCGATTTTCCCTCGACGCTTGATTTTAATCCTTTAGCCAACATCGCCTGGTAGGCTTTAATGAATTCCGGGCGGCAATCAGGATAGCCAGAATAATCAACCGCATTAGCCCCGATAAAGATATGCCGTGCGCCAATGGCTTCGGCAAAAGAAGCGGCAAAACTTAAGAAAATAATATTACGTGCCGGGACATAGGTGGCTGGTATCTTCTTAGCATCAAGCTTGCCACCTTGAGGAACACGAATATTCTTATCCAACAGCGCCGATCCCTTCCACGGCAAGGCAATCTTCACGCAAGCATAGCTGCAAGCAGCCGCCTTTGCCACAGCCTTAGCCTGCTTAATTTCCTTGCGGTGACGCTGATTATAATCAAAAATCAGGCAGTGGCAATCATAGCCTTTTGACTTAGCGTCATATAGCGTTGTCGCAGAATCGAGCCCGCCGGAAAGTAATACGATAGCTTTATTCATAATAAACAACGGAAGCCGTATCAGACTCCCAAACCTGCACCTGCTTTAACACCAGGGGCGCAACCTTAAGTTTAAAGGCAGCATACACATAACGCGCCAAATTCTCCGTTGATGGATTTACACCTTTAAACGCGGGCAAATCATTTAATACCACATGGTCAATGGGACCCAACACTTCCTTTAATTTCATCTTCAACTCTTTAAAATCCGTTAATAAGCCAATCTTGTCTAAACCTTCACCCTTAACCGTCACTTCAATGTGCCAGGTATGCCCATGCATCATGGCACAAGGGCCATTGTAACCGAGCAATTGATGCGCTGAGGCAATATGGTCACGCACTGTAATTTCAAACATTGGTATACCTTTCTACTTCCCTGACGCCACCGCCTAAAAAGCGTACGGCTAACCGTTGGAAACCTTGGGGCTCATCACTTACCATAAAGGTATGCTTTGCCGGCCCCAATTGCGTGCGCAGCATGCCCTTGCCCATTAATACGGCCTTGGCTTGCAAGGCCACCTCCTGGGCTGAATCAACCAAATTAACCTGCGCACCCATGACATTATGCAACACCCCCTTAAGCAAGGGGTAATGGGTGCATCCTAAGATTAACGTGTCTATCTTATTCTTTTTCATTTGAACTAAATATTCTTGCGCCACCTGGTAGGTGACAGCATGGTCAAACCACCCTTCTTCAACCAAGGGCACAAATAAAGGGCACGCTTTAGAAAACACCTGCACGTCTTTCCGGGCCTTAAGCAACTCCTGGGCGTAACGCTCGCTTTTAATTGTCGACGATGTGGCGATAATACCAACCCGATTATTACGCGTTGATGCCGCAGCTTTCTTCGCCCCTGGCTCAATAACACCGATAATCGGCACCTTGAATTCCGCCACTAATTCATCCAATGCCAAGCTCGAAGCAGTATTACAAGCCACCACAATTAATTTCACCCGGCGCTTCAATAAGACCTGAACAATTTCCCTGGAATACCTTAATATGGTTTCCTTGGATTTTGTCCCATAAGGCACCCGGGCAGTGTCACCAAAATAAACAATGCGCTCATTAGGCAAATGATGGATTAATTCCTTAACCACGGTCAATCCGCCTAAGCCGGAATCAAAGACACCAATCGAATCGTTGTTGGGCACATTAATTGGAGGCATAATCTAAGATACTGCGCGCAAGGGATTCAGCTAGTTTCTGGCGATAAGAACCAGTGCCCAATTTTTTTTCTTCCTGGCGGTTGGTCAAGAAACCCGTCTCAACCAAGACGGCGGGCACCAAGGTATTGCGCACGACAAAGAAACGACAGGAACGATGCCCCCGATTAGGCGCATCCACATGGCCCGACATGCGCTGCACCATTGATTGCGCTATCTTGCTGGACTCCCCCACCTTAAACGCGTAAAGCATATCCGCGATAATACTGACCATCTTGGCATTATTGTCCGCATTTAAACGCGCCACAAAAGATTTCTCATTTTTCTGGCGCTGTTCTTCATCTAAATCCTTCTTATGCGTTGTCTTGACATAATAAACTTCAATCCCCTGCATCTTGCGGGACGGGTTGGAATTAGCATGCACACTGACAAATAAATCAGCATTAGATTTAGTGGCAATTTCAGTGCGCTGCTGCAAGGTGATAAAAACATCGCTCTCCCGGGTCATGATTACCTTCAGACCCGCTTCCTCCAACAATAGCTTTAAGCGTTTAGAAATATCAAGGACAACATCTTTTTCCAAGACCCCGCTGACACCCTGGGCCCCAGGATCCTTCCCCCCATGCCCAGCATCAATCACAACAGACCTCACCTTAGATTGCGCTGGATCCCCCAGCCCGGCCTTGCCAATGGTTATCCCAAAAGGCCCAATCACCTTGGCTTCAAAATCTTCCGGCACATAAATCGTGCTATTAACCCTGCGCAACGGCGCGTTTAAAAATATCTTTTCCTTGCCCAGCAACACCACATTGCTGCCCACCAAGGCCTTTGCCTTATTGCTTTTATATTCCAACAAGACAACCTGGGTCACCCCATCCCATTGCCACTGCATATTATACTTAGCGCAAATATCTTTTAACGCAATACCAGGCGCAGGCGGTGGCACCTGCACGGGCCGGCCGCCGCAGCCTTGAAGCAGCACAACCAAACCAATGGCCATAACAAGATGGTTAATAATCTTCATTGGGAATTTCATTTGTATTGATTGTTAAAAAAATGACTGTTTCTGTTTTCTTAATTAAATGCCCACGGCTCCTAAAAACCAAGCCCACCAGGGGCAGGTCACCCAGCAGGGGAAACTTATGCATCTTGGTTATTTCCTCCTCGCTGAATATCCCGCCGATAACAATCGTCACCTTATCCTTAATAGGCAGCTGTGTCCTTGCCTTTAACATCATCTTAGCTAAATTTAAATTAGGCTGGACGGTTAACAGGGCATCTTCGCCGCGCTGGCGCGTCATCTGCACCCCTAAACTAATGACGTCGCTTAATACCTCGGTCCTGTCTTCATTTAAACCAATCTTAAATGACGGGTAGGGCGTTTGGTTCATCTGCCCGACGGTATCCAAGGCCTCCAACAAGACCGCGTAATCCTCGATAGATACCGTACCGACACTTAACTTATATTTCTTGTCCGCCCAAACCGGATTATCTTGTTTCTTAAGCGCAACACTATGGAAATCCGAAACAATAGCACTCCAATCAACCCCATCACGGTGTTCCGCGTTAAGCACAAGGCTCACCACATTGACGGTCAATTCAGCACCTAAAGATTCCTGCACGCTTACCTCATCGTCGGAAACAACTGGAATCTCTGCATTTTGGGCACAAACGGGCGCCATGGCCGCCCAAAGAAAAAGCAGGATAGCACAAATCACTCTCTTTACCGCACTCGTCGTCATTATAAAAATACCGGATTAATAATTATGTAATTCTCGTATAAAAAACCTTTAAGGTCAAGCATCTATTTGGGGATAACTTCATGCGCCACGGCAGCGTAAACAAGCCACAAAAAAACCTTCCATCTGCTTATCCGGTAAAATACGCAGGCAAGCCTCCATGCCTTGAGCAAAACAACGTTTACCCCAGGCATTTAAAGCAGGGTAGCGCGCAATTCCCTTTACCTCAACCGGCTCTATGAAAAAACGGCCATCCGACTTGCGTAAAAACCAATCCACCACTTCTTCATTCTCTTCCGGCGCAAAGGTGCAGGTGGCATAAACTAAAATGCCCCCCGGTTTTAAAAGGCGTGCGGCATTCAGCAATAGCCCTTTTTGCTTATGGGACATCTCTTCAATCTTACGCTTGCTCCAATAACCGACGGAGTCAGGGTCTTCTGCATTAAACCGCCCCTCGGATGAACAAGGTGCGTCAACTAAGATGCGGTCAAAAGGCGGCTCGTCTTCCCGTAAGGCATAACGCCTGCCATCCACCATGGTTAAACGGGCCTTGGCCCCTAAAAGCGCCGTAACCGCCTTTAACCGGAAAAACCGCGCCTTAATCGCCTCATTGGCGATGAGCTGCCCTTCATTATGCATATGCGCGGCTATCTGGGTTGTCTTGCTCCCGGGGGCCGCGCACAGGTCTAGCACCCGCTCGCCTGGTTGTGGATCTAAAACCACCGCCGGGACCATACTAGAAAGCGCCTGGGCATAAATCTTGCCTTCAGCCGCCAAGGCATGTTGCAATAACAGTTTTGCCGCACCCGTTTCAACTAAAAATGCCGGCGCATACCAGGGCACGGCATCAAAGGTAATGCCCTCTTCCCTCAATAGCCCATGTACTTCGTCGATAGAAACCTTAAGGGTGTTAACCCTAAAAGCTGTTTTTTGTTTAGCCCTAAATGAAAAATCACCTATTGCCTGTTGGGGCAGCGGCACAATTTGGGCTAAACGTTCAAGAAATAACGAAGGAATACCCTTCTGGCTCATCATGGGTGAAATATTAGCATACTTGCCTTGTGCTGACTAATGTTATATACTTTCAGTAATGCTACGCAATAAACAAGGCCAGTCCATTATCGAATATTCCATTATTGCCATCCTGGTTGTGTTAGGGGTGGTGGTGATGGGGCCCTATGTCCTGCGTTCGGTCAACGGGCATTTTAAGATGTGGGATGACCAGGTGCAGGATTCTTTCAACGACCGACTGAAACAAGTGCCGGCCGAACAGGTTGAATTGCCCCCCAACTGCGCCGTTGTCACCGATATCGCAGGTTCCTGCGGCCCTGTAAAAGGCAAAACCGTTACCTGCCGAGAAAATGAACGCTACCATTACTTTAACTTTAATCCCCCCGGCTGTTATATTTCAGAACAATGCATCGTTGATAACAGCTGCTGCCTGCCTGCGGTGCGGGGCAATTGCGGGAGAAAAATCCGTGATGATGATGCCAACAACCGTACTTCTACAGGGAAAAAATTCAAAGGGGCTACTGTCTATACCCCTGTTGCCCTTGATTCGTCCCTCAACGGCTGTTATTACGGGGAACGTGAAATTGTTGAAAGCTGCGGCAACGGAGCCCCCGCTGTCATCGGCTGTATTGTTGATACCTTTGGGCGTGAATTTGACCGTGCTGGCGCAGCAACAAACCCAAATGCCAATGAATCCAGCGACGATGATGACCCCAGCTGTTCGGCTATTTGCTTAGGGACCATACCTCAAGGCAATATCCCTCCAGAACCAAATCCAGGTCACCCTATTGCTGAAATATGTCTTAGCAGTAATGGGATACGAGATGATTATAATCTCCCTCAAGACCAAGGCATTCAATTTGTTAATGGTGCTTCTGCCTGTACTGATACGCTTAAATGTGAAATCCAATGTAATTTGCCCTATGTGGCAAATCAAAATAGCACGACCTGCACCCGTTGCGGCAATGGTATTTGTGAATTTGATGATCCTAATAATCCAAACGATCGTAATGATGGTTATTATGAATCGTGTGAAGCTAAACCAATTACCCTTACAATTCCAGGAAGTCCTTCTAGGACGATTACCGTTAATGCCACAGCATGCCCCCAAGATTGTTTAAAAATAACTGGTCCTCCTACTTCAATACGCCCTTGTAGTGGTGGATGTTCCGCCACGCCTAACATGACAAGCGCTAATCGCATGTGCTACGAAAGCGGCTTTGAGAAAGCTATAAGCCATGGAACACAGAGATGGAGGCATAGACACCCTAATTATAAATGGAATAATGGCTCTACTGATTCTTCTGGCTTCAGCGCTCCATTTTGCTGTTCTTATTTAAATGTCCCTGGTTGTAGCACAGATTCCGCTCGTTGCGGATACTGGCAAGGGGATGGAAATAAAAATAGAACTTACATCACGTCAGTGCAATGTGAGGGTTGCGACCGATGTGGTAACGGTATTCGAGAATCCGAAGAAGATTGTGATCAAGGTTGGACACGTGGGCAAGGGGAATCATGCACCTATGTACCGGGTAATATCGAAGGGTGTCAACCCAACGGCCGCATTGATGAAAGTAAACGCACTGCCTCTTGCAGCGCATCATGTACTGCTGCTCCAGCAACTTGTGGGGATGGAATAATTAATTCACCATTATGTACCTATACCGCTGGCAACACCATTGGCTGTGTCCTTACTGATCCAGCAACCAATGCAGGGCGAATTATAGAAGAATGTGATTTAGGTATAAACAAAAATGGCGCCCCTGATCAAACATGCGATAATGCTTGCAAAGTCAAAAATGCCTGCGGAAACGGCATTCAAGAAACTGGAGAAGAGTGCGACCGTGGCAACTTTAATCTAAACAAACGTTGTACCTATTTACAAGGTTTGGATGGCAATACCTGCGTTGACCCTAAAAATACAGGAATTGATAGCTGTGGCTGTAACAATAATACAGGAACCATTACAGTCAGTGATTGTTCCGCAACCTGCCGCGGCACCTACACGTGGAAAGCAAATAATTTTATTTGCCCGCCAACAGCGTGCAACCTAACCCTTACCCGTACGGTAGAATGTATCCCTGGGGTTTGTGATTCAAATTCCAGAATTTGCTTTATTGATCCCATTACCCAAGAAGAAGTATGTGAATGTCCTCCTGTGGATCCAAGTTTTTGCCCTCAACCTCCACCAGCAACATCTCAGGTCTGTACAAATGCATGTTCTTATCGCTGGGAAAGCCCTGCACCTAATTATGGAGCGTGTAACACTAATTGCGGAACAAGCACACAAACCCGCACCTACCGTTGTTATGAAGCAACCAACAACGTGTTCGACCCTGATACTAGTAAATGCCCTGCTCAACCTAATAGACCCATTGAATCACAAGGTTGCAGTGATTATAGCGGATGTGCCTTTGCTTGGCAGGGAAGCGGCAGTTTTAGCACCTGCACATCAACTGGTGTCTGCCAAAGTGGCCAACTCCAAGGCACACAAACTGAAACTATGACCTGCGTTAATACAACCTTAGGCCAACCTGCCCCTGGTCAGTGTAGTGGTGCAGCACCGGTTAATACCGTTACCTGTAATACTGGAATTATCTGTCCTTAATCTCTATACTGGTGGGATCCCCTACTGGAGGCGTTTAATCCTGCTGATGAAACTCTAACTCACTACGCAAAAAATCAATCTCTTCCATATTGTCCTGCACCAAACGATCAAGCAAGCTGCCATATTGCGGGCAGGTGCGGCTTAGGTATTTATAAATATCCAAGGTGTGCTCAGCCATGCCAATGCTTAAACGCAATATCCCCACAAGGGGCAATTGTTCAATATTCAGGTTAGATATATACCCTTCTCTTTTTAACTCAACATTGTGCTCACTATCCATGTCGTGCTCGAGCAATTTCATGAGCTGTTCCTGGTGCAGGGTGGAACGTTCTGCTAAATGCTGAAATTCTTTACGAGCATGACGGTTATGTATTAAGAAAACCAATGACTTATAACACGACGACAACACATACTCAAGGCATGCTGATGTCTCAAGCTTTTCCTTATCAAATAACGGCGCCCCCGGCTGCACATGGTTTTTTGCCCCATAAAGCAGGTGCAAAAGATCCATTTTCTTTAATATTCCACAACGGCTTATCATACGCCTACCTCCTGGATTTTTAACCAATGGCAAAGTTCATCGCCAATGCTGCCGGTCTGCTCATAACGTTCATACGCTTTCTGGAGGATCTTCCAACTGTAATCTTCAAGGTCAAATGCCTTGCATGACGCCGCCTCAATCCCATAACCTGCAACATCTATACCCCCTGCTAAAAATGTATTATCCATAGGCCTCCTTTGTTAATGTGGTGCTTTAACCATCCGCAGGGCGCCATCTGCCTTGCGCACTAAATCATACCGGCTCATGCCTGAAGCCAATTGCGCCACACCAATGCTCACCGACATTGGGTAGGAAACAGACATCTCCCTTGTCTTACGGCTAATCTTACCGGCGACAATCTTAGCCTGCTGCTCATCCGTTCCGGGAAGAATAATCACAAATTCATCCCCCACATAGCGGCACACCGTATCAATATCCCTTAAATGAATATCCAACATCCGCGCAAAGTCCTGCAAGAATTTATCTCCTTCCTTAAGACCTAAGGCTTCGTTATAAAATCGAAACGCGTCAATATTAACCATTAATATCGACAACTGCCCACCATAACGCTTAGCCCGGCTAATCTCATAATCAAGCACCCGGCAGCAATGGCGGTAATTATAAATATTAAGCCTGTTATCCTTAGCTTCCCAATAATGCAATTCCCGAGCCAACCGCGCATTCTCCACCGCCACAGCCAATTGCCGCACAATCATATGCAGCACCTGCAAATCCAAATCACTAAATTCACGAAGCAGGTTATTCTTATTCGATAAGCTAAGCACCCCAAAAAGGCGTTCCCCCGCAAAGACAGGGACGCTTAGAAAACCCTTAGAACGGTAGGCCTGCCCCACCCGCCCCTCGCCTTGCTCGAGCCCCTTGGGATCATCACCATGTACGGCAATCAACCGTGCAATTGGATCCCCTAAACGTAAATCCAAATTGCCTATCCTGTCTTCATCAATCCCCCAATGCCCTTTAATGCAAAATTCACCCGAATGCGTATCCGCCTGCAGGAAACTGCATTTCTTTGCCTCAATAATGGCAACCGCTTTCTCGACAGCAAAATCAATCATTTTATGAAGGTTTAAAGACTTTCCCATGCCAGACTCAACTTGCAACACTTCTTCTAATTTCTTCTTCTCCGTGCTTAACTCCCTGTTTAATTCAATCAGCTTATGCTCTAACATGACGTGGGGCGTAATATCGTGCCAAACAGAAACAAAATGTGAGATGCGCCCACCCATCCCTTCCTTAATTGGCGAAATCATTTGATCCGCGTAATAAAGGCTGCCATCCTTCCTCTTATTGATGATGGTTGCATGGAAAGGCTCTCCGGATAAGATGACATTCCATAATTTCCGGTAAAACTCAACCGGATGCCGGCCGGAATTCAATATCCGCGGGGTTTGCCCTACCGCTTCCATCTGGCCATATCCGGTGGTTTTCTCAAAAGCCGGATTAACATACTCAATGATCCCATCAACATCTGTAATCATGACATTATCCGCAATTTCCCTGACAGCTACCGTTAACTTATTAAGCGTAGACTCTAGTTGTTGGCTTAAGATTCCGGTATCTTGCATAAAGGCCTCCACGATAAGAACCGCCTAACTATTAATGATTGCAGGTATTTTAATCCTAATGAAATTCAACCACCATTGGCTGATTCCACTTTCTATTGACTTTCTTCCGCTACTTTTTAACTGTGTGATTGTGTGATTGGCAGGGTGATGATAACCGCGGTGCCGCTGGCGTGTTGGCTTGATATGTCAATATGCCCATGATGCAAATCAATAATTTCACTGCAAATGGATAACCCCAGCCCCGTACCCTTGGCCTTACGCGTAAAAAACGGGTTAAACACCTTAGAGATATCCGCTGGGTCAATGCCGCAGCCGTTATCCCTAATAATAAATTGGCAAGCCCCATTGGATCGTTGCGCCGTGACTTCGACCTGCCCCACCAATAGGCCTGCCACCGCTTGGAAGGCATTATTTAAGACATTGGTAAAAATCTCCCTTAGCTGGTTTTGGTCTGCTTCTATCTGCGGCAAATCCGCTGCGTCATAGGCACGCACGACATTAATCACCTGGTCCGCAAACCGGTTCTGTGCATTAAGCACACATTCATCCAAAATAGCTGCCGCATTAACAAGCTCAAAAGCAGGCATCTTAATGCGCGAATAACTCAACAAATTGTCAATAATCTGGTTTCCTTCCCAGACTTTCTTCTCAATATGATGCAGGTGATGATCCTCAACCAATTGCTTATTCTTGCGCCTTAAATTATGCGCGGCAATCTGGATCACCCCCAATGGATTGCGCAACTCATGCGCCACCGTCGCGGCTAAGGTACCGATATCCGCCAGCCGGTTGGCCTGCCGTAACGCATCTTGGGTCTGCGCCAAGGTCTCATTGCGCTCTTCAAGTAAATGCTGCAAGGCATCCTTATCCATTTTTAACAAATCTTCCACCATCTTGCGTTCCGTGATATCGCGAAAATTAACGACAATGGCTTTCATGACAGGGTCATTTAATAAATTCTGTCCTGACCCTTCAAACCAACGCACCGACCCATCCTTTAATAACATCCGGCATTGCGCACGGACAATTTCCCCCGGACGGCTTAACACCTGCCCAAATTCCCGCTGCATAGCCAAGCGATCATCCGGATAAACCAGCTCAAAAATACTGCGGCCGATATTTTCATGAGCGCCATAACCAATAAGGCGCTCAACTGAATTACTCGCATAAAGGATTAAACCCTCAGCACTTAATAATTTCACCGCATCCAAACTGTTTTCAATAAGCGCCTTAAAACGCTGGTGGGAACGCTCCAACTCCTGCTGGGCATGCTGGCGTTCATATAAGGCTGCAGCCAAGGTCAAGGCCGTTAGCGCCACCACCGCGTTAAAGAAACGTAACAACAACATGCTCACATCCGGATCGTCGCTGACAAAAGGCCCATAGCCATTAGCCGTACCCCACACTGACGCAACCGCCACGATCGCCACTGAGGCCATCGCCGCCCAATGGCCTAATCGGTAGGTAAACCATACGACAATAGGGAATAAAAGAAAGGTGCTGGATAAATTCATACGGCTAATAGCTATCTGCCCGCCAAAAATCAGCCAGGCAATGCCAAGCAAGGCAATCAACCAGCCAGCCCCTTCAATCATCTTCCGCTGAGATCCAATCCTAAAGGTGGTCTTGCACATAATCCACACTAAGGGAGCTACCGTCAAAATGCCGGAAAATTCTGCCCACCACCAATTAAATACGATTGAATTAAAAAATTCGACTGGGGCTGCTTGATACGCGCAGGACAAAGAAGTCCCCATCACCGCCCCGATAGAAGCTGACACACCAGCCGCTAGAACAAATACAAAAACATCCGAGACCTTAAATAAGGGGTAGGGGTTCTTAAGAAATCGTGTCAAAATAACTGCCCCAACCACCGCCTGCAAGGCATTGACAAAGCCCAAGCTTGCAGCTAATGACCACCACATTTGTTCATGTAAATCACCTTGAGAAAAAACCGTGGCATGCGCCAGCATGGCCCCCAGCCCAATCCCGATACTTAAAAATGCCCCGCGCATAAAAACAACCGCTAATCCAAAACCTAAAGGAAGCCATATCGGTGAGAAACCACTGTGGTTAAAATCAAAAATAAAACTAATCTTCGCTAGTAAATAGTAGGTAGCAGCCACCGCCAATAGGAGCCCCGCTTGATAAAGCACTGTCATGCGCTTATGCTCAGCCATGGCGCTTGCTCCTTTTGCCTAATGCTTTAAGCCGATACGCCGATGGGGTATACCCTAGGAACTGTTTAAAGGTGCGGATAAAAGATTCTGTATTTTTATAACCTAACTGATCTGCTATTTCATTAACCGTATACGCGGTTGTGGTAAGCAATTGGGCAGCATGTTTAGTTTTCACCTTTAGGCGAAATTCATTAAAACCAATCCGGGCCGTCTGCTTAAAAATACGGCTAAAATATTTCGGGCTTAAACAGAGTTGGTCTGCCACATGTTCGAGGGTAATCTTTTTGTCAGCATTGCGTTCAATAAATTCCTTGGCTTGAGCCACCTTGCCGGCAATACCCTGCCCATGCAATTGGGAAACAGCCGCTTTATCCGCCAACACCTTACGGACGATACTTAAGAACTTTTCCACGTGGAATGGTTTCTCAATGTAATCGTCCGCGTGCGCCTTTAAGGCTTCGATGGCAAAATCTTTGCAGGAACGGCCAGTTAGGATGATAACGGGTAATTTAGGTTTGATGCGTTTGATTTCTTTTAAGACGTCGGTGCCGTGTAGGCCTGGCATGATGACATCAAGAATAACCAAATCAAAAGCATTGGGACGCTGAATTAATTGCAGGGCTATTTCACCGTTGGAAGCTTCTGTCACCTTATAATCGTCCAGGCAGCAGGAAAGCTCATCACGGAATTGCGGGTCGTCATCGACAATCAAAATCTGGTATGCCATCAGGCAACCTCCTTTGAGCCGAAACTTTAACGCTCAAAGTCAGTATACGCCTAAAGGAAATTTAAAGCAAATTTTTGATGAGGGGTCAGGGCTTGCGACAAAAGCAGTCTAGGGTGTGGTCGTTGACCATGCCGGTGGCTTGCATAAAAGCATAACAGATGGTGGAGCCAACAAAATTAAAACCGCGGCGCTTTAAATCCTTACTCATGGCATCACTTTGCTCGGTGCGGGGAGGCAATTCTTTATAATGTTTATACTTATTCTTAACCGTTTTGTTGCCAACAAACTGCCAAATGTATTTATCAAAGCTGCCAAATTCTTCCTGCACTTTTAGAAACGCCTTGGCATTACCAATGGCCGAAGCAATCTTCAAACGGTTGCGGATAATGCCTTCATTATTAAGCAGCTCCTTCACCTTCTTGGCATCATACTGTGCGACCTTAAGCGGGTCAAAATTATCAAAGGCCTTACGATAATTATTCCGCTTCTTTAAGACAGTCAGCCAGCTTAAACCAGCCTGGGCCCCTTCGAGGATTAAGAATTCAAAAAGCAGGCGGTCATCATGCACCGGACGCCCCCACTCCTTGTCGTGGTATTCAATATAAATCAAATCGCTGGTACACCAGCCGCAACGTGTTTTCATATCCATTAATTAACGCGCTGGAGGGGTCTTCTGTAAGCTATCAATATATTCATCAGCCTCTGCAATATTCTTAAAAATAGCCCCAGGAAGGGCTTTGACAATATCAAAGACCTTCTGTATCTTAGGCTGTAAATTTGTCAACACAGCAGTAGCTCCCCTTGCCTTAGCCATCTGCGTTACCTTAAAAACAGCCCCTATCCCCAAACTGCTCACATAATTAACCCCGCCTAAATCCAGAATAACGACTTTAAAAGTTTTCATAAAAAGAGGGTTTAAGTCCCTAATGAATTTCTCATGGGTTTCAGCATCAAGCGCACCATAAACAGCAACGGTATAAACCCCCGGATCACGCTGGGCAATCTTTACTTGAAACATCATAAGCTTTTTACACCCTCATCCACGGTTTCTTTAATTTGGAAGATCTTGTCTAAATTAGTCATGACCAAGATTTCTTTAACACGGGCCTTAACACCACAAAGGATGAAATTGCCACCTTTAACCTTGGCCTGTTGTTGCACATAAACTAAGGACGCTAATATTAATGACGAGACATAATTAGTCTCTGTTAAATCAAGCACCACACGCACGTGCCCCGCATTAAGTAAATCGTCAAAAGCTTTTACCATTTGCTCATTATCATCATGAATAACATTATTAATCTTAAGGCGCACCACCGTTGCTTTTTCCCGCTGTTCAATCTTTAACATATCCGAATCCATATTAATCTCCCTGTAAACCCGCCACTACTATTGTAATATCATCGTGGGCTTGTGTTGTTGAAAAAGCTTCCACAGCCCCTTCTAGCCTTGCCAATACTTCAGCAGCACGCCCCCCTTGGCCATTAATTAGAGCCAAGACCTGATCACTGCCAAACTCTTCACCATTTTTATTACGCGCCTCAGGCAAACCGTCGCTAAATACGATAATCCGATCCCCCGCTTTAAGCTCTGCGCTTACTGTTTCATAAGGAACATCTGCCATTAACCCTAAGGGAACTTGGCCCTTAAGGGGTAGGTCAATTGTCTCTTGCCCTGCGGCACGCAGAATCAATAGTGGCCCATGCCCAGCGGAAACAGCATATACTTTTTTTGCCAATGTATCTATAATAAAAAACAATGCGGTTACAAAACGGCCTCCCATGCGGCCATGCAATTGTTTGTTGAGACGGCTAAGCAATTGGTGGCATTCTAATTTCTCTGCGGCCAAGGTGCGCAATACTGAAATGGCCTCCGCCATCACCAAGGCAGCAGACACCCCCTTGCCCGACACATCACCTACAAAGACACCCACCCGATGTTCATCTATTTTCCAAATATCGTATAAATCCCCCGCCACAAACTTTGCCGGACGGAAAAATGACACTACCGATACCCCTTCTATGTCCAACTTATTCTTAGGCAAGAAACTTTGCTGGATGCGCCGTGCCACATCTAATTCTTTTTCTAAAAGTAAGCGTTCACGCTCCTCACTGATTAACCGATAGCTCATCACTACTAAATACCCTGCCCCTAAAGAAAACAACGGCCATATCATATAAACCCAAAGGCCTAAGGATATGCTAACCCATGCGGTAACCATATAAAGCACAGCAACCAACAAGACCACGCCAAAACCTAGGAACGACGTAAGCGTTCCGCCAATCCATAAACCTAATAATACTGCTAATCCTGATAAGGCGGCATTAACCCATGCTGGCAGTCCCTGAATAAAATGCCCCGTCAAGAAACTATTAACTACGCTCGCTTGTAAACCAACCTTAGGATAATGAGGCTCTAAGGGCATTGGCCCAAAATCACTTGTGCCTGTTGCTGTTAAACCAATCAGGCAGGTCTTTCCCTCTAATTGCCGTAACGTATCTGAAGCCTTGCCGCTTTCTTGATACAACGCAAAATCCCTCAATAAACCAGCGTAAGAGATCACCTTAAAAGACTTCTCCCATGTGCCTGGGTAATTAACCAAGATTTCAGGGGGTTGATGTTGCGATAAAATCTCCGGCGATGTCCCTAGGGCGTCTGCTGCAATTAATAAAGAAACCGGCCACTGATCCCTGATCTTCAATGGTATGCGACGGGCCTTACCATCTGCTTCAGGTAAAACATTGATATGCCCGGCACTCTTGATGGCTCCTTTAAGAACAGGCGTGATTTCGACTGAACTATTTTCCTCAATAGCGTATGCTTGCGGCAAGAAGACATTTCCTGCCTTACGCAAGCTCTCTGCTAATATCTCATCACTACCTGAGGGTTCACTAAAAAGCAGGTCGAAAACGATATTCTTTACTTTAAAAGAAGTCAGCACATCAACAAGGCTGGCATGATAATCACGTGGCAAAGGCCATACACCTAAAGCCTCCAGACTCGTATCATCAATAGCAATAATAACAATACGATCATCTACTATTTGGGCAGGACGCCACCGCAAAAGAGCATCATACGACAAATGCTCCAACTGACGCACAAAAGGAAGGCTGCTTAGTAAGGCAACCAATCCTACAGCTACAACGATAAGGATATTTCTTTTAGAAATCATGCCGGAGTGACAATTTCACCGTATTGTTTGAATATTCTGATCCACCATCGTTAGATATTGTATTTGCATAAGAGTAGGAAAGGCCAACGCTATTAGCCGTACTTATTTGATAATCCACATCTAAATCGACTTCATACGCATGATCTTTTTGTTCACTATCCTGGGTCGTGCTTAAACGATTTTTATATTTCTTAAAATTATAATTAAAAGCAGAGGATAACAACCACCTAGGTGCTACTTGATAATAAAGCTTGGGGCCCAAATCAACGCTATAATAATCATAGTAATCTTGGAATTGGGCATTCCCATCATTGCTGGTGTATTTGCCACGCAACCGCCCCTTCACTTTATTATTAAACCTATTGGTCATTGAATACTCCACGCTTTGACGCATATCTTGACGTTCCTTATCCTGATAGTCGCTGCTTGTATCCGCATAGGGCTTGGCCCTAGCATAATCCTTTAATCCCCGCTCAAATTGAATCTGATGGGATAAGGCAGGCGTTAATTGGTGCTTAAGGTAGGCAAAGCCTTTATGAAAATAAAAAGCCCCATTGCTATTGTTGGGAAAATAAACAAATGATTCATCTAAACCAACCCCAACAACTAATGATTGGGTCACTGCACGATAAAAACCAAGCCGCAGGTGATTAAGCAGGTTAGAGATATCCGTTAACTCATTATATTGCAAGGCATTGACGTCATAATTCACTGATATGAAATTATTATCACCGGCATCCGTCAAGAAAGAAGCCGAATATAGAATCTGCTGGTAAATATCCCCTTTGCGCAAACCCCCAAATTGCGCATTAGTATCAAAAGCCGTGCTGACCTCAATGCTGGAATTAATGGATTTATTCTTTTTGACCTGGACAACTTCCCTCTCTAACTGGGCAATACCAGCTTCCTCTGTTTGCTCTTGCGGGGCTAATTGCGCCCAAACAGGCAAGCTCACAAAACTAAACAAGAATGATAAAACAATCACATGCATTACATGCCCCCACCAGCCGCACCACCACTGCCTGAAGAACCCGAACCAGAAATAATCTTTGTATTATCCTTGATGTCTGTTCTTATTTCTTCTCGAATGGTGTCGTGCAACGAATCTTTCACATCTTCTCTTACCCCTTCCTTGATATCTTCTTCAATGCCCTCTTGAATCCCTTCCTGAATACCCTCTTGAATGTCTTCTTGGATTGATTCTTGCACGCTATCTTTAATACTATCCTGGATGCCTTCTTCAATCCCTTCCTCTACCCCTTCGGCGATATTCTCATGGACATTTTCTTGGATTTCTTCTTGGATGCCGTCTTGAACATCTTCTTTTAAGTCTTCCTGAACGGCTTCTTGAACGCCTTCATCCAAATCACCCCGCATATCTTTGCTTAAATCATCAGCTTGTATGTCTTGCATGTCATTTTCTGGCCCAACCTGCTCTTCCCCTGCCACAGGATCTTCGCCTTCTAGCATTGGCGCATCTTCACCTTGGGCAATATCATCTTGAGGCTCAGCCGCTTGGCCTTCGGACTTATCTTCAGGATTGCCTTCAGCATTGTTCTCAGTTTTATCTTCTGCTTTTGCCTGTTCTTGGTCAACAGCGTGTTGAACCTCTTCCTGAATCTTATCTGCTTCAACCTTAA
>CAYNTZ010000001.1:0-37999 GCA_964400365.1 uncultured Planctomycetales bacterium | reverse complement strand
ATTACACCGCATTATCCGCCAGGTCTTTGTTAATTTTTCTCAGAATTTTATGGAAATGCTGTGTATGCCAAAGATCATGCGCCTAGGGGTTGAGCGTTTGGTTGATGTCAAGGGTATGGACAATGTTCAAGATGGGTTCCAGCAGGGCAAGGGATTGATTTTCTTGGCCTTGCATTCGGGTAATTGGGAATTAGCCTCGGTGGTGGGTAGTTTAGGCGGATACCCCTATAATATTGTGGCTAATATTCTCTCAAAGGACCCTGCCTTAGATGCGGTGCTTAATGAATACCGTGGGGTTGGTGGGGCTAAGGTCATCGCCCCAGGGGTAGCGACCCGTGAGATTATTAAAGCGTTAAAGAATAATGAGGCGATTACCTTGGTGCTGGATCAAGGGGGCAGGGATGGTTTGCCTGTTAATTTCTTTGGCAAGACAGCTTCGATGTCAACTGGTGCGGTGCGATTGGCCATTAAGTATGGTTGTGCCATTTGTTTAGCATGGATTAGGCGTGGTGCTGATGGTCGGCACACCTTGGAATTCTTTACTGATTTACATATGACATCAACCGGTGACCTAGAAAAAGATGTGCGCGATAATATCCAGCGTTCCGTGGATTACGTGGAAAAATTCATTAAAGAACATCCGCAGGAATACCTATGGTTCTATAAGGTGTATAAGTACACCACTACGCCACAAATTGTTGTTTTAGATGATGGTCGGGTTGGGCATTTGCGCCAAGCCCAAGCGGTGAGCCGTTCATTAATGGGTGTCTTAAAACAAAGGGATATGCAGCCCCGGGAAAAAATTGTTGAAATTGTTTTTCGTACCAAATTATTAGCTAAGGCTTTTTCTTGTTATGTTTTCTTAGCTCAGTACCTTGCTGTTTTGCGCGGCGAGGCTTGTTTGAGCTATTTTTTGACAGCGCCATCTTATGCGCAGATTATGTCGGTGAAGGCGGATTATTTAATTTCAGCGGGGTCCAAGGCAAGCGGTGTCATGTATATCTTAAAGCAGAATCATTTAGCTAAGGCGGTGCAGGTTTTAAAGGCAGGGATCTTATCGCCAAATTGTTTTGATTTAAATGTTATTCCTGAGCATGACAATATTCCTTTTGGCGTGAAGAAGTTGTTGCGGACAAAGGTGGCGTTAAGTTTGATTAACCCGGCCTATTTAAAGGCAAATAGTGACGCCTTGGTGCGGCGTTATTCGCATTTAAAGGGCAATGTGCGTACGAAATTTGCCTTATGTTTAGGAGGTAATACCAAGGGTGTTATTTTTGATGAGGCGAAGATACGGTTATTGATTAACCACTTAAAAGAAGCGGCCCTGCATTATAATGCGGAAATCTTGGTGACAACGTCCAGGCGTACTCCAGCGGCGATTGAACAGATTGTGGCCAGGGAGCTAAAAGGTTTTGAGCGTTGTCCGTTATGTATTATAGCTAATCAGCAGGATGTTCCTGAAGCTATTGGCGGGATATTGGGTTTGGCTGATTTAGTGGTTGTTTCCGGTGAAAGCGTATCCATGGTTTCTGAGGCAGTGGCTTCAGGCAAGAAAACCATTGTTTTTGATCCGCGTAATTCTGCGTCGGATAAGGTCCGTGATAAGTATGAGCAATTTGTTTTTAACTTAAGTGAACAAGGGTATGTGATGGCAACTTCTGTTAAAGACCTGCCAGGGAAGATTAGCCAGCTGATGAATCATAAGGTTTATTTGAAAATGGCTGGGGACGAGGGCCGTTTAGTTAAAGCGCTAGAGGAAATAGTATAATGAACATCCTACAAATTCTTCCAGAGCTGCATGTAGGCGGGGTAGAGACGGGGACAGTTGATTTTGCTAAGTATTTAAATGCCAAAGGGCATAAGTCCGTGGTGGTTTCCCATGGCGGAGCCTTGGTGGCTGACTTAGAATCAAATGGTTCTAAACATTACACCTTGCCAGTGCACAAGAAAAATCTCTTTACCATGATTCATTGTGTAAAGAAATTAGTTGAGATAATACGTGCGGAGAAAATTGATATTGTGCATGCGCGTTCCCGTGTTCCAGCCTGGATTGGTTTTTTTGCTACGCGTCAGACAGAAGCTCATTTTATCACCACCTGCCATGGGTATTATTCACAACATCTTTTTAGTCGGGTGATGGGTTGGGGAAAGCTGGTGATCGCGATTTCTGAGGTGATTGGCCGCCATATGGTCCAGGATTTTAAGGTTCCGGCGGAAAATATCCGGGTGATTGCCCGATCGGTTGATGTGAGTAAATTTAATCTGCCGCGTCCCCTTAAGGTTGACCCTAAAAGTTTTACGATTACCATGGTTGGCCGCATTACACCTTTAAAAGGGCATCCATATTTCTTAAGGGCAATGGCCTTGGTGGTTCGACAATTCCCGCAGGTGAAGATACAGGTGATTGGCGATGCGCCTGTCAAGAAACAAGCATATAAGGAAGAATTGTTGCTTTTAACAAAACGTTTAGGCTTGTCCGCTCATGTTGAGTTTATGGGCAATCGGCGTGATATTCCGGAATTATTATCTGCCTCGGATTGTTTGGTCTTGTCGACTATCACGCAGGAAGCTTTTGGCAGGGTTATTATTGAGGCCCAAGCTGCCGGTGTTCCGGTGGTGGCGACACGGGTAGGGGGCGTTAGCGAAATTATTGAGCATGAGAAAACGGGCCTTTTGGTTTTGCCTAAAGATGAGCAGGCTATGGCCCAGGCTGTGGTGCGTTTGTTATCTGATCCGGTTTTGGCCCAAGGGTTAGTGGTTGAAGCGCGCAAGAAAATCGATGCGCGGTATACCTTGACGCATATGGCTGAGTCTACGCTTGATGTTTACCGTGAATTGATGTGTTCAATGTCAATCTTGGTGGTGAAGTTGACAGCGGTGGGGGATGTGGTTTTAATTACAGCGGCGCTTAAAGCCTTGCGTGCTAAATTTCCCCAAGCGCATATTTATTGTTTAACCTCGCCCGAGGCAAGCCCTGTTTTGCAGCGTTGCCCTTACCTGACGGGCATTATTTTATTTGACCCTAAGGATAAGCAATTTGGCGCAGTCTGCCGCATGGGGCGTGAGTTACGCCGGTATCGTTTCGATAAGGTCATTGACCTGCAAAATAACCGCATCAGCCATTGGCTTTCATTCTTGGCTGCGCCTAAGGATAGCTATGGGTATGACAATGGTAAGTTTTCATTTTTACTTTCTAAGAAAATCAAGAATGATATCAAGGATATTCCCCCTGTAGAGCATCAATTTAGGATTTTAAAGATGCTGGGGATTGATTATCATCCTGATTTGCGTTTGGAATTGTGGCCATCAGCAAAGGATGAGGCCTATGTGCAGGGTTTGTTGGAAAGTGAGTGGTTAGATAGTAAGCAGCTTTTTATCGGTCTTAATGTCGCTGCTTCTGCCCATTGGTCGAGTAAAAATTGGCCGTTGGAGCATATGGCGCGGTTATGTGATATTTTGGGGGCGAAAAATATCCGGGTCATCTTGACAGGTCAGGATAAGGACAAGGCCTTGGTGAGGCAGTTGATTGCCAAGGCTAAGGCGAAGCCAGCGTCCTTTGTTGGTAAGACTAATATTTTGCAATTAGCGGCCTTGATTAAACGATGTAAGGCCTATGTCGGTCCTGATTCAGCGCCTTTGCATGTGGCTGCCTCTCAAGGGGTGCCGGTGATTGCCCTCTTTGGGCCTACCGACCCTAAGCGGCATATGCCGCCGGTTAGTGCGGGTCTTGTCATTAATAAGGCTTTAAAATGTTCGCCCTGCTATTCAGGTGTATGTAAAATAAATACACAGGCGTGCATGAAGGAAATTTCTCCGGAAGAAGTGGCTAAACAGGTGCTTAAGTTGATTAAATGAAAATCCTTTTTTTAACGACACATATGAATACCGGCGGCATTACCAGTTACCTGCTGACCTTATCTGGCGGTTTGGTAAAGGCAGGTCATCAGGTGGTGGTGGTTTCCAGCGGTGGGGATTGTGTAGCAGCGTTAGAGCGGGTCGGGGGGCGGCATTATCAGTTTGATATCAAGGTAAAGAGCGAGGCCCATCCTAAATTATGGTTAGCCCTGCCTAAGCTGCTGGATGTGGTGAAGCGCGAGCAGATTAACATCATCCACGCGCAAACTAGGGTAACGCAGGTGATAGGGGAGTTTATATCGGCCTTAACAAAGGTTCCGATGCTAAGCACCTGTCATGGGTTTTTTAGGCCGCGGTTTTTTCGCCGTATCCTGCCTTGCTGGGGAAGGTCGGTGATTGCCATCAGTCGTCCGGTTGAAGAACATTTATTAAAAGATTTTCATTTGCCGCAGGCTAAGGTTTGTTTTATCCCTAATGGCATTGAGGTAGCGCAATTTAAGTTTACGACACCCCAAGAGCGGCAACTTAAGCGCCAACAGTGGCGGATTACTGCTGATCCGGTGATTGGTATTATTGCCCGGCTTTCAGTTGTAAAGGGGATTGACACCTTATTAAGGGCTATGCCCTTGGTGTTAGCGTCATTGCCTACGGCACAGTTAATGATTGTTGGTGAAGGTCCGGATAAGGCGCGTTTGCAAGGTATCGCCGAAGAATTGGGATTGAGCCTCCATGTGCGTTTTGATTCGATTGTCAATCAAACCGCGGATATCTTAGGGGCCTTTGATGTTTTTGTGATGCCTTCCTTGCAGGAGGGTTTAGGCTTATCCGTGATGGAGGCGCAAGCGGCGGGTATTGCGGTGATTGCTTCTAACGTCGGAGGTTTACCTGATTTAGTTAAAGACGGCCATACTGGTTTCTTGGTTAAGCCGGCCGATGCGCAGGCGTTAGCCCAGGCCATTGTGCGAATGTTAAATAATCCAGCCCAGGCCCAATTGATGGCTAAGCAGGCGCGCATACAGGTTGAAACCAATTTTGATTCAAAAGAGATGACGCTTCAGGTGATTAAATTATATGAAGAATATACTCGTTGTTAATATTAATTGGTTAGGCGACGCGATTTTTTCAGTTCCTGTATTTAAGGCATTGAAAAAAGCATACCCACAAGCACAGCTGACCTGTCTTTGTGTCCCCCGGGTTAAGGAAGTATTGGATTATTGCCCCTATGTGGATAAATTTATTATTTACGATGAGCGTAAAAAGCACCGCTGGCCCTGGCAGAAGTTAAAAATCATCGGTCAAATCCGTGCCGGTCATTTTGATGCAGCCTTTGTGCTGCATCGTTCCATGACGCGTGCGCTCTTGGTGTTCTTAGCAGGTATCCCCGTGCGGGTGGGGTATTCAAAAACAAAATGGCTGTTAACTCAGGCCATCGATTTTCCTACGGGCGACCTGCACCGGGGGGATGTGTATTTAAAGGTGGTGGAAGATTTTGGTGTTAAGGTGGATGAGCGCGGTGGTGAGCTTTCTTTAAAATTGCCTGACATGAAATCCCTGGATGTGAAATTAGCGCAAGCGGGCGTCTTGGAGGGGGAAGATTTTGTGGTGTTTAATCCAGGCGGCAACTGGGATTTAAAACGTTGGCCTGTCGATTTGTGGGCGCAATTAGCTGCAGTGGTCAATCGTGAATTTAAGGTGCGGATTGTTATTTCCGGCGGAGCTCAGGATAAACACTTAGGTGAAACTATTTTACATCAAGCCGGGATTAAGGGGATTGTCTTAGCCGGGCAAAGCAGTTTGGGTGAGTCGCTGGCCTTATTTAAGCGCGCCCGGGTGGTTGTTTCCGCGGATAGCGGGCCGTTACATTTGGCGCAAAGTGTGGGGGCTAAGGTGATTGCTATTTTTGGCCCCACCCGTCCTGAAATCACTGGCCCCAGGGCTGTTGGCGCGGTGCAGGTGTTGTTCCATGAGTTAGGGTGTAATAAAACACCCTGCTATTTATTAAGCTGTAAAAGTAATCTGTGCATGCAAGCGGTAAAGGTTAGTGATGTGGCCCAAGCTATCAAAGAATTCTTCAATTAAAAATATCTTAGTCATTAGCCTGACCAATATTGGTGATGTGCTAATGAATTGCCCGGTGCTGGATATCTTGCGCCGCGATTTTCCACAAGCCAAAATTACCGTCGTGGTGGGCCCCAAGGCAGTATCCATCTTTAAAGGCAATGAGCATATCGAGGCCATTGTCTTTGACAAACATGCGTCGTGGGTAGAGCAGCTGCGGTGGGTATTTAAATTGCAGGCGCGGCGTTTTGACGTGGTGATTGATTTGCGCAATACCGTGATCCCATTTTTCTTAAATGCCCGTTATGTGACTCCGCCTATGCTGGCGGTTAATAAAAACACCCATTTAGTCCAACAGCATCTAGCACGCCTGCGCGCCCTGTATCCTTTTGATGAGGCAGCCACCTTTAAGCAAGCCATTGATGTGGGCGAAGCAGATATCGCCTATGTGAAGGATTTATTGGCGGGGTTTATTAAACCCGGTGAATCCTTTGCGTTGGTGGCGCCGCTCGCCGCTGATTCAGCTAAGACCTGGAATCCCCAAGGCTTTGCCCAGGTTTGTTTAAGATTAATGCAGGAACATGGGTTAAAGGTCATCTTGGTTGGCGGCCCCCAGGATAAGGATATCTTGCAGGGTATTAACGCGCAGTTATCTAATCAAGCGCTTGACCTTTCCGGCAAAACCGATTTAGTGCAGGTGGCGCAAATACTAAAAAGTGCTGCGTGTGCGATTGTGCATGATAGCGGGATTATGCATATTGCCAGTTATTTAAATATTCCGACGATAGCCCTTTTTGGGCCCACTGATCCAGCTGAGTCTAGGCCCTGGGGGGAACGTTACCAGGTGGTGCAGCGTAATAAAAATTGTCCGCGATGCCTTGACCGCAAGGGCAATCTTGCTCATAATTGTATGTCAGCCATCAGTGTTGAGGATGTGTTAAACGCATTTAAAAACCTTTGAGTGATTCTTGTGCCATTTAAGAATATCCTAATTATCAGGACAGATCGTATTGGCGATGTGGTATTAACAACGCCGGCGTTTAAAGCTTTACGCAAGGCGTATCCTTCTGCGCGCATCGCTGTCTTAGTTTCACCAGCAACGGTTGATTTGGTTGAAGGAAATCCCTACATTGATGATGTGATTGTTGACGAGAGAGCAGGGCGCCATAAGGATTTGTTTGGGTTCTTGCAATTAGCGCGTGACATCCGTTTGGGCCAATTTGACATAGCCTTTGTTTTTCATACAAAACGTAGGTATAACCTGGCTTGTTTTGCCGCGGGTGTCCCTGTGCGGGTGGGTTATAAGGATAATAAATTTGGGTTTTTGTTGACCCATCCGGTTGTTGATGTCCGTCATTTAGGCCAAAAGCATGAAGCCCAATATTGCCTTGACCTGTTAGCCGCGATGGGGATAGAGCCGGCTGGGCTGGATTTATTTGTGCCTGTCAAGCGTGAGGCAGAAGGTTGGGTTAACCAATTATTTATTGACCATCAGGTTAAGCCCCATGAGGTGATAGCTATCCATCCAAGTGCTTCCGATGCGTCTAAATGTTGGCCTACGGTCAATTTTGCTGGGTTGATTGACAGTTTAGCCGGCAGGTATGCCTTAAAGATAGTTTTGGTTGGCGGTAAGGATGCGGTGGGCTTAGCTCAAGAGATATTAAAGCAATCAAGGCAGGCTTCCTTGGTGCTTGATTTAACTGGCCAGACCACGGTTGGGCAGACAGTGAGTTTATTGCGCAGGAGCCGTTTATTAATATCAAATGATTCGGGCCCTGTCCATGTGGCATCAGCGGCGGGGATTAATGTTATTTCGCTTTTCTTAAGGAATCAGCCGGGCATTAATCCTGAACGTTGGAAACCGTTAGGCCCTAAAGGCTATGTGTTGGCTAATAAGAAAGGCGATGAGATACGTTTAAATAAAGAAGCGCAGGTGCTTTCAGGAAAGCCGGATTCCATTACGGTTGATGACGTGTTAAATCAGGTTGAAGTGATTTTTAGCAGGGATGCGCAGTCAATTTTTAATTGGTAATTTATAAATAAGGGAGGATGTTATGCACGCATTATTCTTAGTTTTAGGTTTTTTGTTAACAGCCACAGCTATTGTGCGCGCGGAAGATTCATTGCCAGTCATAGATCCGCCAGCGGCGCTTGAAGCTGGGATTGAAGAGCCGGCGACTGTTGTTGCTGAAACTGTTCCGGAGCCTGTTCCTGAATCTATTCCTGTTCCTGCTGTTTTACCTGAAGTAGTTGAGCCGGTTAAAAAGGAAGTGGTGACTAAGCGTGTGATTGTGAAGAAAACAGTGCCGGCTGGGGCAAAATCAGTTTCTGGTAAGGTTGGTTTTTTTAATGCCCGAGGGACAATGGTTTTTGTTGATGTGGCAGGGACTGGAAGAGTAAGGTTCCTTATTTCTGATAAAACCAATATCTATGTGGATCAATCTCCAGCTACAATTACAGGTATTAAGATTGGGGATGAGGTGGATGTTGATTATCTTGAAAATGCAGGTCAAAATACAGCGGTTAACATATCTCTTGGTCAGTAATTAATCAGGTTAGTCCCTGATTAGCTTTAATTTGACGCTACCTCAAGGCTGTGTTACAATAACGCCTCTTTGAAGCTAATTTATTTAAATTATTAGGGTTATGTCAAACTATTCTTCCATTATTGCCCGTTTTAAGGGTAAGCGCCTGCTTGTGATTGGCGACCTGGTGCTTGATCAGTATATCAAGGGCTCGGTCAGTCGTATTTCGCCGGAAGCGCCAGTGCCGATTGTGCTTCAGCAAGAGTCTTTTTTTACACCGGGTGGAGCAGCCAATGTAGCTAACAATTTGGCTAGCTTGGGGGTTGATGTGACCTTGGTGGGGAAGATTGGGGATGACATTGAAGGCAGCATCCTTAAAGCAGAGTTAGCTAAAAGGCATATCCGCACACAGGGGATTTTTGTGGATCCCCAGATGGATACAATCCTAAAAACCCGTATTATTGCCCAGCACCAGCAAATTGTTAGGCTTGACCGTGAAAGCCCTGCTGCCGGCGAGGCTGATTCAATTAAGGCGAAGAAAATCCTTCCCTTTTTAGCCCGTTCCATTAAGGCTTTCCAAGCCATTATTATTTCTGATTATGGTAAGGGTCTTATTGATTCTACTTTATTGCTTAAGGTTCATGAGGCTGCTAAGGCGGTTGGTGTGCCGGTGATTGTAGACCCTAAGTTAGACGATTTGCGTGCCTATGGCCAGGTCACCTGTATCACTCCCAATAAGAAGGAAGCTGAAACAGCCTTAAAAGCCATTCCTGTTGAAACCCGTAAAGCCTTTGGCATCTGTTCAACGCGTTTAGAGACAAAGGCTGAGATTGAAGCTAACGGCCGAGGTTTATTGAAATATTTAGGGATTGACTCATTGTTAATTACCTTAGGTGAACATGGCATGTATCTTTTTGAAGGAGATAGGAAACCTTTCCCTATAGCTACGCGGGCACAGGAAGTTTTTGATGTGTCTGGTGCTGGGGATACGGTAATTTCTGTCTTTGCCCTTTGTTTGGCCGTGCGTGCGGATAAGCGCCAAGCGGCGGATATAGCTAATTTTGCAGCCGGTGTGGTGGTTGGCAAGATGGGTGCTGTTGCCATTGAATTAGATGAATTAAAAAAGGCTGTTAAGCTCAAATGAGCACAATAGGCGTTATTCCAGCGCGGTATGCGTCAACACGTTTTCCGGCGAAGGTTTTAGCCAAGATTGCTGGTAAGCCCATGATTCAGCATGTGTGGGAAAAGGCTTGTCAGTGTAAGGTGTTGGATGAGGTGCTTATTGCCTGTGACCATCTTGATGTGCAAAAGGCGGCGGTTGGTTTTGGGGCAAGGGCAGTGATGACAGATCCAGGGCATCCTTCAGGTTCCGACCGCATTGCGCAGGCGATAGCCTCCTTAGCCGATGTCGATATTGTTGTTAATATTCAAGGGGATGAGCCTTTTATTGATCCGCAAACCATTGATAGTTTAGCTTCGGCATTGAAGAATGACCAGGCTGCTTTAATGGCGACGGTGATTAAGGAAATTACGGATGAAGCGGATTTTTTAAACCCCAATATTGTTAAATGCGTGCTGGATGATAAGGGGTGCGCGCTTTATTTTTCCCGCGCGCCGATTCCGTTTAATCGCAATGCGTCGTTACCTGCAGGAGTCAAGCGCTATAAGCATCTGGGGCTTTATGCGTACCGCAAAGATTTTTTAATGCAGTATAAGGATTGGCCTAAAGGTGTTTTAGAGGCGGCAGAGCAGTTAGAGCAGTTGCGCGTTCTTGAACGCGGTTACAAGATAAAGACGGTAGAGACCAAATATGAATCCATCGCGGTAGATACGCCCGATGATTTAACAAAGGCAGAAGAATGGTTCGCACGGTTAAGGTAGGTAATAAGCTTGTTATCGGCGGTAATAAGCCTTTTGTATTAATGGCAGGCCCATGCGTGATTGAGTCCAAGCAAAGCGCATTTAAGATTGCTGAAACCTTGGTTAAGATGACGGCTAAATTAAAGATTCCCTTTGTTTTTAAGGCGAGCTATGACAAGGCAAACCGCACGTCCATTAATTCTTTTCGAGGGCCTGGGATTGAAGAGGGTTTAAGGGTTTTGGCTGAAATTAAAGCTAAATTAGGGGTGCCTGTTGTTAGTGATGTGCATGATAAATATGAAGCTCAGTTAGCAGCAGAAGTGTTGGATATTATTCAAATCCCCGCTTTTTTATGCCGCCAAACAGATTTAATTGTAGCTGCGGCCCGGACAGGTAGGGTGGTAAATGTGAAAAAGGGTCAGTTTTTAGCGCCCTGGGATGCCAAGGCGATTATCAAGAAAATGGAAGAGGCTGGTAACCGCAAACTTTTATTGACGGAGCGTGGCGTTTCCTTTGGTTATAACACCCTGGTGTCAGATTTTCGTTCCTTATCAATCATGCGTGAATTAGGTTACCCAGTTGTTTTTGATGCAACCCATAGCGTGCAAAAGCCTGGCGGTTTGGGTCATGCCTCGGGTGGTGAGAGCCAATATGTGCCGCTTTTGGCCCGTTGTGCGGCAGCGGCGGGTGTTGATGCTGTTTTTATTGAAACGCATCCCAATCCAGCTAAGGCCTTATCAGATGGGCCTAATATGATTCCGTTAAATAAGTTGGAAGCTTTGTTAAAAGATTTGAAAGTCATTGACCAGGTTGTTAAAGGCAGGTAGGTTTTTATGTTACAGCGTGCTAAAGAAGTTTTAACCATTGAAGCTGATGCGATTCGCCAATTGATCCGTCAATTGGACGGTAATTTTACGGCAGCGATTAACTTGATTGCTAAATGTCCAGGGCGTGTGGTTGTTTGCGGGATGGGCAAGACAGGTATTGTGGGGCGTAAGATTGCGGCGACATTTTCATCGACGGGTACCCCTAGCCTATTCCTGCATAGCGCAGAAGCGGTGCATGGGGATTTGGGCCAGGTGGCAAAGGATGATGTGTTAATAGTTATTTCCCAAAGCGGTGAAACTGAAGAAACGGTGCGGCTGTTGCCTTTGGTTAAGAAAATTGGGGTTAAGGTGATTGCTATGACGGGGAATATGGCATCATCCTTGGCGCGCCACAGTGACATCATTCTTAATACCCATGTCGTCAAGGAAGCTTGCCCTTTAGGCGTTGCGCCCATGGCCTCAACAACGGTGACCTTGGCTTTAGGGGATGCTTTAGCGGCGTGTTTAATAGACCGCAAAAAATTTAAGAAGGAAGATTTTGCTTTTTATCACCCGGGGGGAAGTTTAGGTCGGCGTTTATTGTTGAAGGTTGAAGACATTATGCGTGCAGGTTCTGCGTATGCCAAGGTTAAGCCTACGGCTAAGGTTAAGGATGTGCTGTTGGCAATTACCAAGGCGCGTTGCGGTTCTGCCTGTGTGGTTGATGCTCAGCATAAGTTGTTGGGTATTTTTACGGATGGGGATTTGCGTCGTCATCTGGAGGTTAACGCAGATGTACTTTCTTTAAGCGTTGCTGCGGTAATGACAAGGAACCCTACGTCGATTTCCAAGGATAAGCTGGCGGCTGAAGCGTTTGAGGTGTTAAAGACTAGGAAAATTGATGAGCTTCCGGTGGTGGATAAGGCTAAACGAATAGTTGGTTTGGTTGATGTGCAGGATTTGTTGAAAGCAGGTTTGGTGTAATGAAGGATGCGTTAAAAAGAATTAAGGTTTTGGCAATGGATGTGGATGGCGTTTTGACGGACGGCCGCATTATTGTTGATGCTCACGGCGTTGAGAGTAAGTTTTTTGACGTGCAGGACGGTTTCGGTATTGTTTTTGCCCAAAAATGTGGGTTAAAGACTGTTATTATTTCAGCCCGCCAATCAGGGGTGGTAGCGCATCGGGCAGAAGATTTAAAGATTGATAAGGTTTTTGTCGGGGTATATCCAAAGATTACGGCTTTTGAACAAATGATTAAAGAGTTTAATGTCGCGGCCGATGAGGTTTGTTTCATTGGTGATGATGTGGCTGATTTGGTGGTGATGAAGCGAAGTGGTTTTGCGGTTGCTGTCGCCAATGCGGTCAGTGAAGTCAAGCAAATTGCCCACTATGTCACTAAGAAAAAAGGCGGACGTGGGGCGGTCAGGGAAGCGGTGGAGTTAATTTTAAAGGCACAGGGCCAATGGGAGCCAAAACTGTATGAACATTAAACTGTATGTATTGATGTTGGTGCCGTTAGTTTTTTCTCCAGCGGTCTTGGCGGCTGATGAGTCATCGGCCAGTGGCGTTACCCAGCAATTAGAAGGTTTTAATTTGAATGGGTATACCGATGATGGTAAGAAGTCTTGGGAGGTTAATGGTGCTAAGGCGGATATTGGTGATGTGAAGATTAAGGTTGACCAGGTGGATGCTAATTTTTACGGTAAGCAGAACGGCAATCTAAAGGCGGACAAGGGAAT
This sequence comes from uncultured Planctomycetales bacterium, assembly GCA_964400365.1. Classification (GTDB taxonomy): domain Bacteria; phylum Omnitrophota; class Gorgyraeia; order Zapsychrales; family Fredricksoniimonadaceae; genus CAYNTZ01. Next base: position 25,153 of record CAYNTZ010000001.1, on the reverse strand, counting down.
TATTGATAAGGTTAATGGTGAGGTAAGCTTGCAGGATAATGTGGTGGTGACATCTGAACGCGGCACGACAATGAAAACAGATAGTTTGGATTGGGACCGCAACAAGGATTTAGTAACCACCAAGGATAGGGTCAAGATTGAAGATGCGCAAGGTGTAATTACAGGGACAGGCTTAAAGGCCCAGCCTAATTTAAAGAAAGCGCAATTAAACGAAGATGTGAAGGCGGTTATCAATACCTCGACTAAAGCGGCCGCAAATGCTGTGTCAGCAAAACAGACGGTGACTATTACTTCAGATGGCCCTATGCAGATGGATCAGGTGAAGATGTACGCGGTTTTTAATAAGAATGTGGTGGCTATTGAAGTGGCGACGGGGCGTGAGTTGAATGCTGATAAAATGGAAGTGTGGTTTGATGAAAAAAACAAGAGAATTAAAAAGTTGGTGTGTTCAGGTAACGTGAAGGTGGTGCAGGGTGAAAGCGCCTCTTATGCGGATGAGATGGTTTATGAAGGGGATGGTCAGGTGTTGACGATGTCTGGCCGTCCTAAGATTGTTTTTGACACGGGTGATACGGCAGGTTCCGGCATGTTTCAGCAATTGGGTAATTAAGATGCGCTTATTGGAAGCTAAAAACTTGGTTAAGATTTACAATGGCCGGCGGGTTGTTGATGGCTTGAGCATTACGGTTGGCCGTTCTGAGATTGTTGGTTTGTTAGGGCCTAATGGGGCGGGGAAGACGACTTCTTTTTATATGGTGGTTGGTATTGTTAATCCTGACCAGGGCCAGGTTATTTTTGACCAGGAAGACATCACCAAGAAGCCTATCCATGAGCGTTGCCGCCTAGGTATGGGGTATTTGGCCCAGGAATCATCAATTTTCCGTAAATTGACAGTGGAAGAAAATATCCTAGCGATATTGGAAACGCTGCCGATAAGCCCTGCTGAGCGTAAGCGGCGTTTGGAATCGTTATTAGAGGAACTAAATATTTCGCATCTGGCCCGTTCAAAGGCTTTTACCCTGTCCGGGGGAGAGCGTCGTCGTCTGGAAATCACCAGGGCCTTGGTCACCAACCCATCGTTCTTGCTGCTCGACGAGCCATTTTCTGGCATTGACCCGATTGTGGTGGCTGAAGCACAGGAAATTATTAAAGATTTAAAGAAGCGCGGGCTTGGTATTTTATTAACGGACCATAACGTGCGTGAGACATTGTCGATTACAGACCGTGCTTATTTGGTGGCGGATGGCCGTGTGTTGATTTCAGGGACGGCGCAGGATTTGATTAATGATCCTAAGGCGCGCAAGATTTATTTAGGTGAAAAGTTCTCCATGTAGGCTGTATTCAATGTGGGGTAAGTTTGTAAAGTTGAAATAATCAGAAAGGGAAGTATCATGAAAGTTGAAGTTAAGAAAGTCGATGCATTAAAGCGTGAAATGAAATTTGAAGTCCCTCGCGAGATTGTCACCAAGGCGATGGATGAAATTTATGTGGAAATTGGCAAGCATGCCAAGGTCAAAGGTTTTCGCCCAGGTAAGGTGCCGCGTAATTTGTTAGTGGCTTCCCATGGCAAGGTGGCTCAAGATGAAACGATTAAGAAATTAATCCCTCAAGTCTACCATCAAGGCCTTGGCGAGCATAAGCTTGACCCGATCGACCTGCCGGAAATTTCTGATGTGAGTCTTAAGGAAGGGATTTTGACCTTTACCGCTACCTTGGATATCCGCCCGGAGGTGAAATTAGGCGAATACAAAGGGATTAAGGTTGTTCGTAAAAAAGCTGAAGTTAATGATGAAGAAATTAACAAGACCTTGGATTTCTTTAAAAAAGGTCAGGGTGATAAGGAAGTGACTATTGATGATGCCTTTGCCAAGGGTATGGGTTTCCCTAGCCTCGAGGAATTTAAGTCAGCCTTAAAGCGCCAATTGGAATTTGATAAGGACCGCCAAAACCGCATGGAAGTAGAGAATCAATTAGTTGAAGATTTATTGAAAAATGCTAAATTGGTTGTTCCTCAATCCTTGGTAAAGCGCCAATTGCAATACCGCTTGAATGAAACCTTGAATCGGTTGAAGAAACAGGGTATGAAGGATGAGGAGTTGGTCAAGAAGCAGGCGGAAGTCACGACGCAATTGGAGCCCTTGGTTGAGCGTGATGTGAAGATCTACCTGATTTTAGAAGAGATTGCCAAGCTCGAGAAGATTGAAGTGGCGTCTCAAAATGAGTCATTGCCGGGTAAGGTCATTGAGTTGTTGTTAAAAGAAGCTAAGTGGGAAGATGCGAAGTAATTAAATAGGGGACACGTGCCTATTAATGTGTGCGGTGAAGGCGTCATTGGTAAACATTGTTCAGCCACGAAATGCCTGAACAATCTTTCCAATAATATACCTGCCGCTCCGCGGCAAGTTAAACATGGAAGATTGTGCAAGGCATTAGAGTGGCATTCACAATATTTACCAACGCCGCCTTGCTAAAGTAAGCTTAATTAAGGGATATGTACCTACATTAATAAACAGGAGAGAATATGATAAAGTCGTCATTATTAGTCCCGATGGTCATTGAGAAAACTGGTCAGGGTGAACGTGCGTATGATATTTATTCCCGTTTGCTGAAAGAACGTATTATTTTTTTAGGCACCGGTGTGGATGATAATGTCGCTAACTTAATTATTGCCCAGTTATTATTTTTACAGTCTGAAGATCCGACTAAGGATGTGCATTTATATGTGAATTCTCCTGGTGGTTCGGTGACGGCGGGGATGGCGATTTATGATACGATGCAATTTATTAAGCCGGATGTGGCCACCTATTGTTTAGGGCAGGCGGCTAGTATGGGCGCTGTCTTGTTAACAGCAGGGGCTAAGGGTAAACGTTTTGCCTTGCCTAATGCGCGTATCATGATTCACCAGCCTTGGGGCGGTGCACAGGGTACGGCGTCGGATATTTCTATTCAGGCGGAAGAGATTTTACGCATGAAGCATGAATTAAATGCTATTTTAGCCAAGCATTCCGGGCAAACGGTTGAAAAGGTAACCAAGGATACGGACCGTGATTTCTTTATGTCCGCCCAGGAAGCCAAGGATTATGGTTTAGTTGATGGGGTTATTACAACCTTTGGATCAATTCAAACGCCAACAAGCAAATAATTTTATCATCTATTATTGAAAGGCAATTGTCATGAAACGCAATTTGTTGTTAACGCCAGGGCCAACACAGGTTCCACCGCAATTATGTGAAGTATTGGGTCGCCCTATTATCCATCACCGCACACCGCAATTTCAGGAATATCTTAAGGAGGTGGTAGCTGGTTTAAAGGAAATTTGTTTTACCACGAGCGATGTCTATATCCTGGCGGGTTCTGGTTCTGCGGCGATGGAAGCATCGGTGGTTAACTTATTGGCACCAGGAGACAAGGCCATTGCGGTTGATGGCGGTAAATTTGGTGAACGCTGGGTTGAGTTGTGCCAGACCTATAAGGCTAATACAATTGTGCATAAGGTGCAATGGGGCAAGGCTCCTACCGCTGTTGAGATCAAGGGTTTGTTGGATGCCCATCCTGATACCAAGGCAGTATTTATTACCTTGGCTGAAACATCGACGGGTGTGACCCCTGATGTGAAAGCGATCGGTGAAGTGGTAAAGAATTATAAAGCTATTTTAGTGGTTGATGCAGTGTCTGGTTTGGCTGTGCAGGAAATTCGTCAAGATGCTTGGAATGTGGATATGATTTGTTCCGGTTCCCATAAGGGGTTGATGTTGCCCCCCGGTGTTGCTTTTGTTACGGCTTCCGCCAAAGCGGTTGCTGCGATTAATGCCTGCGCATCCCCGCGTTATTATTTTGATTTGCGTGAATGCAAGAAGGCTATGGAAAAGGCGGATACGCCTTTTACGCCAGCCATCGGTGTGGTGATTGCCATGGCTGAAAGTTTAAAGATGATCCGTGAACGCGGGCTGGAAAACATGTTCGCGCATTTTATCCGTTTAGCGCAAGGAACCAGGGTTGGTTGCAAGGCGATTGGTTTAGAGCTTTTCCCGGATGCTAATTGCGCCACCAATGTGTTGAGCGCGGTGAAATTACCGGCAGGTATCGACGGTGAAAAATTAACCAAGATTATGCGTGATACCTATGGTATTACCTTAGCCGGTGGCCAGGATGCTTTAAAGGGCAAGGTGGTGCGCATGGCCCACATGGGCGCCTTGGATGAATTTGATATTTTAACGGGCTTGGCTTGTTTGGAAAAAGTGTTGAAGCAATTAGGCCATAAATTCGAATTAGGCGCGTCCTTAACCGCCGCGCAGAAATATTTTAACGCGTAATAAATAGAAAGATTTCTTATGTTTAAGATCTTAATTAGCGACAAATTAGAAAAAGAAGGTTTAGATATTTTAACTGCCGAAAAGAATTTCCAGGTGGATTGCAAATTTGGTATTCCAGCCGCAGAATTAAAATCCATTATCAAGGATTACGACGCTTTAATCGTGCGCTCAGGCACGCAGGTGACCGCCGAGATTTTGGAATCAGCCGATAAATTAAAGGTGATTGGCCGCGCCGGTGTTGGTTTGGATAATGTGGATTTACCTGCCGCAACGAAGAAGGGGGTTGTCGCGATGAATACTCCCGCTGGCAACACCACCTCGACGGCTGAACACACCATGAGCATGATCATGGCTTTGTCCCGCAATATTCCTCAAGCCGTGGCTTCCTTGCGTGGCGGTAAATGGGAACGGGCGAAATTCACCGGTATTGAATTATACGGCAAGACGTTGGCCATTATCGGTTTAGGTCGTATCGGGACAACGGTCGCCAAGATGGCCCAAGCCTTTGGCATGAAGACCATTGGCTATGACCCATTTTTGTCGGCGGAGATTGCGGCTAAAAATGGTATTACCTTGACGGAATTAGATGAGATTTATAAAACCGCCGATTACATCACCGTACATATCCCCAAGACCGATGAAACCACCAATATGATCAGCGATAAGCAAATTGCGCTGATGAAAAAATCCGTGCGTCTAGTCAATTGCGCGCGCGGTGGGATTATCGACGAAGCGGCTTTAATTAAGGCCTTACAAGATAAGCGTATCGCCGGTGCAGCCATGGACGTCTATGATGTTGAGCCTCCGGATTTTAATTCCCCGTTATTCAAATTAGATAATTGTGTGACTACGCCGCATCTAGGTGCGTCAACGTCAGAAGCCCAGGTTAATGTAGCTATTGAAATTGCCAACGCGGTCAAGGATGCTCTGCTAGGTCGTGGTATTCGCAATGCAGCGAACTTTCCGTCGCTATCAGCCGAAAGCTACAAAGCCATTGAACCTTATTTGGATTTAGCCGAACGTATGGGTAAATTCGCCGGCCAATTAGTGCAAGGCCGTATTAAGGATGTGAAGATTACCTATAGCGGTGCCGTGGCTAAGGAAAAGACAGCCGCGGTGACCATGGCCTTGGCCAAGGGGTTATTGACGCCCATGTTAGGTGAAGGTGTCAACACCATTAATGCCATGAACATGATGAAGGAGCGCGGTGTTTCTATCCAGGAAGTTGTCTCAACCCAGGAAGGCGAATATGTCAATGCCGTGGCCTTGGATATCACCACCGATAAAGAACCCTTTGCTTTATTAGGCACCTTATCGAGTAATAAACAGCCGCGCATCGTTAAGGTGAACAATGTCTACGTGGAAGCAATTCCCGTCGGGCATATCTTGTTTATCAATAATAATGATAAGCCGGGTATTGTGGCAGCCATCGGTACCTTATTGGCAGGGGCTTCTATTAATATTGCCGGTATTACCTTAGGCCGTGAAAATGCCCAAGGCGTAGCTGTTTCAGTGGTTAATGTGGATAGTGAAATCCCTGAGGGGGTTATTGATTCCTTGCGTAAAACCAAGAACATCCTTTTTGTTAAAACCATCAAGGTTTAAAACAGATGTTTCAAAATAGTTTATGGTGGGTTCCGCTGACAGCTGGTCTTGAAGATGCAATTAATCCATGTGTCTTGGTTACAGCTGTTATATTTATTTGCTGGATGGGTTGGTTATCCTCGAGATTAGCAAACAGTAATCGGCACGCGATTGTTTTTATTGGTGTGTTTTACGTCTTGATGTTTATGTTTAATGTGGGTATCGCGCAAGGATTGCTTTATGCGCCAGCCACTCGGCAATGGATTCGCATGGTCTATTTGTTTTTAGGTTTTTTATGTATCTTGAGTAGTATGGTTTTTATTCGGGATTGGCGTTTGTTGGTGGGGGGGCAGGGAGGAGATTTGTTCGCTCATCGCCTGTGGCAATGGGGCAGGGTATCTTCCGCCACAGCTTGGGTGGTGACGGTTGGCTTGGCAATAGCCACTGCGGTATTGGCCAGCATTTGGCCGATGAATTATTACATGGGCATTATTGCTAACAATGTTCTGCTGCCTGGCCAATTTTGGTCGACGGTATTTTCTATCGGGGTATATACCGCAGTAGCCATTTCTCCTGTGTATGCGGTTTTTTTCTTAATGCGTTTATTGAAGCTTAATGCGCGTTTGTTTTTCGTGATAGCCGCCGCCATATCGTTAGCGGGCAGTATTGGGGCTGTTTATTTTATTAAGTAATAATCTGATGAAAGGTTATCTCATGAATCTTGCGGTGGTTGGCGCTCAATGGGGCGACGAAGGTAAGGGGAAGTTGATTGATATTTTGTCCGAGAAGGTTGATATCACGGTGCGTTACCAGGGCGGGAATAATGCCGGGCACACGGTTATTGTTGGGGATAAGGAATATGTTTTTCATTTGATCCCTTCGGCGATCTTGCGCAAGGAAAAGGTTTGCGTCATCGGCAATGGGGTGGTGATTGACCCTAAGGCGTTGATTGAAGAAATTGACGGGCTAAAGAAGCGCGGACTTCCCATGACGGAGAAGCAATTAAAGATTTCTGCTAATGCGCATGTGGTGATGCCATATCACCGGGTGATGGACCAGTTGCGCGAAAGCAAGCGTGCCAATAAAATTGGCACTACGGGCCGTGGTATTGGGCCTTGCTATTCGGATAAGGTTGGCCGCATGGGTGTACGCATGATTGATTTGCTTAACCCCAAGGTGTTAAAGGCCAAGCTTGCCGATAATTTAAATGAGAAGAATGATATTTTTGTTAAGGTGTATAATTTTAAGAATTACGATTTTAGTGAGATATATAAGGAATATTTGGCCTATGGCCGCCGGTTGAAGCCTTATATTTGCGACACGGCCCTTTATTTAAATGATGCTATTGATCGCAAGAAATCCGTGCTTTTTGAAGGAGCACAAGGCACCTTCTTGGACATTGATTTTGGTACCTATCCTTTTGTGACGTCATCCAATGCCACCATTGGCGGGGTTTGTTCTGGTACTGGGGTGGCACCAGCGAAGATTGGCAAGATAGTCGCCGCGGTTAAGGCCTATACCACGCGCGTGGGGGAAGGTCCGTTTCCGACTGAATTTGATACCAAGATGAATGAATGCATTCGCACCAAGGGGCATGAATTCGGTTCTACCACGGGGCGCGCCCGCCGTTGCGGCTGGTTTGATAGTGTTTTAGTCCGTTACGCCACCACCATTAGCGGGGCTAATGAATTGGCAATCATGAAGCTGGATGTCTTAGATGAATTAGCAGAAATCAAGATTGCCACCAGCTACACATATAAAGGTAAAACGTATAAAGATTACCCGCATGACATGGACGTGTTGGCTAATGCCAAGCCGGTGTATGAAACCTTCCCAGGTTGGCAAACATCGACGCGTGAGATCCGTCAATGGTCTAAGTTGCCGGTTAATGCTCGCCGTTACTTAGAGCGTTTGGAGTCCTTATTAAAGGTTAAGGTTAAGTATATTTCGGTTGGTTCCAAGCGGGATGAAATTGTTGTTCGATAAGGCAAGGCTTTCGCTTGACTTACTTAAATGGCTGTGATAATTTGAGTTACTAATTTTCATAATAATAGGAGGGTTTTCATGCGTTATAGCAATCTATTTTTGGCCAATGTGGTTATTGCCTTGATTTTTGCCGTCGGGCTTTCTGGTTGTACGGTTATTTTTCAAAAAGGCCGCCGCACTGATGTGGAGAAGATTTCTAAATTAAAGAATGATTTAAGTGAATTGGAACGTGCTAAGCAGGAGTTAGAGCGTCGCCTAAAGGATGAAATCAGCGATAAGCAGGTTAAGGTTGAGATGATGGAAAAGGGTCTTGTGATTACCTTTGTCGCGGAAGTTTTATTTGATTCCGGTAAGGCAAAATTACGCAACGATTCCTTGCCAAAGTTGGAAAAGGTTTCAAGTGTCTTAAACACGACGGTTGTTGATTTAAATGTTGGTGTTGAAGGGCATACGGATAATGAGCCAATTAAGAAATCCGGCTGGAAATCCAATTGGGAATTGTCGACTGCTCGGGCTTTAAGTGTCTTGCATTATTTAAGCGAACAGCAGGTAGATGAGTCCCGTCTGGCTGCAACAGGTTATGGTGAATACAAGCCGGTAGCAACCAATGATTCAAAGGATGGCCGCCAAAAGAACCGCCGCGTTGAGATTGTTATTTTACCCAAGACTGAAGTCCAGAAAGCTCAAGCTTCTGATGAGGCTGAAAGCGCAAACTAGATTATTGGGAGAGCTTAATGAAAGACATTCTGCTGGTTGTTTCCATTCTTTTATCCATTGCTTTGACGGTGGTGGTGGTTCGTTTTAACGAAAAAGCCACCAAGGCGGGCAAGAATTTGGAAGAAGAGCGGTATAGCCGAATGGTTGCTGAGGAGAGTCTGCAAAAAAGCGCGGCCAAATTAGCAACTCTTGAGGCAAAGCTTAAGTCAGCGGACAGCAAGATGACAAAGATACAAGATATCTTGGACCAAGAAAAAGGTGTCAATGCGGACTTAAAGCAGCAATATGCAAAATTAGCTGAAAGTAAGGCGGATCTTGAATTAAAGGTAAAGGCCGCTCTTGAAGCACAGGCCCAGGCTCAAGCTGTGGTGGATAGCAGTGCTGCTGATGCTGCCCCAACGGAAGTGCCAGCAGATCAACCAGTAGCGGCGGCTCAATAAATGTACGTTGATTAAGTAAAGCGTTTGGCGTAAGGTTGAATGATGAGGGGGATGTATATCCCCCTTTTTATTTAAGTATGGATCAAGATAAATTACCAAGGCATGTAGCGATTATCATGGATGGCAATGGCCGATGGGCTAAGGCGCGGGGGCTCTTGCGCACCCAGGGCCATTTGGAAGGTGTTAAGCGTGTCGAGGAGATTATTGCAAGCTGCCGCAGGTTGGGTATCGGTTATTTGACAATTTATGCTTTTTCAACGGAGAATTGGACCCGTCCCGCTGATGAAGTGTCCATGCTCATGAATACCTTTGTCACGGTATTAGCGCAAAAAGCCAGGGAGTTGCATGCCAATGGCATTAGGATAAATTTTATCGGCCGGCGCAGTGGCGTACCGGAGAAGGTCTTAAATGCCATTGATATGGCGATGCAGTTGACAGTATCCAATCGTGATATGACACTTAATGTGGCGTTTAACTATGGCGCCAGGGCTGAAATCATTGATGCGTTTAAGCAGATTGCTGCTAAGGTTGAACAAGGCCAGGTTCCTGCTGTAGCCATTGATGAGCAAATGGTTGCTGACCATCTATATACTAAAGGCCAACCTGATCCTGATTTATTGATTCGTACTTCTGGTGAAGAGCGTATCAGTAATTTTTTGCTGTGGCAGTTGTCCTATGCTGAGCTTTATTTTACGGATAAATGTTGGCCTGATTTTAATGAAGAGCAGCTGCGCATGGCGCTTGTAGAGTATGCAAAGCGTGAACGGCGCTACGGCGGTGTCCGCCCCTAATTACTTAAAGGTAAGAACAAATGTCATTATCACGTTTTTTATCAGCAAGTTTTATGGTCATGTTAACGGCGATGGCTGTTATTAATGACTTTATGTTTATTGCGGTGATTTGTTTACTGACATTAGGCGGCCTGTATGAGTTTTTCTATATGGTACGCAAGAAAGACGTGCCGATTTATTCGTATACTGGTATTTTTATTGGCATTTTAATCCCGCTATCGATTTTCACCCGGTTTGAATTAACCCGCAATTGGGAATTGTTATTTATTGTTATTGGTTTCTTGCTTATTTTATTCATGCAATTTGCCCGTCAAGATAACCGCAACGCCATTCTTGGGTTATCAACGACCATGTTTGGGGTTTTATATGTAGCCTGGTTCTTTTCTTTCTTGGTTAAGATTCGTTTGATGCTCCCTGGTATGGATGGGATTAAGTTATTAGCTTTTATTTTGTTGGTGACAAAAAGCGGGGATGTCGGCGCCTTGTTGATTGGGACAAGATTTGGTAAGCACCCGTTAATGCCCAAGGTTAGTCCTAATAAGTCGATTGAGGGGGGTGTAGGGGCATTGGCTGTTTCCGCATTAATGGCCCTAAGCGTGCAATCGTTCTTGCCGGTGGCCTTGCCTTGGTGGCAGATATTATTGATGGGTGCATTTTTTGGTTTGTTGGGGCAATTAGGTGATTTGTCGGAATCATTGATCAAGCGTGATTGCGGGGTTAAGGATTCAGGGAAATTGCTGCCGGGGATGGGTGGTGTGTTGGATATGATTGACAGTTTATTGTTTTCAGCGCCGGCATTCTATCTATACATGAGCTCGATGTTAATGACATTGCAATAAGTTGACTATTAAATAAGTGTTTTAGCTGTGCGGTCCGTGGTGGTTAGGGCGAGGGGAGCTTTGTTCTGGCTTCAACACCCCCCAACCCCCACAACACATGCACATTCTCAACAGCGTACGGTTGTGGTTTGTCGATAAATTAATTTTGTAAGGGTGGCATATGGTGGGGGATGTTTCAGCCTTCACAAACTCCCATCGCCCTAACCATTCACTTAGGTACATGGTGCAAAAACGTAACATAGTAATTTTAGGTTCGACGGGTTCAATTGGATTAAGCACTTTAAAGGTGGTGGATTTATATCCGAAATTATTTAAAGTAGTTGCCTTAACGGCGTATAGCAATTTTAAGTTATTAGAAGAGCAGGTGCGTAAATATAAGCCCGCACACGTAGCGGTTGGTGAAGAAGGGTTAAGGTATTTTAAGAAGGCCGGCATTAAAGGTGTTAAGTTTTATTCATCCAGTGATTGTGCGCATCTAGCGGCTTTAAAAGAAGTAGATGTGGTGGTGATTGGCATGCGTGGGGCTGGAGCCTTGGAACCTTTTTTAGCAGCGGCGCGGGCGGGTAAGGTGATTGCGCCGGCAAATAAGGAAGCCTTGGTCATTGCGGGTGACCTGATTATGCGTGAAGCCAAGAAACATGGCGCGCGTATTATTCCGGTTGACAGCGAACAAAGTGCAATTTTTCAATGTCTCGATGGGCAAAAGGCTCCGGTAAAGCGGGTGCATTTGACAGCCTCGGGTGGCGCGTTGTTAAATGTGCCAGCTAAACAGTTTGAACGCATGACGGTTAAAGATATTTTACGCCATCCGCGTTGGAAAATGGGGGCGAAGATCACCGTTGATTCAGCCACCTTGATGAATAAGGGTTTTGAGTTTATTGAAGCCCAGCGTTTATTTGGCTTAAGCGTTGACCAGATTAAGGTGGTGATTCATCCAGAAGCTATTGTGCATTCCATGGTGGAATTCCAGGATGGGTCGATATTGGCGCAGTTAGGTGTGACGGATATGCGCCTGCCTATTCAATATGCCTTGACCTATCCAGCACGTTTACCGTCGGGATTGGCAGATTTGGATTTCCCATGTTTAGGGCAATTAAATTTTGTGGCACCTGATTTTAAGAAATTCCCAGCTTTAGGGCTGGCTCTTGATGTGGCGCGCTTAGGGGGGACAATGCCGGCGGTGTTAAATGCCGCTGATGAAGAAGCGGTGGAAGCTTTTTTAAGTGGGGATTTAAGGTTTACATCAATTTATAAAGTCGTTGAAAAAGTAACAGCCCGTCATAAAATAATAAAGTCCCCGGGGCTAGGGGATATCCTGGATGCGGATCAATGGGCCCGCCGGGAAGCTCAAGCCATTTTAGCCAAGCTGTTAAGGTAAGGATAAAAAATGTCGTTATTAATTTTCATTTTTATTTTAAGTATTTTAATTGTCGTTCATGAGTGGGGCCATTACATTACCGCGCGCAAGTGCGGGGTAAAGGTAGACCAATTTTCGTTAGGTTTTGGCCCTAAATTATTTGGTTGGATGCATGATGGTACGGAATTTTGCTTGTGTGCGATTCCTTTGGGTGGTTATGTCAAGATGGCTGGGGATGAGCGGAGCAATTGTAAGGGCGCGGCTGATGAGTATTTTGCTAAATCCGTTGGCCAGCGCGGTTTGATTGTCCTGATGGGTCCGGTGGTTAATATTGTTTTTGCCTATCTTTGTTTTTGGCTGGTTTTTAACCTTGGCTATGTCGACATGGAAGCGTCAGCGCAAAAAGTCCCTGCTGTTGTTGGTCAGGTGGTGGACAATTCGCCGGCTCAGAAAGCGGGGATAAAGACGGGGGATAAGGTAATTAGCATTGATGGTAAGGTTATCGCGCATTGGCCGCAATTACAAGAGGCGGTGACATCATCGTTAGCTGCGCGTTTAGATGTGGTTGTGGAACGTGATGGGTCAAGGCTAGATGTGGTGATTGACCCTCAAGAACAATCCCAAAAGGATATTTTTGGTAGGGAACATAAGGCTCGTCGTATTGGGGTTGGGCCAATGCCTATTAAGGATGCGGATAATATTGTGGTGACGCGCTATGGCTTTTGGGGGTCTTTTAAGAAAGCGGGTGAAGAATTAGTCAGTATTTCTGTTAAGACCTACGGGGCGCTTTTTGAGATGCTGATTGGCATGCGTTCGCCCAAGGAAGCTATGGGTATTGTGGGGATGTTCTTTGTGATTAAATTTGCCATTACAGTTGGCTTTGCTTTCCTGCTGCATATCATGGGCGTGATTAGCTTATCCTTGGCTATTTTTAATTTGTTGCCGATTATTCCTTTGGATGGGGGGCACTTACTGTTGTTAGCGATTGAGAAATTACGTGGCAAGGCCTTATCATTAAAGATGGAAATGGGGATAGCGCGTCTTGGTTTTGTGTTAATTATCGCGTTGGCCTTATTTGTTTTTTATGTTGATTTTGAACGGATTGGTTTGATTGATAAGTTGATGCAAGTGTTTAAGGGTATCGGTTCTTAACGTGTGAGGAGAGTCTATGGCAAGTTTTGACCACAACGAGATTAAGGCGCGCATCCATCATTACCTGATATCAAAGACAAATTTCTTGGCTGTTAAAGATAATATGCAGGAAGACCAGTTGCGAGCCTTTGTCGACGCGGCTATTACAAAGCTTTGCCAAGAGACTCAATTGACGGTATCGATAGAAGAACGCGGGGCCATTATCCGTGAGTTGGTGTCCTCAGTGGTGAGCTTGGGGCCAATCCGTCCTTTTGTCGAAGATTCAACGGTTAGCGAGATCATGGTTAATGGGGCTAAGTCGGTTTATATCCAACGGGCTGGACGCATTGAAAAGACTAATGTGCATTTTCCGGATAACGCGAATTTAATGCATACGATACAAAAGATTATTGCAGCGTCTGGATCCAGCCGCCGGGTTGATGAGTCTCAGCCCTATGTTGATTTTTCTTTGGCTGATGGGTCGCGTGTTAATGTTATCTTGCCGCCGTGTTCACAGCAGGGCCCGGTTATGACGATACGTAAGTTTTCTCGTGAATTGACGACAATTGATGATTTGATTGAGAAGTCAACCTTAAATAAGCCGATGGCAGCGTTCTTGATTGCGGCGATCAAGGCAAAGTTGAACATTATTTTTTGCGGGTCAACCGGAAGCGGTAAAACAACCTTATTGAACGTTCTTTCTCGCCATATTCCGGAACATGAACGCATCATCACTATTGAAGACACGGCTGAATTGCGTTTAATGCAAGAACATGTGGTTTCTTTGCAGTCCAAGGCACCAAATATTGAAGGTAAGGGGCAGGTGACTATCCGTGATTTGTTTATTAATTCCCTGCGTATGCGCCCTGACCGCATTATTATTGGTGAGGTGCGTGGGGAAGAAATCCTGGATTTGGTGCAATCAATTTCATCTGGGCATGCGGGGGCGTTGGCTATTGTGCACGCAGATTCGCCCCAAGAGTGTTTTAATCGGATGATCACGATGATGTTGATGTCCGGTATCCGTTTAAGTGGTGAACAAATACAGCGGCAGTTAGCGACATCCATTGATTTGATTGTTTATCAGGAGTTGTTTCTTGACGGGGTTCGCCGGGTTGTTAATATCACGGACTTGCGCCATGATAAGGATGCGGGCAAGATTTCCTTGGAAGATATTTTTACTTTTAAACAGGAAAAGGTTGGTGCGGATGGCAAGGTTATTGGCGAGTGGGTGATGGCCAAGAAAAAACCATCTTGCTATGATAAGTTTGTCAAACGTAATGTGCAATTGCCGGCAGGTTTTTTTGAATAGAAAGGTTTTGATATGTTGTGGTCAAAGGGATTAATCCCAACAATGAAGGAAGTTCCAGTTGGTACGGAAGCGGTTAGCCACCAGTTATCCTTGCGTGCTGGTTTGGTGCATATGTTGACATCGGGTGTGTACTCATACCTGCCGCTTGGTTTTAGGGTTTTGGCTAATGTTGAGGCGATTATCCGTGAAGAGATGAATGCCATTGGCTGCCATGAATTATTAATGCCGGCGATGCATCCTATTGAAATTTGGCAAAAGACCGGCCGTGACCAGACTCTTAAAGAGGTGATGGTGCAGTTTGATAATAAGAAAGGCCACCGCATGTGCCTGGGGCCGACGCACGAGGAGATTATTACGGATTTGACCCGTCAATTCGTTCAGAGCTACCGCCAATTGCCTTTGACGCTTTACCAGATTCAGACGAAATTCCGTGATGAAATGCGTACCCGTTATGGTATTGTGCGTGCCTGTGAATTTATCATGAAGGATGCGTATAGTTTTGACCGTGATGTGGCTGGTTTACAGAAGAATTATGAATTGCAGTTAGGGGCATATAAGAAGATTTTTGCCCGTTGCGGCCTGGATGTGATTGTGGTGGCAGCGGATAGTGGGGCGATGGGTGGTTCCGTGTCGCATGAATTTTTAGTTGCGGCCCCTATTGGTGAGGATGCGGTGTGGGTTAATAAAGAAAATGGGCAGGTGGTGAAAGATGAAGGTGGTTGCGCTCCAGCAGGTGGTGTTTGGGAGCGTAAGGTGGCCATTGAGTTGGGCCATATTTTTCAATTAGGGACAAAGTATTCACAAGCCTTAGGGGCTTTGTATGTTGATGAAGATGGCAAACAAAAGCCCATGATTATGGGTTGTTATGGCATTGGGGTGAGCCGTTTGATTGCGGCGGTGATTGAGGCCAATAATGATCAGGGCGGGATTATTTGGCCTAAAGAAATTTCTCCTTTTGATGTTGAGGTGTTGCCGGTGCAAGTGTCAGACCCGCAAGCTTTTGGATTAGCGCAGGAATATTACAGCCAATTAAAGGCTGCAGGTTTGGAAGTTTTGCTGGATGACCGGGATGAAAGCGCCGGCCGTAAGTTCAATGATGCGGATTTAATTGGTATTCCTTACCGTATTGTGATTGGTAAGCGTGCGTTGGCAAACAATCAGGTTGAAATTAAGGTGCGCCGGACAGGTGAAACGAAATTGGTTGATAAGGATAAGGCAGCAGCAGAGATACTATCATTATGGCAGAGTTAACAGTTGATAAAATTATTCAGCACGTTTTAGAGGTGGCTAAGCCTTTATTAGCGCAGGCGGGTGTTGATCTTATTGAATTAAAGGTTGGCCAGCATAGGCGGGACATCCTGATTCAAATAACGGCAGATAAATTAACAGGTGGCATTTTAATAGGTGAATGTTGTACACTTAATAAAGCCATTAGTGCCGCCATTGATGCCGCAGGGGTTATTCCTGAGGACTGTTATTCCCTAGAGTTCTCGTCACCTGGTTTAGATAGGCCGTTAATAACGCTTAAAGATTTTGCCCGCAATTTAAATGCGGCGGTTGAAGTTGAATTGAAGGAAGCTCAGGAAGGGAAAAAGGGATTGGCGGGGATTTTAACGGCCATTGATGATCAATCAGTGACGATTGTGATGAAGAAGGATAAGCGCGTTATTATCCCATTATCAAATATTATTAGAGGGATGTTGGTTATTTAACATAAGAAGAGAGGAAGAATCATGGAAAACAGTGAGTTAATGACAATCTTAGAACAATTAGAGCGCGATAAGGGTATTGATAAGGATACTTTAATTGCGGCTGTTGAAGCGGCTGTGGCATCTGCTGCCCGTAAGATTTGGACGGTTGATAAAGAAGAAGACGTTAAGGTGGTTTTGGATCGTCGGACAGGCAAGATTACCGCCTGGGCGGGTGACGAAGAAATCCATTCTAGTGAATTCGGCCGTATTGCCGCACAAACAGCCAAGCAGGTGGTTATCCAAAAGATCCGTGAAGCAGAGAAGGATGTGGTTTTTAATGAATATAACCTGCGTATCGGTCAAATTATTTCAGGGGCGGTGTACCGTTTTGAGCGGGGTAATATTATTGTTGATTTAGGCAAATGCGAGGCGTTAATACCTAAGAGTGAGCAAAGCAATAAGGAAGAATTTCGTCAAGGCGAACGTATCCGTGCCTATGTGCTGGAAGTGCGCAAGGAAAATCGTGGTCCTCAGATTGTCTTATCGCGTGCCCATCCGCATTTTGTAAAACGTTTGTTTGAATTGGAAGTGCCTGAGATTTATGAAGGTATCATAGAAGTTAAGGCCATCGCCCGTGATCCTGGTGAGCGCACCAAGATTGCGGTTTATTCTAAAGATGAAAAGATTGATTGTGTGGGGGCGTGCGTTGGGATGCGTGGCAGCCGGGTTAAGAATATCGTGACTGAGCTGCACGGTGAAAAGATTGATATTGTGCGTTATTCCGATGATATCAAAGAATACATCCAGGCGGCCTTGTCTCCTGCAGAAATTGCACAGATGCAATTGATTTCCGATGATAAGCGTGTCAATATAATCGTTGATGAAGACCAATTGTCCTTGGCTATCGGAAAATATGGACAAAATGTGCGTTTAGCGAGTAAACTAGTTGGTTGGGAATTAGACATCTATTCAGCTAAACAATGGGAAGAAAAACAAAAGGGCAAGCAGGGGGCTGCTGTTGAAGATGTGAAAGCCGCTACTGCTGTGGCTGATGAAGATGAGGCTCAAGAAGAGCAAGAGTAAAACATATTAGTTCAAAAGAAAGATATTTATGCGCATAGCAGATTTAGCTAAAGAATTAAAAATTACTGAAACCTTTATCTTGGATAAGATTAAGGCGTTGAAATTACGCGCTAAGGATGGCGGTGAAATAACGGCTGTTGTTGAAATGATCCTGCGTGATGCCTTGGCTGAAGAAGGTATCGGGAAGAAAGTAGTGGAGGTTGAAGAGCCCAAGAAGGCAGTTAAGAAAGCTAAATCTGCGCCTAAGAAGGCGGATGCGGATAAACCAGTTGCGGCAAAGAAGGTTGTTAAGAAGAAGGTTGTTGTAAAGAAAAAAACATCGGCGATGGAGAAGGATGATGTTGATGATGCGCCTAAGGCCAAGCCGGTAGAGATTCTTGCAAAACCGCAAGCCGCTGCACCAATTAAGATGGAATTGCCTAAGGTTGAATTACCTAAAGTTGTTCCTGTTGCTGCGCCGATTAAGCCAAGTGTTGTTCCTCCTCCCGTAAAGGTTGAGGCGCCTAAGGTTGTGCCTCCTGCGCCGCCAGCTGCTCCTGTTATTCAGATGGTGTCCCATAAGATTATTCCTCCTTTTGAAGCGGTTAAGCCCTTAGCTAAAAAGCGCCGTCGCCCTGAAGATGGCGGTGGTTTTGGGAGGGGGCGTGATGCTCAGCCTTCGGCGAGCATTGCTTCTGCGGTGATGCCTGTGCCTGTGGTGGCGGGCCCGTTGCAGGATTTGGAAGTTCAAGTCCCGATATCCGTAAAAGATTTTGCCGTCTGTGTAAACCAGAAGGTGAATGTTGTGTTAAAAAAATTATTGGATATGCGCATTTTTGCTAATGTAAACCAGAATCTAGGTGAAGAGATAGTCCAGAAGTTGGCTGAAGGTTTTGGTTTTAACGTTATTAAGATTAAGACTCAGGAAGAGAAATTGATTGATGTTCACCAGCAGGAAAAAGATGACCCGGCGACATTAAAGCCGCGTGCACCGGTGGTGACCTTCATGGGGCATGTTGATCATGGTAAGACATCCTTGTTAGACCGTATCCGTTCGGCTAAGGTGGCGGAAGGTGAGCATGGCGGGATAACCCAGCATATCGGGGCTTATTCTGTTAAGGCGAGTACAGGCACTATTACGTTCTTGGATACGCCAGGGCATGAGGCGTTTACTGCAATGTGGGCGCGGGGAGCTCATATTACCGCTGTGGTTGTCTTCGTTGTTGCGGCTGACGATGGGGTGATGCCTCAAACTCAAGAAGCCCTTGACCATGCGCGTGCGGCTAATGTCCCGATTATTGTGGCATTAAATAAGATTGATAAGAAGACAGCCGATCCTGATCGTGTTAAGAAGCAGTTAACAGAACATGATTTATTATCTGAAGATTGGGGCGGTAAGGTGGGTGTGGTTGGTGTTTCTGCCTTAACGGGTAAAGGTATTGATGAATTGCTTGAACGCATCCTGCTTGAGGCGGAAGTTTTGGAGTTGCGGGCAAACCCTAACAAAAAGGCTTCCGGTATAGTTATTGAAGCGCATATCAGTAAGGGCCGTGGGGCGGTTGCTTCTTTAATTGTGCAAAGCGGGACCTTGCGTGAAGGGGACGCCATTGTGGTGGGGCCTTTTGCCGGTAAGATTAAGGCGATGTTTGATGATAAGAAGAACCCAATTAAGGAAGCTGGCCCATCTATGCCGGTTGAGATTTTAGGGCTTTCTCAAGTGCCTGGAGCGGGTGATATGTTTTATGCTGTTGAAGATGAGCGTAAGGCAAAGGAAATTGCCGCGGTGCGCCAAGAGAAGATTAAGCATGAGAAATTATCAGGCACGGCCAAGGTTTCCTTGGAAGATTTGTATTCACAGATTCAGCAAGGTGAAATTAAAGAAGTGCGTGTATTGATCAAATCAGATGTGCAGGGTTCAATTGAAGCCTTAAAAGAAAGTTTAAATAAGATACCGACCAATGAAGTCAAATTGCGTTTCATGCATGTGGGGGTTGGTGATGTTAACGCTTCCGATGTTATTTTAGCGCAGGCGTCAAATGCGATTATTATTGCATTTAACGTTTCTGTGGATGTGAAGGCTCGCCAGGAATTAGAAAAGACCTTGGTTGATGTGCGCGAATACCGCATTATTTATGACGCGGTTGAAGATGTGCGCAAGGCTTTGGAAGGTTTATTGGCGCCTAGGTTAAAGCGGCATTTTGTGGCTAAGGTGGAAATCCGCAATGTATTTAAGTTAAGTAGTAAGGGTGTGGTTGCCGGGTGTTATGTGCAAAAGGGCAAGGTGCGTAACAAAGCCCAGGTTGAAATTGTACGTAATGGCCAGGTGGTGCATACGACGCATATCAGCAGTTTAAAGCGTTTTAAGGACGATGTGAAAGAAGTAGGGGAAAATTTTGAATGCGGCATTACCATTGCTAATTTTGATGCTATCCAGGTTGGTGATATCTTAGAAGTGTTTGATATTGAGTCAATTGCGCGTAGGTTATAAGGGAAGGGTATGTCAAAAACCGTTTTCTCTGCCATGCGTCCAACAGGCAAGCTGCACCTAGGTCACCTGCTTGGCGCCTTGCATAATTGGGTTGAGCTTCAAAAAGAATACCGTTGTGTCTTTGCCGTCGCTGATTGGCATGCGCTGATGGGGGAGTATGAAAACCCTAAGGAGATGCGCAGCTTTATCATAGACATGGTCACCGACTGGATTGCTTGTGGCATTGATCCTGATAAAAGCATTTGTTATGTGCAGTCCGATGTAAAAGAGCATTTGGAATTGCAGATGATGCTTTCCTGCCTGACCCCCTTAGGTTGGTTGGAGCGCAACCCCACCTATAAGGAACAATTACGGGAAATCACCTCACGCGATTTGCAGACCTATGCCTTTTTAGGTTATCCTGTTTTACAAGCCGCAGATATTTTATTATATAAGGCTGATGCTGTACCGATCGGTGAGGACCAACTGCCTCATTTAGAATTATGCCGTGAAATTGCCCGCCGTTTTAATTTCCTGTATAAAAAAGAAGTGTTCGCGGATTGTAAGGCCATCTTGACTCAAACCCCAAGGCTTTTAGGGTTAGATAACCGCAAGATGAGCAAAAGCTATGGCAATACCATTAATTTGTCAGACAGTGTCGATGAGATTAATGCCAAGGCCTTAAAGATGATTACGGACCCTAAGCGATTGAAGAAAATCGATGCGGGGCATCCGGATGAATGCAATGTTTTTTCTTATTACAAGACCTTTGCCCCGCAAGTTCAGCCGGAGGTTCGTCAATGGTGCGAAGGAGCGCAAAAGGGTTGTATGGATTGTAAGAAAATATTGGCGAGCCATTTAGTTGATCATCTAGGTGTTATCCGTGAAAAGCGGGCAGCATTGTCAGGCAAGAAGGACTATGTTCAAGATATTCTTAATGACGGGGCTAAAAAGGCGCGTGCCATAGCCCAGGCCACCATGGTTGAAGTTAAGGAGGCGGTATTTTCATGAGCTATAAGATCCATTTAGATAAATTTGAGGGGCCGCTTGATTTATTGCTTTTCTTAATTAAAAAGAACGACATTGATATCTGTGATATTCCGATCTCCTTGATTACCGAGCAGTATTTGGAATACATTGACATGATGAAGATGTTAGACCTTGAAATTGTTGGTGATTTTTTGGTGATGGCAGCAAGTTTAATGCAGATTAAATCGCGTATGCTGCTTCCACCAGACCCATTGGCTGATGGCCCTCAAGAAGACCCGCGCAGTGAGTTGGTGCGCCGTTTAGAGGAGTATCAGCAATTTAAGGCTGTGGCTGAGCAGTTAAAGCAAAAGGAATTATATCGACAGGATTTATTTGGGCGTACGGTTGATGAAGAAAAGCTTAATGCAATTAAGGAAGAAGCCCAGGAGGTTTTTATTGAGGCGACCTTATTTGATTTGATTAATGCCTTATCAGCAGCGCTGCAGCATATTCCGGAAAAGAAAGATTATCAGATTCAAAAAGAAGAATTCTCCGTTGAGGGTCAAATCCATTCGCTCTTGCATTGGCTGCTTGATACGCCGCAACTATCATTAATGGCAATTTTCCGCCGTTGTAATGATAAGGTGGAAGCTATTTGCACCTTCTGTGCGATGCTGGAACTTATCCGGCAAAAAGAAATCATTGCTGTTCAGCGTCATCAATTTGATGATGTGGAGATTATCCGCAATACGGCCCATGAGTTGCCGACAGATGCTAACCCGTCGGCATAAGAGTAAGAAGAGATAGTTATGGAAGAAATTAAACGCCTTGTCCTAGCGCAGGAAACTGAAGAAGATCAGGTGGTGAGTTTATCCCTGCGCCCTGAAAGCCTGACAGATTTTGTAGGTCAGGCTGATCTAGTTAAAGGTTTGCAGGTGGCGATTGCGGCAGCCCAACAGCGTGGCGAACCTTTAGAGCACACCTTATTTTCAGGCCCTCCGGGTTTAGGTAAGACATCCTTGTCACATATTATTGCCAATGAAATGGGCGCGCGCATCACGGTGACCTCAGGGCCAGCCATTGACAGGCCAGGGGATTTTATCGGTATCCTTACCAATTTAGAAAAAGGCGATATCCTGTTTATTGATGAGATCCATCGTTTGTCTAAGTCGGTAGAGGAGTTTCTTTATCCGGCGATGGAAAATTTCAAGATTGATTTCATCGTGGATAAGGGGCCGTATGCCAAGACCATCAATTTTAATTTAAAGCCATTTACCTTGATTGGTGCAACTACCCGAAGTGGTTTGTTAACGACCCCCTTAAGAGACCGTTTTGGTATTTTCTATCATTTAGAGTTTTATGAAGATGCAGATTTGGCGCGCATTGTTTCGGCTGCCGCTGTTAAGTTAAGCGTGCAATTAGATCCCCAGGCGGCCTTGTTGATTGCAGCCCGGGCCCGTGGGACCCCGCGTATTGCTAACCGCTTATTGCGCCGTTGCCGTGATTACGCGCAGGTGAAGGGTAGTAAGAACCATGTCGATATCGCAGTTGTTAATGAAACCATGAAGGCCTTGCGTATTGATGCCTTTGGGCTGGATGATTTAGACCGTAAATTATTAACTGTAATAAAGACTCATTATAATGGCGGGCCAGTAGGGGTTGAGGCTTTAGCTGCAACCCTCAACGAGGAAGTTGATACCTTGGTTGATGTGGTGGAACCTTTTTTATTAAAGGTGGGTTTTATGCGCCGCACCTCTAGGGGTAGGGAATTAACCCAGGAAGCCTTTGATCATTTATCTGCTAAAGGATAGGTAAGATGCAGGAAATGGCTAAATGGGTCATGATTGCAGGCGTATTCTTAGTCTTAACTGGTGCGTGTTTATTTGTTGCCAGCAAGATTCCAGGCATGGGCAAGCTTCCTGGTGATATCTTTATAAAAAAAGACAACTTTACCTTTTATTTTCCTCTAGCGACTTGTATTTTATTAAGCATTATTCTAAGCATTGTTATGCAATTATTATCCAAAAAATGAGACCATTAGTTTTAACATTATTCTTTTTGTTTTCCCTTTTAACGGCAACGGTTTTTACCGCTAATGCCCAGAAAGCGCCGTCTAAGGCAGAGGCACTTAAGCCTAAGATGGTGCGGGTAGCGGTGGCCCGTGATGCCAGGGAATTAACCATAGCTATTGCAGGTTCGTACACCTTGCGGGATGAATCAAATGGCAAGGTTTTAAAACGTGATAACAGATTGCCTAAGGTAAAGTTGCGTTTGCTTGACAAGGGGATATTGCTGGGGCTGGATGTCTATGCGGTACAAAAATTAATTGTGGAGCCAGCCAAGGATGCCACGATTACCTTGAATAATAAACGCTTTCGCGGGAAGCTAATCTTGGTTCGGACCAAGGATAACCGGATTACTGCCGTTAATGGCATTAATATTGAGGATTATGTTAAAGGGGTTTTGTATCATGAGGTTTCCCATCATTGGCCGATGGAAGCGTTAAAGGCGCAGGCTGTCGCCACCCGCACCTATGCGCTCTATTCAATGAAGGATAGCTTAAATAAAGAATTTGATATGACTAATGATATTTATTCCCAAGTTTATGGTGGGCATGAGTCGGAGCGTTACCGTACGGGGTTGGCGGTAGACCGTACCGAGGGTGAGGTCTTGTCTTTTAATAAAAAGGTGTTGCCTGCGTATTTTCATGCGGCTTGTGCTGGCATGACGGAGGAGGTCAGCCAGATGTGGGATATGGATAGTATAGGGCCGCTTAAGGGTGTGCCGTGTAACTTCTGCCAAGACTCTCCGCACATGCAATGGAAGCGTAACTTTCGCCTAAAAGATGTGCAGGATGCGTTAAACCGCCGTGGGTATAAGATAGGATTGATTAAAGATATTGCTGTGATTAGCCGTAACCGTTCTGAGCGCATTGACAGGCTGAGGATTACTGACCGTGAGGGAAAGCAATTAGTCATGAAGGGTAAGGATTTTAGGGAAGTTTTGGGGCCTAATTTATTAAAGAGTAATAATTATGAGATCATCATGCAGGGTTATTATGTTGATATCGTTGGTAAGGGGTGGGGGCATGGGGTTGGCATGTGCCAATGGGGTGCGCGCGGCATGTCTGCCCAGCAATTTACCTATAAGCAAATATTGAGTTATTATTATCCAGGTGCCGCATTAATTGATTACCATGAGCTTGCCTCAAGACCAACAGCCCAATAGCCTTTTTGATTTAAGAGCCTACCATTATGATTTGCCCGATGATTTAATCGCGCAATACCCGCTGTCTCGCCGTGATGGGGCGAGGCTGATGGTGATTGACCGTAAGACTAAAGGCATCATTCATGACACTTTTGCCAATCTTGGCCAATATTTACCAACGCCGTCGGTGTTTGTGGTTAATAACAGCAAGGTTATCCCCGCGCGTTTATTGGGGCATAAGGTGAAGACCGGCGGTGAGGTGGAGATTTTTTTATTAAAGGCACAAGGTGATGGGGTTTCTTTTGAAGCCTTGTTACGACCTTTAAAAAAGATCAAGGTGGGGGAAGTGATGGCCTTTAGCCATGGGGTTGAGGCGGTCTTGGTTGATCGGGAGAAGCGCATTGTGCGTTTTAATAAGCCCAATATCCTTGACCATTTAAGGGAGGTGGGGCATATCCCCTTACCGCCTTATATTAATCGGGACGATGAGGCCAGTGACCATGAAGATTACCAAACGGTTTATGCCAAGCAAGCAGGGTCGGTGGCGGCACCAACAGCGGGGTTGCACTTCTCTGAGGAGTTAATAGCGTCTTTGAAGGCGCGTGGGGATAAATTTTTGGAGTTGACTTTACATATTAATTATGGGACATTTAAGCCCGTTGAAAGCGCTGATATCCGCCAGCATCCCATGCATAGTGAGCCTTATGTGATTAATGAGGCGATTTATCAAGACGTGCTTAAAGCTCGGGCTAGCGGGATTGGGGTGGTGGGGGTTGGGACAACCAGCTGTAGGGTTTTAGAATCAGCGGCGATCAGCGGCCAATTAGCCGGGGAGACGGATATCTTTATTTATCCCGGTTATGAATTTAAGCGCATTGACCATTTGATTACTAATTTTCACCTGCCGTGCAGCACCTTATTGATGTTGGTTTGTGCCTTTGGCGGTTATGAATTAATGATGCAGGCGTATAATGAGGCTATCAAGGAGCGTTACCGTTTCTACAGTTATGGTGATGCCATGTTAATCCTATGAAATTTTTTCAATTAATTAATAAAGACAGCAACACCGACGCCCGCCGAGGGATCATTGCCACGCCGCATGGCAGTATCCAGTCGCCCTTCTTTATGCCGGTGGCCACGACCGCGACCGTTAAGACCATGTCGAGTGTTGATATCAATGATATGGGATCTGAGGTGCTGTTGTCTAATACCTATCATTTATATTTACGCCCTGGCCTTGAGATTATGGAACATGCCGGGGGCTTACATAAATTTATGAATTGGAAT